>NZ_CP029830.1:422500-722500 GCF_003233655.1 Azospirillum ramasamyi
GGCGCCGGTGTAGGCGATCACCACCTGGGCGTTCGGGCCCGGCTTGCGCAGCCAATAGGCGCCATCGACGATGTCGCGGGCCAAATCCTCGTCCATCGTCCGGGTCGGCTGTTCCAGCGCGCGGGAGGACAGGCGCAGATAGACCGAGCCGCCGGTCTCGTCGCGCAGCCAGTTGCGCTCGCCGGGCGTCCCCTCCCCATCCCGCTGCATGTAGTCGAAGGCCCAGCGCATCACCACCGCGAGCTCGTCGGCGAAGGCGGGTTCGAAATAGGCCAAGCCATCCTGCGCCATGCCGACCAGCGGGGTGGCGATGGATTGGTGCGCCCCGCCCTCCGGCGCCAGCGTGACGCCGGACGGGGTCGCCACCAGCATGAAGCGGGCATCCTGGTAGCAGGCGTAGTTCAGCTGATCGGCGCCGCGCATGATGAAGGGGTCGTAGACGGTGCCGATCGGCAGCAGCCGCTCCCCGAACAGGCTGTGCGACAGACCGAGAGCCGACAGCAGGATGAACAGGTTGGACTCGGCGATACCCAGTTCCAGATGCTGGCCCTTCGGCGAGAAATCCCAGCTGTAGGTGGAGGGGATGCGTTCCTTCTTGAACAGGTCGGCCATCTCGCTCTTGGCGAACAGGCCGCGCCGGTTCACCCAGGCGCCGAGGTTGGTGGACACCGTGACGTCCGGCGCGGTGGTGACGATGCGTTCGGCCAGCGCCGAGCGTTCGCGCCCGATCTCGTTCAGGATCAGGCCGAAGGCCGCCTGGGTCGACAGGCTCTTCTGCGTCGGCGCCTGCAAAGCGGCGGGCACGGCGACGGCCGGCGCCTCGTAGCGGCGGCGTCCCTTCTGCGCGAAGGGAACGCGGCGCAGGAACTCCTCCAGCGCCGCTTCCGGCAGGGAGAGCCCCTCGAAGCGGTCCCATTCGTGACCGGGGCGGACCTTGTTGGCGGCACGGAATCCGTCCATCTGCTCGCGCGTCAGCAGGCCGGAATGATTGTCCTTGTGGCCGGCCAGCGGCAGGCCGAAGCCCTTCACCGTATAGGCGATGAAGCAGACCGGCCGGTCATGGCTGCGCGCCCGGACGAAGGCGTCCAGCAGCGACGGCAGGTCATGGCCGCCGAGATTGCCCATCAGGCGGGCCAGTTCCTCGTCGCTGCGGCGTTCGATCAGGCGGGAGACGTCGCCCTGGTCGCCCAGATCATCCATCAGGCGGCGGCGCCACGCCGCGCCGCCCTGGTAGGTCAGGGCCGAATAGAGCTGGTTCGGGCAGCTGTCGATCCACCGGCGCAGGCGCTCGCCGCCCGGCTCCTTGAACGCCTCCTGCATCAGGGTGCCGTATTTCAGGATCACCACGTCCCAGCCGAAGGCGCGGAAGATGTTCTCCAGCCGCTCCCACAGCCCTTCGCGGATCACCGCGTCCAGGCTCTGGCGGTTGTAGTCGACGATCCACCAGGTGTTGCGCAGGCCGTGCTTCCACCCCTCCTGCAGGGCTTCGAAGATGTTGCCCTCGTCCATCTCGGCATCGCCGACCAGCGAGACCATGCGGCCCTCCGGCAGCCCGGCGGCCCAGCCCTTGGCCTTCAGGTAATCCTGCACCAGCGAGGCGAAGAGGGTCTGCGCCACGCCCAGCCCGACCGAGCCGGTGGAGAAATCGACGTCGTCCACGTCCTTGGTGCGGGAGGGGTAGGACTGGGCGCCCTTGTAGCCGCGGAAATTCTCAAGCTTCTCCCGCGTCTGGTTGCCCAGCAGATACTGGATGGCGTGGAAAATCGGGCTGGCATGGGGCTTGACCGCCACCCGGTCCTCCGGCCGCAGGGCCGAGAAATAGAGCGCCGTCATGATGGTGGACAGCGAGGCGCTGGAGGCCTGATGGCCGCCGATCTTCAGCCCGTCCAGGTTGGGGCGGACATGGTTGGCGTTGTGGATGGTCCAGGAGGCGAGCCAGAGAACCTTGCGCTCCAGCTCGGCCAGGCAGGCGAGATCGGCGGAGGACGGCTGGATCGCGGTCATGGGTCTGCTCCCGGATGGAGATTATGGTTGGCCCAGCCTATCATTTGTGATCGGGCAGATGCTTGCAAAGTGGCGTCTCCCGCGGTTCGGCTTTAGCATCGGATGCCAATTCAGAACAGGGAACGGCAGCTGATGCCAAAGCATCCTCTCGACCGCATCGACCGGAAGATCCTGGCCGCCCTTCAGGAGGATGGCCGCCTGCCCAACAACGAGCTGGCGGAACGGGTCGGCCTGTCGCCCTCCCCCTGCCTGCGCCGCGTCAAGGCGCTGGAGGAGGCCGGGGTGATCGCCCGCTATGTGGCGCTGGTCGACCCGGCCTCCGTCGAACTGCCGGTCAACATCTTCGTCAGCGTCAGCCTGGAACGGCAGGTGGAGGCCCGGCTCGACGGCTTCGAGGCGGCGGTGATGGCCCGGCCGGAGGTGCTGGAGTGCTACCTGATGACCGGCGACGCCGATTACCTGCTGCGGGTGGTGGTGCCGGATCTCGCCAGCTACGAGCGCTTCCTGAAGGAGCACCTGACCCGCATCCCCGGCGTCGCCAGCATCCGCTCCAGCTTCGCCTTGAAACAGGTGCGCTACCGCACCGCCCTGCCGCTGGAGCATCTGGGGGGATAGGGCGGCAACGCCGCCGTCGATGTCGGTCGGCGGGCCTGTGATGGTGCCGACACATGCCTTGGCGCCTCGGCAGGCATACAAAAGGACACTCTTGACCGCCGTGCCGTAACGGATCATCAAGGCGCGGTCCGCTCGTCCATGTATACGCATGTATCCGATGGCGGCAGGTCTTATCCTTTCTTTCGGCTGGTGCGAATGTTGCTTGCGCAGCGCTTCGAAGGCCCAAGACCTGCCATACCCCATCGGTACGGGTTTCGCCATGCCGGACGGCAAGCATTCATTAACCGCCCATCACCACAACATGCGAGCGGCCCATCGCCGCGTTCAGCCGACCGCCGGGCCCAGCCGATGAACGGGTCTCTCCGGCGCCGCCGCGCTGATTCCTTTTGGAAGGCTGACACAGCGTGACTCTGCTGACTGCGCGGGCCAACGGCCCGACCGACGTTGCCCCGGCCGGTCAATCAACGACGTCCACTTCCCGGTCCATCATTCGAACCGCGCCGACGTTGAGCGGCCCGATCGACCCGTCCCTGTTGCGGGAGGAGCTGCTGTCCGACATTCCGCAGGGGACCGCCGCGGCTTATCCGGACCGCACCGCCATCATTTATGAAGGCCGGCGCGTCAGCTATGCCGAGTTGGAGGCGCGCGCCAACCGGGTCGCCCGCGGCCTGCGGGCGCGCGGGATCGGTTCCGGCTGTTTCGTCGGGCTGTGGATGGCGCGGTCGCTGGATCTGCATGTGGCGCTGCTGGGCATCCTGAAGGCGGGTGCCGCCTATCTGCCCTTCGACGCCGACGCCCCGGCCGAGCGCGTCGCCGTCAGCCTGACCGATTGCGCCGCCCCGGCGATCCTGATCGATCTGGTGACCGGGACCAAGGCGGCGACGCTGGCCGATACCGGAGCCGGCGTCCAGGTTCTGCGCATCGGCGACGTGCTGGGCGACGACGACCGTCCGCTCGACCTGCGCGCCGACGGGGTGACGCCCGACAGCCCGGCCTACGCCATCTACACCTCGGGCTCGACCGGCAAGCCCAAGGGCATCGTCATCAGCCACCGCAACATCTGCCATTACCTGCGCGCCGCCAACAGCATCTACGGCATCACCGCCGCCGACGTCGCCTTCCAGGGCGCCTCGGTCGCCTTCGACCTGTCGCTGGAGGAGACCTTCGTCCCCTATCTGGCCGGCGCCGCCCTGTGGGTCGCCAGCCGGCAGGTGCTGGACGAGGTGGATCGGCTGGCGGACGTGCTGAACGACGCCGGCGTCACCGTTCTGGATACCGTCCCCACCCTGCTGGCGATGCTGCCGAAGGACGTGCCGTCGCTGCGCATCGTCATCCTGGGCGGCGAGGCCTGCCCGCCGGCGGTGGCGTCGCGCTGGTGCCGTCCCGGCCGGCGCCTGTTCAACAGCTACGGCCCGACCGAGGCGACCGTCGTCGCCACGGTGGCCGAGGTGCTGCCCGACACCCCCGTCACCATCGGCCGCCCGATCCCCAACTACACCTGCTATGTGGTGGACGAGGCGCTACAGTTGGTCGCCCCCGGCACCCAGGGCGAGCTGCTGATCGGCGGCCCCGGCGTGGCGCAGGGCTATCTCGGCCGGCCGGAGCTGACGGCGGAGAAGTTCATCGCCAACCCGTACCGCTCCGGCGGACCAGATGCATTTCACGACCCGCTGCTCTACCGCTCCGGCGACGCGGTCAGCCTGGATGCCGACGGCAACCTGCGCTTCCATGGCCGCATCGACGATCAGGTGAAGATCCGCGGCTTCCGGCTGGAACTGGGCGAGATCGAGGCGGCTCTGACCGACCTGCCGGGCGTCGCCCAGGCCACGGTGGTGCTGCGCACCGACAATGGCCTGGACCGTCTGGTCGCCTTCCTGGTGGCGCAGCCCGGCGCCTCCCTCGACAGGACCGCCTTGCGCGATGCGCTGCGCGCCCGGCTGCCCGCCTACATGGTGCCCGCCCATTACGAACAGGTGGCGGAGCTGCCGCGCCTGACCTCCGGCAAGGCCGACCGCAAGACCCTGCAGGCGATGGCCCTGACCGGGGATGCCGGCGCGGGCGAGCAGGAGGAGCCGCGCAGCCCAACGGAGGCCGCGCTGCTGGAGGCCGCCCGCCGCGTCTTCCCCGGCCAGTCGATCCCGCTGGAGGCCGATTTCTTCCTCGACCTCGGCGGCCATTCGCTGTTGGCGGCGCGCTTCGTGTCGGCGGTGCGCGAAACCGCCGGGCTGGCCAGCCTGACCCTGCAGGACGTCTATGGCGCCCGCACCCTGCGGGCGATGGCCGAACGGCTGGACGCCAAGGCGCCGGCCGGAGGCGGGAGCGAACCCGCCGACCTGTCCTTCGAACCGCCGCCGCTGCGCCGCCGCCTGCTGTGCGGTCTGGCCCAGGCCGCGGCGCTGCCGGTCATCCTGGCGCTGATGACGGTGCAGTGGCTGGGCGTGTTCGTCAGCTACATGCTGCTGTCGGGCGAGGATGCCGGGCTGCTGGGCGAGATCACGACGCTGTTCGGCGTCTATGTCGTCATCAACATCGCGACCGTCGCCATCGCCATCGCGGCGAAATGGCTGATCATCGGCCGGACCAAGCCGGGCCGCTACCCGCTGTGGGGCGTCTATTATTACCGGTGGTGGCTGGCCCAGCGCTTCATCGCGCTGGTCCATCTGAAGTGGTTCCAGGGATCGCCGGTGATGCGGCTGCTCCTGCGCGCGCTCGGCGCCCGGATCGGTGCCGACGCAATGATCGGCGAGTTCGAATCCGGCGCCATCGATCTGGTCAGCATCGGCCGCGGCGCCTGCACCGGCGGCAAGGTCAAGCTGGCCAACGCCGAGGTGATCGGCAACGAGCTGGTGATCGGCACCATCGAGATCGGCGACGACGCCTATATCGGCACCTCCTGCGTGATCGGGCATGACGCCGTCGTCGCCCCCGGCACCGAGCTGGCCGACCTGACCGCGCTGCCCGCCGGCACCCGCACCGGCCCTTACGAATCCTGGGACGGCTCGCCCGCCCGCAAGGTCGGCGTGGTCGACCGCGCCGCCCTGCCCCAGGCGCCGCGCGCCGGCGCCGTCAAGCGGGCCATCCAGGGGCTGGTCTATCTGGTGGCGCTGGTCGGCCTGCCGCCGGTGGCGCTGATCCCGATCTTCCCGGCCTTCTACCTGTTCGACAAGCTCGACGCCTGGATGGGCGGGCTGTTCAAGGTCAACTACCTGTTCTACGTCCCCGCCATCGCCTGGCCGACCGCCATGTTCCTGGTGGCGGTCACCGTCCTGCTGATCGCCGCCGCGCGCTGGGTCGTGCTGCCGAAGGTGGCGGCGGGTTCCTATTCGGTCCACAGCTGGTTCTACGTCCGCAAATGGATCGTGGCGCTGGCGACCGAGGTGATGCTGGATACCCTCAGCTCGCTCTACGCCACCGTCTACATGCGGGCCTGGTACCGCCTGATGGGAGCGAAGATCGGCCGCGACGCCGAGATCTCGACCAACCTCGCCGGACGCTACGATCTGGTGGAGATCGGCGAGAAATGCTTCATCGCCGACGAGGTGGTGCTGGGCGACGAGGACATCCGCCGCGGCTGGATGCATCTGCAGCCGGTGAGAACCGGGGCCCGCGTGTTCGTCGGCAACGACGCCGTGGTTCCGCCGGGCGCCTCCATCCCCACCGGCACGCTGATCGGCATCAAGTCCAAGCCGCCGGCCAATGCCGATATGCAGGCCGGAGACACCTGGTTCGGCAGCCCGCCGATCAGTCTGCCGGTGCGCCAGAAGTTCGACAACGTCTCGGCGAACTGGACCTTCGAACCGTCGCGCGCCCGCCGTCTCGGCCGCGCCGTGTTCGAGGCCTTCAGCCTGTCGATGCCGACGATGCTGTTCATCACCTTCGGCACCTTCGCGGTGGAGTTCTTCGCCCCCGCCATCCTGGACGGGCGCTGGGGCGCCTTCGCCTGGCAGTTCCTGGCGGTCAGCGTCGCCATTCCGTCGGCCATGGTGCTGGTGGTGGCGCTGGTGAAATGGCTGCTGATGGGCCGCTACGCTCCCACCATGAAGCCGATGTGGTCCTGGTGGGCGATGCGGACGGAGGCGGTGGCCGTGCTGTACTGGGGCCTGGCCGGCAAGGTGCTGCTCGACCATCTGCGCGGCACGCCGATGCTGCCCTGGGTGCTGCGCATCTTCGGCACGAAGTTCGGCAAGGGCGTCTACATGGACACCACCGACATCACCGAGTTCGACTGCGTGTCGGTCGGCGACCATTGCGCCATCAACGCCCTGTCGGCCCTGCAGACCCACCTGTACGAGGACCGCGTGATGAAGGTCGGCCGGGTGACGGTCGGCAACGGCGTCACCATCGGGGCGGGCGCCACCGTGCTGTACGACACCCATGTCGGCGACTTCGCCCGGCTGGGTCCGCTGACCCTGGTGATGAAGGGCGAGGAAATCCCCGCCCACGGCGAATGGGCCGGCGCCCCGGCCGAACCGGCCGTCCATGCCCATGGGGCGCTGGAAGGTCATGTGAAGGCGGCGGCGTAAACAGCCGCAGTCGGCAGCAGGAAGAAAAAGCTGGTATTACCATTGAAGTGTACCGGCCTTTTCTTTCGGTTCTCTTTCCGCCGACGACAATGCGCCGCGCACAGTTACTCCCGCCGATGGTTGTCTCTGCGCGGAAGCGGTGTATAAGGGGGGCCGAGCGCGGCCTGCCCCCTTCGCGCGCCCGGCCGGGCGCGTAACGCGGAGGCGAATGGCGGCCGTTGGATCGTCACGAAGGAACGCCCCAATGCCCGACGACATCGCCTCAGCACGCGGCCTGTTTCCGCTCGCCAAGGACGACACGACCTACCGCAAGCTGACCTCGGACTACGTCTCGGTCGTCGAGTTCGACGGCGAGCAGATCCTGAAGGTCGAGCCGGAGGGTCTGCGCCTGCTGGCCGAGGCTGCCTTCTCCGACATCAACCATCTGCTGCGTCCGGGCCATCTGGCCCAGCTCGCCAAGATCCTCGACGATCCCGAGGCGTCGGCCAACGACCGCTTCGTGGCGCTCGACCTGCTGAAGAACGCCAACATCGCCGCCGCCGGCACCCTGCCGATGTGCCAGGACACCGGCACCGCCATCATCATGGGCAAGAAGGGCCGCCGCGTCTGGACCAGGGGCGGCGACGAGACCGCGCTGTCCGAAGGCGCCCGCGACGCCTACCTGAAGCGCAACCTGCGCTACAGCCAGCTGGCGCCGATCTCCATGTATGAGGAGAAGAACACCCGCAACAACCTGCCGGCGCAGATCGACATCTATTCCGAGGGCGAGGACTATTACAAGTTCCTGTTCATGGCCAAGGGCGGCGGGTCGGCCAACAAGACCTTCCTGCACCAGGCCACGCCGTCGGTGCTGGCGCCCGACCGGCTGCTGAAGTTCCTGGAAGACAAGATCCGCTATCTCGGCACCTCGGCCTGCCCGCCCTACCACCTCGCCATCGTCATCGGCGGCCTGTCGGCGGAACAGAACCTGAAGACGGTGAAGCTGGCCTCGGCCCGCTACCTCGACAACCTGCCGACCGAGGGCGGCGAGGACGCGCACGCCTTCCGCGATCTGGCGATGGAGGCCGAAGTCCACAAGCTGACCCAGAACATGGGCATCGGCGCCCAGTTCGGCGGCAAGTATTTCTGCCACGACGTCCGCGTCATCCGCCTGCCGCGCCACGGCGCCTCGATGCCGATCGGCATCGGCGTGTCCTGCTCGGCCGACCGTCAGGCGGTGGGCAAGATCACCAGGGACGGCATCTTCCTGGAGCAGCTGGAAACCGATCCGGCCCAGTATCTGCCGGAGATCGGCGGGGAACATCTGTCGGACGAGGTCGTGAAGATCGACCTGAACCAGCCGATGGAGCAGATCCGCGCCACGCTGTCGCAGTACCCGATCCGCACCCGCCTGTCGCTGACCGGCCCGCTGATCGTTGCCCGCGACCTGGCCCACGCCAAGCTGCGCGCCCGCCTGGACGCCGGCGAGCCGCTGCCGGACTATTTCAAGAACCACCCGATCTACTACGCCGGCCCGGCCAAGACGCCGGAAGGCTACGCCTCGGGCTCCTTCGGGCCGACGACGGCGGGCCGCATGGACAGCTTCGTCGACCAGTTCCAGGCGGCCGGCGGCTCCATGGTCATGCTGGCCAAGGGCAACCGCAGCCCGGAGGTGACGGCGGCCTGCAAGCAGCATGGCGGCTTCTATCTCGGCTCGATCGGCGGCGCCGCCGCCCGTCTGGCCCAGGACTGCATCAAGAAGGTGGAATGCGTCGAGTATCCCGAACTCGGCATGGAAGCCATCTGGCGCATCGAGGTCGAGGATTTCCCGGCCTTCATCATCGTCGACGACAAGGGCAACGACTTCTTCAAGGAGTTGAAGCTCGCCTGATCCGGGCCTGACCGGTGTGAACAGGGGCGCGGCGCCTTGCGAAAGGCCCCGCGCCCTTTTTCCTGCCTGCCCGTTTCCGCTGCCGCCTTGCCGGACGGCACCGGGGGCGCCTATCTTCAACGCATCGGGATCGGAGGGGGCTTTCCAATGGACGGTGTCTATGACCGGCGCGCACCGAAGCGGAACGTCACCCTATCGCTGGACGAGGACATCCTCCAGCGCGCGCAGTCCCTTCCCGGCGACCTGTCCGAGCGGGTCGAAATGCTGCTGGCCGACGAGGTGGCGAAGGCCGACCGTGAACGCCGCCTGGATGCGACGATCAAGGCGCTGAACGACTTCGACGCGAAGAACGGCTCATTCGCCGACGAGCATCTCGATCACCTGTGATGGCTCAATTCGATGTGCATAGGAACCCAACCGCAGCGCGCTCGGGCATCCCATATCTTGTGATCGTGCAGTCACAGCGTTTCGACTCATCCGCCCGCAGGGTCATCGTACCTCTGTTGTTGGCCGACAAAGTTCAGAGCACGGAACCATTCTTGACGCCGCTTTTCGTGATTGAAGGCCATGATGTGATTTTGAATCCTCTTCAGCTCGCCTCGGTCCGCGCCGAACAGCTCGGCGAGAAAGTCTGTTCCCTCGCCGACGACAGCGACCGCATCATCGCCGCCATCGACCTCCTGATTTCCCGCGCCTGGGGATGAGTAACCCGTGACACCTGCCCAAATCCAAGACCGCATCCTGTACCGCGACGGGCTGATGCTGATCCTCGACAAGCCCGCCGGGCTGCCGGTCCATGCCGGTCCCGCCGGCGGGCCGAACCTGGAGCGGCATTTCGATGCGCTGCGCTTCGGCTTTCCCAAACCGCCCGCCCTCGCCCACCGGCTGGACCGCGACACGTCCGGCTGCCTGATCCTCGGCCGCCATGCCAAGGCGCTGCGCAAGATCGGCATCCTGTTCCAGAACGGCAAGGTCGACAAAACCTATTGGGCGGTGGTCGCCGGGACGCCGCCGCAGGAGTCCGGGCGGATCGAGCTGCCGCTCGCCAAGGTCTCCAACAAGACCGGCGGCTGGCGCATCGTCGGCTCGCCCGATGGCCAGACCGCGGTGACCGACTATGTGGTGCGCGGGCAGGCGGACGGGCTGGCCTGGCTGGAGCTGACGCCGCACACCGGCCGCACCCACCAGATCCGCGTCCATTGCGCCTCCATCGGCTGCCCGCTGGTCGGCGACCCGCAATACGGCGGGCCGGAGGGCAAGCCGCTGCACCTGCATTCCCGCGCCATCTCGCTGCCGCTCTACCCGAAGCGCGATCCGGTCGGCGCCGTGGCGCCGGTTCCTCGGCATATGCGGGCGGCGCTGGAGGCTTGCGGCTTCACCGAGGCTTCATAGCGTCACCGTCGGGCATCGCCGCCGAGGCGACACATTGGCGAGGCAGGGGCGAGGCAGGGGCGAGGCACAGGCATGATATCGACCGGCACCAACACGGCCCGCTGGATGACCGTGCGCTATGCCCTGGCGCTGACGCTGATCGCGCTCGGCACGGTGGCCGGCTTCGTCATGACCGAAGGGGTGATCGGCCAGCATGAACGGATGCTGGAGGTCGTCAACGTCTCCGGCCGCCAGCGCATGCTGTCGCAGCGGACCGCCCTTCTGGTCGAGCGGCTGAAGACCGCCAACGATCCGGCGGTGCGCAGCGACCTCGCCCGCCAGCTGGCCCAGACCACCGACATGTTCGAGGCGGCCCACCGCCGGCTGAGCGGCCGGGCCGGGCCGGAGGAGGGCCGGCCGCCGGGGCCGCCCGCCGACGGCCTGTTCCATGGCGGGTCCGACCCGCTGGACCGGGTGGTGACCGCGCACATCGCCGCCCTGCGCCGGGTGATCGCCGCCGCGGCCGCCGGGCAGCCCCCCGACCCGGCCGAAGCGGAGCGCATCACCTCCCAGGCCCTCGGCCCGCTGCTGGAGCGGCTGGAGGAGATGGTCGCCCTCTACCAGGAGGAGGGCGAGGCCGGATTCCATACCCTGCACCGGCTGGGGCTGGCCGCCCTGCTGATCACCCTGCTGCTCCTGGTGGTGGAGGCGCTGGCGATCTTCCGGCCGATGACCCGGCAGGTGCGCCGCCAGCTCACCGAGATCCTGCGCATGGCCGAGACGATCGAACGGGCCAACGCCACGCTGGAACAGCAGGTGCGCGAGCGCACGGCCGAACTGCACGCCGCCAAATCCGCGGCGGAGCAGGCGCACCTCGCCAAGTCCCGCTTCCTCGCCCATGCCAGCCACGACCTGCAGCAGCCGCTCCAGGCCATCGGCATGTTCACCGGCCTGCTGGAACGCCAGCCGCAGAGCGCCAAGGCGGCGGTCCTGCTGACCGACCTGAAGGCGGCGCAGCGCTCGATGCGCGACCTGCTGAACGCGATCCTCGACATCTCCAAGCTGGAATCCGGGGCGGTGACGCCGAAGCCGGCGGACCTGCCGCTCTCCCCGCTGCTCGACCAGCTTGAGGCGGAGTTCGCCGGGCTGGCGGAGGCCAAGGGCCTGCGTCTGCGTGCCGTCCCGACCGACGCGGTGGTGCGCAGTGACCCGGCCCTGCTGGAGCGCATCCTCCGCAACCTGATCGCCAACGCCATCCGCTACACCGAGACCGGCGGCGTGCTGGTCGGCTGCCGCACCCGCGGCGACCGGCTGTGGATCGAGGTCTACGACACCGGACGCGGCATCGCCGAACCCGACCGCAAGCGCATCTTCCAGGAGTTCGTCCAACTCGACCGCGCCGACCGCGACCGCAGCGAGGGCATCGGCCTCGGGCTCGCCATCGTCGACCGGCTGGCGCGTCTGCTGGAGCATCCGCTGACGGTGCGCTCGGTGGAGGGACGCGGCACGGTGTTCACGGTCGGGGTGCCGTTGGTTCGGGAGATTGTAGCCGCTCCAGCAACGATCTAATGTCATTTCGTCGGATTGTTCCCCAAGCCGTCCGGTGCCAAATTCCCCTCCAGACAACGGCACACACACCCAACGGCAAGGGAGGGTTCCACCATGATCACCATTCGCCATCGCGACGAGCGCGGGGCCGCCAACATGGGTTGGCTGAACAGCAACCACAGCTTCTCGTTCGGCCATTACTTCGATCCCGGCCATATGGGCTTCCGCGCCCTGCGGGTCATCAACGAGGACCGCGTGATCCCCGGCGCCGGCTTCCCCACCCATGGGCACGCCAATATGGAGATCGTCTCCTACGTGCTGAGCGGCGCGCTGGAGCACAAGGACTCCATCGGCACCGGATCGGTGATCCGTCCGGGCGAGGTCCAGGTGATGAGCGCCGGCCGCGGCATCCGCCACAGCGAGTACAACGCCTCCGACAGCGAGCCGGTGCATTTCCTCCAGATCTGGATCCTGCCGGAGGCCAACAACCTGACCCCCGGCTACCAGCAGGCGGATTTCCCGGCCGGGCAGAAGCAGGGCAGGCTGAAGCTGGTCGGGTCGCGTGACGGGCGTGACGGCAGCGTCACCATCCACCAGGATGTGGACCTGTACGCCGCGCTGCTGGACGGGGAGGAAAGCGCCACCCTGCCCCTGCGCCCCGGCCGCCATGCCTGGGTCCAGGTCGCCCGCGGCCGGGTCCATTTGAACGGCACCCTGCTGAAGGCCGGCGACGGCGCCGCGCTGACGGACGAGGAGGCGGTGACGCTCGACCGTGCAGACGATGCCGAGGTGCTCGTCTTCGACCTCGCGTAACGAGTCATACAGCCGAGCGTAAGTCAGAACTTACGCTCGGCTGTATCACAGCACCTGCTTGGGCACCGACAGCAGTTCCTTCCTGATGCGGTTCAGGCTGGGGCGGTTGTCGGTGCCGAAGGCGATGGGGCGGCACAGATGCATGGCGGTCAGCCCGACCCGCGCGGTCAGCAGGCCGTTGATCACCCCCTGCCCCATCCGGGTGGAGATCGCGGCGGCGAGCGAACCGCCCAGCGCCTCCACCGCCACGTGATGGGCGCTTTCGGTCACCCCGGCGACGGCGATGTTGGCGAGCATCCGGCGCAGCAGCCGCAGCGAGCCGACATAGCCGGGCCGGGCGCCGTAGAGCGATGCGATCTCCCGCACCAGCTTCAGGTTCCGCCACAGCACCACCGCGAAATCCAGCAGCGCCGCCGGGCTCAGCGCGGTGGCGACGGCGGTGTCGCGCGAGGCGAGCAGCACCCGCTGATAGGCGGCGCGGTCGAGCGGGGCCAGAACCTCGCGGTCCAGCAGCCGCACCACCTCATGCTCGTCATGGGCGTCGGTGACATGGTCGCGCACGCGGGCCAGCGCCGGAGCCAGTTCCCGCCGGTCGGCATAGAGCGCCACCAGCGACCCGGCGAAGCGGTCGGCCCGCCCGCCAGGCGCCTCCACCTCCAGCCGGCCCACTTCGAGATGGGCGGCTTCGGCCCGCAGCTCCTCGATCCGGCGCAGGCGGCGCAGGGACAGCAGTTCGTTCACCAGCATCGCCACGGCGGCGATGCCCGCCGTCGCGGCCAGCAGCGCCACCAGCAAACCCAGCACCAGGCTGGTGGCGAAGGCGCGGTTCAGCAGGTCGGCGGTGTCGAACCCCAGCGCCACCACCACCAGCGCCGCCAGCGCCCCGATCAGCCAGCGCCCGAGCCGGCGCGTCGTCCGCACCGGGGCCGCCGGGGCAGGCAGCAGCTCCGCCGGGTCGCCCGATCCGGTCAGCAGAGCCGTCTCCTCCGCCTCCGGGACCGGAGCGGCGCGGTCGATCTCCAGCTCCATCGGTGGAACCCAGCCCTTCCGGGCCTTGCCGGTGTCGGTGTCGCGCTCCGTCACAGCAGGTAATCCCCCAGCAGGAATTGCAGGGCCTGATCTACGCGGATATGCGGCAGCCCGCGCGGGTCGCGCCCGAGATCGTCGGGCGGACGGAAGGCCAGGAAATTGTAGGGGCGGTCGCGGCCCGGCGGAAAGGCATCCGCATCCTCCGGGATCTCGCCGGGAAACAGCACGGTCGGGCGGTCGCGCCCAACCGGCACGCCGCGCACGCAACGCAGCTGCCGGCCCTCATGCTCGGTCACCACGCTGTCGGTGCATTTCAGCGCGGCGATGGCCATCGTCTCGACCTGGGCGCCCTCGAAGCGGATGGCGTTGCGGGCGTCGCCGACCAGCTGGTCGAGCAGCGCGCGCAGCTGGGCATGCTGGTGGGCGGCGATGTGGTCGGCCTTGGTCGCGGCGAACAGCACGCGGTCGATCTTGGTGCCCAGCAGCCAGTCGAGCCAGCCGGAGGAACCGTGGCGGAAGGGCTCCAGGCTCAGCTCCAGCGCCCGCTTCATGTCGGCCATCCCGGCGGGGCCGGCATTCAGCGCGCCCAGCACGTCGATCAGCACGATCTGGCGGTCCAGCCGGGCGAAATGCTCGGAGAAGAAACGGCGGACGACGTTGGTCTTGTAGGCCTCGTAGCGCTCCTCCATCAGTGCCCACAGGCTGCCGCGGCTCCGCGACCCGCCGGGCTGGGGCGCCGGCAGCGGGCAGAAGGTCAGCAGCGGGGCGTCCTTCATGTCGCCCGGCTCGACGAAGCGGCCGGGCTGGATCAGGCTGAGCAGCGTGTCCGCCCGCCGGCAGGCGTGGAGATAGTCGGTGTAGAGCGCCGCGCCGCGCCGCGCCGTCTCCTCCTCCGCCGATGCCATCGGATCGATGGTGGCGAGCCAGCCGCGCCAGGAGGCCGACAACTCGTCGCGCGGCGGCCGGGCGGCGAGTTCCAGGGTGAGCGTGCTCCACTCCGCGAAGCTCTGGCGCAGCAGCGGCAGGTCGAGCAGCCATTCGCCGGGGTAATCGACGAGGTCGAGGTTGAGCGTCGCCACCGGCTGCACCGCCCGCTTCAGCGCCGATTCCGGGCGGTAGCGCAGGGCGACGCGCATCTGGCCGATGCCGCGCGTCGGCTCCGGCCAATGGGGATCGGGGCCGGTCAGCGCGGCCAGATGGCCTTCGAAATCGAAGCGCGGCACGTCGGGATCGGGCTGGGGCCGCAGCCGCGCCGCCTGGAAGCGGCCCGACGACATGACGTCGAGGAAGGGAAGCCGACCGGCCTTCAGCAGGTTGTCAACCAGCGCGGTGACGAAGACGGTCTTGCCCGCCCGCCGCAACCCGGTGACGCCGACGCGCACCGTCGATTCCAGGAGAAGCCGGCTGCCGGCATCGTACAGGCTGTTCAGGTCGGGAATTCGCACGGGCGGTCGTTCACGTCTGGCCGATGACCGGCCCTATATGGGGTGGCCCGGCCGGGAAGCGAAGGGGCCATCGCCCCGGATACGAAAGGGCCGCACCCCCTGCCGGAAGCGCGGCCCTTCGTTGCCGAAGTGTCCCTCACGCACAACCACGAGCGCGGGCCACCTTCGATGCGGTGGGACGGCCGATGGCGTCGCTGATGAACGCCCCCGCCGCGATCAGCCTGTCCAGATCGACCCCGGTCTCGATGCCGAGACCGTTCAGCATGTACAGCACATCCTCGCTCGCCACGTTGCCGCTGGCCCCCTTGGCATAGGGGCAGCCGCCGAGCCCGGCGACCGAACTGTCGACCACCGCCACCCCCATCTGCAGGGCCGCCAGGATGTTGGCGAGAGCCTGCCCGTAGGTGTCGTGGAAATGGACGGCGATCCTGTCGACCGGCACCCGCTCCGCCACCGCGGCGATCATCAGCTGCGCCTTGGAGGGCGTGCCGGTGCCGATGGTGTCGCCCAGCGAGATCTCGTAGCAGCCCATGGCGAACAGCCGTTCCGCCACGTCCGCCACGGCCTGCGGCGCGATCTCCCCCTCATAAGGGCAGCCGAGCACGCAGGAGACATATCCCCGCACCGGTACGCCCGCCGCCTTGGCCTGCTCCACCACGGGGGCGAAGCGGTCCAGGCTTTCGGCGATCGAGCAGTTGATGTTCTTCCGGCTGAAGCTTTCCGAGGCGGCGCCGAACACCGCCACCTCGTCGGCCTTGGCCGCCAGCGCGCCCTCCAGCCCCTTCAGGTTGGGGGTGAGGGCGGCATAGCGCACGCCGGGCTTGCGGGCGATGCCGGCCAGCACCTCGGCGCTGTCGCCCATCTGCGGCACCCATTTGGGCGAGACGAAGCTTGCCGCCTCCACCACGGTGAGGCCGGCGTCGGACAGGCGGTCGACCAGTTCCACCTTCACCGCGGTCGGCACCATGGACTTTTCGTTCTGGAGGCCGTCGCGCGGGCCGACCTCCACCATGCGAACGAATTTCGGCAGCAGCATCGTCAACCCTCCGCGATGTCGAGAACCAGAAGGTCAACACCTTCGGACACCTGATCGCCCGCCGCGAAATTCACCGCGCTGACCGTGCCGGCCGCCGGGGCCTTGATGGTGTGCTCCATCTTCATGGCCTCCAGCAGCATCAGCGGCGCGCCGGCCTCCACGCTCTGGCCGGCTTCGACCAGAACGCGGACCACGGTGCCCGGCATCGGCGCGCTCAGGCGGCCGGACCCGCCCTCCTGCTCCGCCGCGCGGGCGCTGGGGTCGTCCAGCGTCAGGCGCGACACCGCGCCGTCGATCAGGACGGTGATGTCCAGCCCCTGCTGAACCACGGTGGCGCGGGTGCGCATGCCGTCCAGCGTCGCGGTCAGCAGGCCGTCGGCGAGGCTGACGCCCGTGACCGGCATCGGCTTGCCGCCATCCACCGCGACTTCATAACCGTCGCCGCGGAAATGCAGCGTCACCTCACGCACCGTGTCGCCATCCATCAGGCGCAGGTCGTAATGGTTCTCCTCGTTCAGCCGCCAGCCATTGGCGAGCAGCCAGGGCGAGTAGCGGTCCGACCGGGCGCGCAGCGCGGCCTGGGCCTCCTCCCGGCGCTTCAGCAGCACCGACAGGGAGGCGGCGGCCAGCGCCTTGTCCGACACCGGGGCCGGCGGCGGCAGCAGGTCGGCGCGGTGGCGCTCGATGAAGCCGGTGTCGATCTCCACCGCCCTGAAGGCCGGATGGCCGGCGATGGCGCCGAGGAAGCCGACATTGGTGGTGACGCCGACCACCTCGTATTCGGCCAGCGCCACGCGCAGGCGGCGCAGCGCGCTGTCGCGGTCCTCGTCCCAGACGATCAGCTTGGCGATCATCGGGTCGTAATACATCGTCACCGAATCGCCTTCGCGCACACCGGTATCGACGCGGACATGGTCGTTCTCGGCCGGCGGACGCAGCCGCACCAGCTTGCCGATGGCGGGCAGGAAGTCGCGCTGCGGATCCTCGGCATAGAGCCGCGCCTCGAAGGCGTGGCCCTTGCGGGTCAGCTGGTCCTGGCGCAGCGGCAGCTCCGCCCCCGCGGCCACCCGCAGCTGCCATTCGACCAGATCGAGGCCGGTGATCTTCTCGGTCACCGGATGCTCGACCTGC
Organism: Azospirillum ramasamyi; assembly: GCF_003233655.1. Lineage (NCBI taxonomy): Bacteria > Pseudomonadati > Pseudomonadota > Alphaproteobacteria > Rhodospirillales > Azospirillaceae > Azospirillum > Azospirillum ramasamyi. The sequence goes on from NZ_CP029830.1 coordinate 439,886, forward strand.
AGGCGGGTGTTCATCTCGATGAAGTAGAAGCCGCCATCCTCATAGAGGAACTCGACGGTGCCGGCGCCGACATAGTTGACCGCCTTGGCGGCGGCGACCGCGGCCTCGCCCATGCGGCGGCGGATGTCGTCGGGCAGGTTGGGGGCCGGCGCCTCCTCGATCACCTTCTGGTGGCGGCGCTGGATCGAGCAGTCGCGCTCGAACAGATAGACGCCGTTGCCGTGGGTGTCGCAGAAGACCTGGATTTCGACATGGCGCGGTCGGCCGAGATACTTCTCCAGCAGCAGGCTGTCGTCGCCGAAGGCCGCCTTGGCCTCGCGCTGGGCGCCGGCCACCGCGTCGGCCAGCTCGGACGCCGAGCGCACCACCCGCATGCCCTTGCCGCCGCCGCCGGCCGACGCCTTGACCAGCACCGGATAGCCGATGCGCTCGGCCTCCGCCGACAGGGTGGCGAAGTCCTGGTCGGTGCCGTGATAGCCCGGCACCAGCGGCACGTCGGCATTCGCCATCAGCCGCTTGGATTCCGCCTTGGAACCCATGACGCGGATCGCCTCGATCGGCGGGCCGATGAAGACGACGCCCGCTTCGGCGCAGGCGGCGGCGAAGCCGGCATTCTCCGACAGGAAGCCGTAGCCGGGATGGACGGCCTGGGCGCCCGTGCGCCTGGCAACGTCGAGGATGACGTCGCCGCGCAGATAGCTTTCGCCGACCGGAGCCGGGCCGATGCAGACGGCCTCGTCGGCCATCTGGACATGCATGGCGTGCGCGTCGGCCTCGGAATGGACGGCGACGGTCTTGATGCCCATGCGGCGGGCGGTGCGGATGACCCGGCAGGCGATTTCGCCGCGATTGGCGATCAGGATCTTATCGAACATGGCCATTTGGGACATTGGTTCAGCTCCGCCAGGACGGGGTGCGTTTTTCGAGGAAGGCGCCGACGCCCTCCTTGCCTTCGGCGCTGGCGCGCTGGCGGGCGATGCGCTCCGCCGTGTCGCGCATGACGTCCTCCGTCAGCGGCCGGCGGGCGACGGAGCGGATCAGCTCCTTGGCGGCGGTGACCGCCGTGGGGGCGCTGTCCATCAGGTTCCTCACCGTCTTCGCCACCGCCTCCTCCAGCCCGTCGGCGCCGGTCAGCTCGTGCAGCAGGCCGATGCGGTGGGCCTCCGCCGCGCTGAAGCGCTCGCCGGTCAGGAAGTAGCGGCGGCAGGCGCGCTCGCCGATGGCGGCGATGACATAGGGGCTGATGGCGGCGGGGATGATGCCCAGCCGCACCTCCGACAAAGCGAAGGTCGCCGTCTCGACGCCGATGGCGATGTCGCAGGCCGAAACCAGCCCGACGCCGCCGCCGAAGGCCGGTCCCTGCACCACGGCGACCGTCGGCTTCGGGCATTCGTCCAGCGTGCGCAGCATGGTGGCGAGGCCCATGGCGTCGGCCAGATTCTCCTCGTGGGAGTAGCCGGCCATCTTCTTCATCCAGGACAGGTCCGCCCCGGCCGAGAAGCTCCTGCCCACCCCGCGCAGCAGGACGACGCGCACCGCCGGATCCTCGCCCACCCGGCGGAAGGCGGCGGTGAGGTCGGCGATGACCTGCTCGTTGAAGGCGTTGTGGACGTCGCCGCGGTTCATGGTGACGGTGGCGACGCCGGTATCGGCGATGTCGATCAGAATGTCGCTCATGGTCGCCCCCTCACATCCGGAAGACGCCGAAGGGCGTCTTCGGCACCGGGGCGTTCAGCGACGCCGACAGGCCCAGCCCCAGCACCATGCGGGTGTCGGCCGGGTCGATGATGCCGTCGTCCCACAGCCGGGCGCTGGCGTAATAGGCGTGGCTCTCGCGCTCGAACTGGGCGCGGATCGGCGCCTTCAACGCCTCGTCGTCCTCGGCCGACCACGGCTTGCCCTGGGCTTCCATGGCGTCGCGCTTGACCTGGGCCAGCACGCCCGCCGCTTGCTCGCCGCCCATGACCGAGATGCGGGCGTTCGGCCACATCCAGAGGAAGCGCGGGCTGTAGGCACGGCCGCACATGCCGTAATTGCCGGCGCCATAGCTGCCGCCGATGATGACGGTGAATTTCGGCACCTTGGCGCAGGCGACCGCGGTGACCAGCTTGGCGCCGTCCTTGGCGATGCCGCCGGCCTCGTATTTCCGCCCGACCATGAAGCCGGTGATGTTCTGCAGGAACACCAGCGGGATGCGGCGCTGGCAGCACAGTTCGACGAAATGGGCGCCCTTCAGGGCGGATTCGCTGAACAGGATGCCGTTGTTGGCGATGATGCCGACGGGATAGCCGAAGATGTGGGCGAAGCCCGTCACCAGCGTCGTGCCGTAGAGCGGCTTGAACTCGTCGAAGCGCGAGCCGTCGACCACCCGCGCGATCACCTCGCGCACGTCGAAGGGCTTGCGGGCGTCGCTGGGGATGACGCCGTAGAGTTCACGCGGATCGAAGGCGGGTTCCTCCGGCTCGCGCAGGTCGAGGTCGATGTGCTTGGCGCGGTTCAGGTTCGACACCACCCGGCGCGCCATCGCCAGGGCGTGGGCGTCGTTCATCGCGTAATGGTCGGTGACGCCCGAGGTGCGGGAATGCACGTCGGCGCCGCCCAGATCCTCGGCCGACACCACCTCGCCGGTCGCCGCCTTCACCAGAGGCGGGCCGCCCAGGAAGATGGTGCCCTGGTTGCGGACGATGATCGCCTCGTCCGACATCGCCGGGACATAGGCGCCGCCGGCGGTGCAGCTTCCCATCACCACGGCGATCTGCGGGATGCCCTCGGCCGACATGTTGGCCTGGTTGTAGAAGATGCGGCCGAAATGGTCGCGGTCGGGGAAGACCTCGTCCTGGTTCGGCAGGTTGGCGCCGCCGCTGTCGACCAGATAGATGCAGGGCAGGTTGTTCTGCTGGGCGATCTCCTGCGCGCGCAGGTGCTTCTTGACCGTCAGCGGGTAATAGGTGCCGCCCTTCACCGTCGCGTCGTTGGCGACGATCATGCACTCCTGCCCGGCGACGCTGCCGATGCCGGCGATGATGCCGGCGGACGGAATGTCCTCGGCATAGACGCCGTCGGCGGCCAGCTGCGACAGCTCAAGGAACGGCGAACCGACGTCGAGCAGCTGGCGGATGCGCTCGCGCGGCAGCAGCTTGCCGCGGGCGAGGTGCTTTTCGCGCGCCTTCGCCCCGCCGCCCTGCTGGATGGCGGCGACCTTCCGGCGCAAATCGTCGACCAGCGCCTGCATGGCGTCGGCGTTGGCCTGGAACTCGGCGGAGCGCGCGTTGAGGGCGCTCTTCAGGACGGTCATGCCGTCTTCCTCCCGGTTTGGCGGTCTTGATTGCTGAATCGGTTACTGAACGAGGGCGCGGCTGATGACCAGACGCTGGATGTCGCTGGTGCCCTCGTAGATCTGGCAGACCCGGACGTCGCGATAGATGCGCTCGACCGGGAAATCGGCGAGATAGCCGTAGCCGCCATGGATCTGGATTGCGTCGGAGCAGACCTTCTCCGCGATTTCCGAAGCGAACAGCTTGGCCATCGCCGCCTCCTTCATGCAGGGCGCCCCGGCGTCGCGGAGGCTCGCCGCATGCAGCACCATCTGGCGCGCCGCCTCTACGCGCGTCGCCATGTCGGCGAGGCGGAAGGCGATGGCCTGATGCTGGATGATCGGCACGCCCATGCTCTGGCGTTCCTGGGCATAGCGGATGGCGTGGTCCAGTGCCGAGCGCGCCATGCCGACCGACTGCGAGGCGATGCCGATACGCCCGCCCTCCAGGTTGGCCAGCGCCACCCGGTAGCCGGCGCCCTCATCGCCCAGCATCAGTTCGGCCGGAACCCGGCATTCCTCGAAGACGATCTGGCAGGTGTCGGAGCAGTGCTGGCCCAGCTTCTCCTCGGTCCGCGCCACCTGATAGCCGGGGGTATCCGTCGGCACGATGAAGGCGCTGAGCCCCTTCTTGCCGGCGGCCGGATCGGTCACGGCGAAAACGATGGCGACATCGGCCTGCGAGCCGGAGGTGATGAACTGCTTGGTGCCGTTCAGCACCCAATGGTCGCCGTCGCGCCGGGCGCGGGTCTTGATCGCCGAGGCGTCGGACCCGGCCTGCGGTTCGGTCAGGCAGAAGGCGCCGAGCATCGCGCCGCGCGCCATCGGCTTCAGGAAGCGGTCCTTCTGGGCCTCATTGCCGAATTTCAGGATCGGCATGCAGCCGACCGAGTTGTGGACGCTCATGATGGTGGAAACCGCACCGTCGCCGGCGGCGATCTCCTCGATGGCGAGCGCATAGGCGACATGGTCGGTGGCGGCGCCGCCATACTCCTCCGGCACCAGCATGCCCATCAGGCCGAGTTCGCCCATCTCGGCCAGTTCGGCCTTGGGGAAGGCGCCGCTGCGGTCGCGCTCGGCGGCAGTCGGGGCGAGCCGGTCCTGCGCGAAGGCGCGGGCCATGTCGCGGACCATGGTCTGTTCTTCGGTCAGGTGCATGCTGGTCCTCCCTGGTCGTTATTGCCCTCTCCCCGCGGGGAGAGGGGGAATGCGGGCGGGACTGCCTTACACCCGCTCCACCGCGATCGCCGTCGCCTCGCCGCCACCGATGCACAGGCTGGCCACGCCGCGCTTGAGGTCGTACTTCTCCAGCGCCGCCAGCAGCGTCACGATGATGCGCGCGCCCGACGCCCCGATCGGATGGCCGAGCGCGCAGGCGCCGCCATGCACGTTCACCTTGTCGTGCGGCAGATCCAGATCGCGCATCGCCGCCATGGTGACGACGGCGAAGGCCTCGTTGATCTCGAACAGATCGACGTCGCGGGCCGACCAGCCCACCTTCTCGAACAGCTTCTGCATCGCGCCCACCGGCGCGGTGGTGAACAGCGCCGGCTGCTGGGCGTGGTTGGAATGCCCCTTGATTTCGGCGATCACGCGCAGGCCGCGCTTGTCGGCCTCGCTGCGGGTGGTGACGATCAGCGCCGCGCCGCCGTCGGAGATCGACGAGGCGTTCGCCGCCGTCACCGTGCCGTCCTTGGCGAAGGCCGGCTTCAGCGTCGGGATCTTCTTCGGATCGCCCTTGCCCGGCTGCTCGTCGTTCTCCACCAGCGTGTCGCCCTTGCGGCCCTTGACCAGCACCGGCGCGATCTCCGCCTTGAAGGAGCCGTCCTCCACCGCCTTGCGGGCGCGGTTCAGGCTCTCGATGGCGTAGTTGTCCTGCGCCTCGCGGGTGAAGCCGTAGCTGCCGGCGCATTCCTCGGCGAAGGTGCCCATCAGGCGGCCCTTCTCGTAGGCGTCCTCCAGCCCGTCGAAGAACATGTGGTCCAGCACCTTGCCGTGGCCCATGCGGTATCCGGCGCGGGCGCGGTCCAGCAGGTAGGGGGCGTTCGACATGCTTTCCATGCCGCCGGCCACCACCACCCTGGCCGAGCCGGCCTTGATGACGTCATGGGCGAACATCACCGCCCGCATGCCCGATCCGCAGACCTTGGAGATGGTGGTGCACCCCACCCCCTTCGGCAGCCCGGCGCCCAACGCCGCCTGGCGCGCCGGGGCCTGGCCCAGACCGGCCGACAGCACGTTGCCCATGAACACCTCGTCCACCGCGTCGGCGGGCAGGCCGGAGCGCTCCAGCGCCGCCTGGATGGCGACGGCGCCCAGCTGCGGGCCGCTCAGGCCCATGAGGTCGCCCTGGAAGCCGCCCATCGGCGTGCGGACGGCGGCGGCGATGACGATGCTGTCGGTCATGGTGGTCGGTCCCTTTCCCTCTGTGCCTTGTTGCCGATCCGCTTTACGCGGTTTCCTTGAACAGTTCGCGCCCGATCAGCATACGGCGGATCTCGCTGGTGCCGGCGCCGATCTCGTAGAGCTTGGCGTCGCGCAGCAGGCGGCCGGTCGGGTATTCGTTGATGTAGCCGTTGCCACCCAGGGTTTGAATGGCCTCCAGCGCCATCCAGGTCGCCTTTTCGGCGGAGAACAGGATGGCGGCGGCGGCGTCCTTGCGGGTGGTCTCGCCGCGGTCGCAGGCCTTGGCGACGGCGTACACATAGGCCTTGGCGGCGTTCATGATGGTGTACATGTCGGCGATCTTGCCCTGCATCAGCTGGAACTCGCCGATGGGCTGGCCGAACTGCTTGCGGTCGTGGACATAGGGGATCACCACGTCCATGCAGGCCTGCATGATGCCGAGCGGCCCGCCGGACAGCACCGCGCGCTCGTAATCCAGGCCGGACATCAGCACGTTCACGCCGCGCCCGACGCCGCCCAGGATGTTCTCCTCCGGCACCTCGCAATCCTCGAACACCAGCTCGCCGGTGTTGGAGCCGCGCATGCCCAGCTTGTCCAGCTTCTGCGCCACCGAGAAGCCCTTGAAGCCCTTCTCCACCAGGAAGGCGGTGATGCCGCGCGGGCCGGCGTTGAGGTCGGTCTTGGCGTAGATCACCAGCGTGTCGGCGTCGGGGCCGTTGGTGATCCACATCTTGGTGCCGTTCAGGACGTAGCGGTCGCCCTTCTTCTCCGCCCGCAGCTTCATCGACACCACGTCGGACCCGGCATTCGGCTCCGACATCGCCAGCGCGCCGATATGCTCGCCGGAGATCAGCTTGGGCAGGTAGCGGCGCTTCTGCTCCTCGGTGCCGTTCTTGCGGATCTGGTTGACGCAGAGGTTGGAATGCGCGCCGTAGCTGAGGCCCACCGAGGCCGAGGCGCGGGACACCTCCTCCATCGCCACCACATGCTCCAGATAGCCCATGCCGGCGCCGCCGTATTCCTCTTCCACCGTCACGCCGAGGATGCCGAGGTCGCCCATCTTGCGCCACAACTCGTTCGGGAACTCGTTGGTCCGGTCGATCTCGGCGGCGCGGGGGGCGATCTCGTTTGCGGCGAAGCTGCGCACCGAATCGCGCAGCATGTCGGCCGACTCGCCGAGGTCGAAGTTCAGGCTGGGATACTGGTTGGACAGCATGGCGTATCGCTCCCCTGGGAAATCATCCGTTCTTTGACCATACGTTACCGTATGGCAAAGCGTCAGGCAAGGGGCAAGCTGACGCCGGGAAAACCCTTACGTCATCAAGGGATTAAGGTCGTTCCGCCATCGGCTCCGCCCTTGCGTATACGGTTCCGCATCGTGGAAGCGTTCTGAAAAAGGCAGGAATTTCAACGCTGCCATGCGCGCCGTCCAGCTGGGTGCGGCATGGTCGCGCTTTCATATTGCTGCAGTGCAGGGCTAGTTTCTGGATACTGTATACCTGAGGACTTCGCGAAGGAGCCTTGTGACGATGATCCGCGTACCGCGCCCGAACATGGACGGCTTCACCATCGCCCTGGTGGCGACCGTCGGGCTGGCGACAGTGCTGCCGGTGCAGGGCCAGTTCGCCCAGGGGGTGCATTGGCTGGCGGAGGCGGCCATCGCGTTGCTGTTCTTCCTGCACGGCGCCCGGCTGCCGCGGGAAGAGGTGGTGGCGGGCATGGCGCATTGGCGGCTGCACCTGCTGATCTTCGGCCTGACCTTCGCCGCCTTCCCGCTGATCGGCTGGGCCGTGACGGCGACGCTGCCGCACAGCCTGCTGCCGCCGGCCCTGGCGGTCGGGGTGCAGTTCCTCTGCCTGCTGCCGTCCACCGTCCAGTCCTCCATCGCCTTCACCTCGATGGCGCGGGGCAACGTCGCGGCGGCGGTGTGCAGTTCCACCCTGTCCAACATCTCGGGCATCCTGATGACGCCGCTGCTGGTGGCGCTGTTCCTGAACGTGCAGGGAGGCGCGCTGTCGCTGGACACGCTGCAGACCATCGCGGCGCAGCTTCTGCTGCCCTTCGTCGCCGGACAGCTGCTGCGGCGCTGGGTCGGCGCCTGGGCGGCGCGGCACAAGGCGATGCTGAAATTCACCGACCGCGGATCGATCCTGCTGGTGGTCTACATCGCCTTCAGCGAAGCGGTGGTGAACGGCCTGTGGACTCAGGTGCCGCCGGCGGCGCTGGGCATGGTGGTGCTGATCGACTGCGCGATCCTGGCGCTTTTCCTGGTCGGCACGACTCTGCTCAGCCGCCGCCTGGGCTTCTCCCGCGCGGACGAGGCGGTGATCGTCTTCTGCGGCTCGAAGAAGTCGCTGGTCAGCGGCGTGCCGATGGCCGGCGTGCTGTTCGCCCCGGCGACCGCCGGCCTGGTCCTGCTGCCGGTGATGGTGTTCCACCAGATCCAGCTGATGGTCGGCGCCGTCCTGGCCCGCCGCTACGCCGACGAAGAAGAGGCCCGCGACGCCCTTCCGGCGGCGTCCTGAGAAAGCCCCCCTTGGAATCCCCTCTCCCGCGCAGGATGAGGGGGGAGCAAGCCCCCTACTCTCCATCCCCCGCGAACTCGCCCGTCGCCGCCATGATGGCGGCGCGGAGCCGGTCGGCCTTGGCGGGGCCGGCGACCATTTCCAGCAGGCGCAGGGCGTAGAACAGGGTGATCTCCGCCGTTTCCGCGCCGTCCGGATCGCCGGCGGTCTTGGGATACTGCGCCAGCAAGGCCTGAGCCCGTTCCAGCAGCCCCTTTTCCATCGACGCCACGGCGTCCTTCAGCGGCTGGTGCAGGCCGAGCGCGTCGGCCAGCCCTTCGCACCGGCGCAAGGCGCGGGCGTGGTCCTCCGCCGCGGTCTGCGCGTCGTCGTCCACGGCAACCGGCCGGCCATTGGCGGCGGGGGCCGGCACGGCGGTCAGGATGCCCTGGGGCGCCGTGTCGAGAACGCTGCCGGTCACCATGGTCCGCACCGCCACCTTCACCGCGTCCAGCCGCTCGCGATAGACCGGCTCGGCCAGGAAATCCATGACGGCGGAGGTGGTGTGGACGCCGGCAACCAGCCGTTCGGCGATGGCGATGGCCTCCTCCGGGGCGAGGGCGGCGATGGCGGCGGCCCCGCCCGGCCCGGCGCCATCGCTCTTGCCCTTGCCGGTGCCTTTGCCGTCCAGCCGGGCGGTCCGCTCCTCCAGGTTGGTGACGACCAGCCCGCTCAGCTGGGCGAAGATCACCGGCTGCTCGCGCCGCGCCTTGCCGAGGTCGATGTCGTTCAGCACGGCCAGCAGGTCGGCCGGGTTCGCCATGCGGGAGGCGGCGGCCAGCAGCAGATAATAGACCAGCGTCGGCGATTGGCGCGCCGCCGCCTGGGCCGCCTGCTCGATGGCCCCGACATGGCGGTCGTTCAGCGCCGGCAGCGGCTTGGGCGCCAGCGCGTCCTTCAGCGTCTCCACCGTCAGGCCGATGTCGAGGAAGGCGGCGACGTCCAGAACCTGCCGCCGCAGTTCCTCGTCGCCGTGCAGCAGCAGCCGGACCACTGGGCGCGATCCGTCCTGCTCCACCGCCCCGCGAATGGCCTCGGCGGCCATCGGCCACAGCCGGCGGCCGATGTTGCGCAGCGCATTGAGGTTGCCGGGCGCGGTTTCCTGCACCTGACGGTCGAGCTGGTCGATCAGGGCGGTGTCGCCGCATTCCGTCACCAGCCGCCAGACCGGCTCGATCACCCGCCGTTCGATGCGGCCCAGCGGCACGTCGACCCCGCTGAAGCTCTCCAGCACATCCTCGAACGGCATGCACAGGACGCGCTTCATCGTCGGGCGGCGGTCGGGCCGCACCTGGACCAGCCGCGGGCGGATGGCGGCGAAGGTCTGGCGCACGTCGGGATGGTCGCGCACCCGCTCCAGCAGGCGGACGACCTCGATGAACTTGGTCTCGGGGATGTCGAACAGCCGGCTTTCCAGCCCCGGCAGGCGGTCGGCCTTGCCCTGCCCGGATCCGTCGGACTTCTCCGTCATGGCGAGCGCGCTTTCACCGCCTCGATCCGGCGGATGGCCTCGATGTCCATCCGGCCCGTGCGCCAGTCCTCCAGCATGCGGACGGAGCGGCGCTGGGCCTGCCTCACCTGCTTGGAATCCTCCACGAAGTCGCGGCTGGACTCCTTCTTCGGCAGCAGGGGCAGGATGCGGAACAGGTCGTTGACGGTCGCCGCCTGCTGGTGGTGGTCCTCGGTCTGCGCCACCTCCCAGGCCGCGGTGATGTGGCTCCAGCCGTCGAGCAGCCACGCCATCCGCACCGCCTGGGCGCGCACGCGGACGATCTCGCTGTCCCAGTCGCGCATCAGCGGTCCGATCGCCTCGAGGCGGCGGTGGAAGTCGCCCAGAACCTTGTCGCCGATGGCGATGGTGTGCTGCGCCACCTCCGCACAGAAGGCGGCGACCGGGGCGGCCTCGCTCGGCACCTCGCGCGCCCAGTCGGTCAGGCTGTCGCGGAAGCTCTTCAAATCCATCAGCCCGCGCGTCAGCCGGCCGGGCTTGGGCGAGCGCGCCAGCCCGACCGGGGCGGCGACCGCGGCGACGTCGGCCAGCCGGGAATAGAGCAGCGTCGCGTCCATCCGCAGGCTTTCCGCCGCGCGGGTCATCAGTTGACGGGTCAGCCGCTGGCCTTCGTCGGTGTCGATGCCGGCCCTCAGCATCTCCGGCGATTCCAGCCCGACCGCCTTCAGGATCGCCAGGATCAGCAGGTAATGGGTGAGGGTGCTCTGCTCCTCATCCTCCTCCAGCGCGAGGCGGGCGGCCTGCGCCGCCTTCGGCCCGGCCAACCCGCGCCGCGCCGCCTTCAGCGTCGCCCGGCGGATCTCATGAGGGGAACAGGCGTCCTCCTTCACGATCAGGTCATGGAGATAGCGGTCGTGCATGGTCATCGACACCATGTCGGGCACCGATTTCCAGGCGACCACATAGATGCCCATGCCCTGCGACAGGCTGGGAATCAGCACCTCCAGCTTGGACCGTTCGCCGCGGCGCACGCGGGTCTGGGACAGAAGCGGCGTGGTGAAGGCCACCGCGGCCCCCCGTTCCTCGAAGGTCGACGGCGCGTATTCGATCGCACCCTTCAACATGATTGCCGTTCCGGATTCGCCTGACCGATCTGTTTCGGCCGCGCCGCCCTTCAGGCCAGGACCGCCGCAAACCTCACGCTGTCATCATTACATGGTCGCAACAGAAGCGGCGGCGAGCAATTTGTACCGATTTGTAGCACGCTGCGACGGCCTGCCGCAGTTGGGAGCGAAGCGTCTGCGAAGCCGAACCTTGACCGCGGACGGTTATCCTTTGCCGAAGCCCTGACGCAGTGTGGCGGGAAACCGGCCGCCCAGCGAGATGGAGCGCGGAAGCCTCCAAGGGCCGGCGGAAATTCCCGGACGGCCGACGCCCCTTGCGCTTTGCGCGGCGACGCGACAGTTTGGGCCCAGGTTCAGAGCGCCGGATTTCAGGCCGCAATCCAGGGGAGAGCAGAGGGTGAGCAACATCGGCATCGTGCTCGGACGGTTCCACCGCAAGGAGGGGGAAGAGATGCTGGACGAGGCGCGCGCGGTCGCCGCCCGCCGGGGTCTCGGCATCGTCGCGGAGGTTTGGGTTCCCGGCTCGATGGAAAAGCCGCTGGCGATCAAGCGCCTGCTGATGCGCGACGACATCGCCGGCGCGGTGGCGCTGGGCATCATCGAGCGGGGCGAGACCGAGCACGGCAACGTCATGGGCCATGCGGTGATCCGCAGCCTGATCGACCTGCAGCTTCAGTTCATGAAGCCGGTCGGCGTCGGCATCCTCGGTCCGGGCATCAACCCGTCGCAGATCCCGCCGCGCATCCGGCCCTACGCCGCCGCCGCGGTGAACGCCTGCGCCGACCTGATCGAGCAGGGCTGACGTCCTCGCGGTCCGGCGGGGCTCCACCGGTGCCGCTGGTGCCGCAGGTGCGCCGCCCCGCCGGACTGCGGGAAGGGCGCAGGCCCGGTCACTGCACCCCCAGAAGCTCGCCGAGCGCATGGCTGAGCTGGCGCGGGGTAACCGGCTTGTGGATGATGCCCAGCCCATGGGCGGCGGCGTCGCGTTCGCATTCGGGGCCGGTCTCGCCGGTCAGGATCAGTCCGGGGATCGCCGGGCTCCCCGCCTCGTCGAACAGCGCGCGGATTCCGGCGACGGCATCCGTCCCGAAGCGGCCCTCGCGCAGGCGGTAGTCGGCCACCACCAGATCGGGGCGGCGGCGGCGGCGGCGCAGCGCCTCCACCGCCTTTTCGGCGGAACCGGCGACCAGCACATCATAGTTCCATTCGCGGAAGATCGTTTCCAGCCCCAGCAGCACGATGGCGTCATCATCCACCACCACGGCGAAGCGGCCATGGCCGGTGGTCGCCGCCTCCGCCGGGGTGAGCGGACGCTCGACGTTGCGGCCGGGCGGCAGGACGATGGTGAAGCTTGTCCCCTTCCCCGGCTTCGACTGCACGTCCACGGGATGGTTCAGCAGTTCCGACAGACGACGGACGATGGCGAGGCCGAGGCCGAGGCCGCGGTTGCGGTCGCGTTCCGGGTTGCCGACCTGATGGAATTCCTCCCAGATGCGTTCCAGATGGTCGGGCGGGATGCCGATGCCGGTGTCGCGCACCTCGATCAGCAGCTTCCCGCCGGCTTCCCGGCATTCGATGTCGATCCGGCCCTCCTCGGTGTAGCGCACCGCGTTCTCCACCAGATTGCGCACCATGCGGGTCAGCAGCGTGCGGTCGGTGCGGGCGGAGGCGTTGCAGGACCGGACGTGAAGCTCCAGCCCCTTGGCCGCGGCGACCGGCCGGTAGGAGGCGGCGATGTGCTCGAACAGCGGGACCAGGGGCACATTCTCGATGTTCGGCTGAACCACGCCGGCATCGAGCCGCGACATGTCCAGCAGGCTGTCGAGCAACTCCTTCAGCGCGTCCAGCCCGCGGCCGAGATGCATCAGCGCGTTGGCGCCCTGGCTGCCCTGCACATGGGGCTTCAGCACGTCGACGAACAGCAGCAGCGCCTGCAGCGGCTGGCGCAGGTCGTGGCTGGCGGCGGCCAGGAACTTGCCCTTGGCCTGGTCGGCCGCCTCGGCCGTCTCCTTCGCCTCCATCAACGCCTGCCGCGCCTGCAGGCGGGCACTGATGTCGCGGTAATAGACCGACAGCCCGTCCGCGCTGGGATACATGCTGATCTCGGCCCAGTCGCCGAGGATGGGCGACTTCGCCTCGATGGTCCGTTCGCGCCCTTCGCGCAGCACCTGCTTCTGCGTCTCGAACACCTCGCTGCCCAGCACCTGGGGAAAGACCTCCCAGATGCAACGCCCCAGCAGGGTGTCCCGCGACACGCCCCACAGCTTTTCCGCCTTGCGGTTGATGTAGGTGAAGCGCCAGTCGTGATCGACGGCATAGAAAGCGTCGCTTATGCTTTCCAGGATCATGACCGTCCGCTCGTGCGAGGCGCGCGCCTCGTCCTCCGCGCGCTTGCGCGTGGTGATGTCGCGGGTGAAGCAGCCCACCCCCTCCGCCGTCGGCAGGATGCGAATCTCCAGCCACCGCGTGGTGTCCTCACCGTCCAGGCGCCTTTCGATGCTGGTCGGCACCCGCTCCGTCATCGTCTTGCGGCACATCTCCTCGATGTCGGAGCCGGCGAGATGGGGCCAGATCTCCCACAGTCGGCGGCCGCGCATCGCCGACAGGGGCTTGCGGTCGAGCTGCTCGGCCCGCCGGTTCTGGTAGATCACCCGGTAATCCCGGTCTAGCGCCACCAGCGCCTCGTCGATGCTGTCCAGGATGTCGGTGGCCCGCTTGCGCGCCTCGGCGATGGCGTCCTCCACCCGCCGCTCGTCGGAGCGGTCGTACAGGATCCACAGGAAGCCCCCTTCGTCGCCCTGCAGCGGCAGAATGGTCAGCGCCCCCCAGACCATGGAACCGTCGCTGCGGCGGAAGGCGCGCTCCTCCTGGATGCGGCCCTCGGCCAGCGCCTGCCGTCCCAATTCGTCGGGCACGCCGGCCAGGACGTCCTCCGGAGGAAAGAGGAAGGCGACCGGCTGGCCTTTCGCCTCCTCCTCGGTCCAGCCCAGGATGCGGAAGGATCCGGGATTCCAGCTGGTGACGTTGCCGTCGGGCGACAGGGTCAGGATGGCATGGCCGACGGCGCTGTCCAGGATGGCGCGCAACCGCTTTTCGCTGTCGGCATGGGCGGCGCAGCTGTTTTCCAGGGCGCCGAAGGCGTTCCGGAGATCCTCGTTCAGCGCGGTGACCGTCAACAGGTCGTCGCGGCCGCTGCCGGCATTGGCGAGAGCCGCGCGCAGTTGGGCATTCTCCCGCTCCAACTCCTCCACCCGCGCCACCAGCCGCTCATCGGGGGCGGTACCCGGTTGAGCGGTCGGCTGAGGGTTCGGGGAAGCGTTCGGTTGGGCATCCGCGCCCGCTCCGCCCTCCATCCGGCTGGTCGCAGGCTCATCCGGGACAAGCTGAGGCTTGGTCATAGGTGCTCAAGAAAAAACGAAAGTCTCGGTGGACGAGAGTGCGCAAGACCGAAAGCCTCTGTAAACCCTCCAAAAGAAATAGGCCTGAAGATTTCAAAATCGATCAATTTTATCTTTGTCAATACCGCATATCTACAATCGCCGAACCATTGCCCGAGCGCCGGGATCAGGCGCTTTATTGCATCGCAAAACCAACCTTAGCGTGCGACCCAGCGGCGAAGACAGAGGTTGGACCGCGAAGGCGGGTCGGGCGGCGCCGAAGGCGATGAACTGGTCGAGATGCAGGCCGCGCATAGCTGCCGCCATGCTTATAGTGCCGATCAAATCAATAAATTTGCCTTTTTCATGGCGGTCCGCGACGGTGTGGCCATGACGACCACCGCCCTCTCTTCGCCGGCCCCTTCCTCCACATGGCTCGTGCTGCTGTGCGCCAGCCGCTTCGCCACGTCGCTGTCCTTCATGGTCTATGCCGGCGCGCTCGTGCCGGCGATGCAGGCCTGGAGCATGTCGGCGGGAGAGGCCGGGTCGATCCAGACCGCCTTCAACATCGGCTATGCCCTGTCGCTGGTGGGATCCTCCTGGTTCGCCGACAGCCTGGGCGCCAAGCGGGTCTTCCTGTGGGCGAGCTGGGCGACGGCACTGACCGGCCTCGCCTTCGCGGTCTTCGCCCGCTCGGCGGAAAGCGGCCTGCTGCTGTTCGCCCTGTTGGGCCTGACGCAGGGCGGAACCTATGCCCCCTCCATCATGCTGGTGGCGCAGGGCGTGCCGACGGAGCGGCGCGGGGCGGCGGTCGGCTGGCTGCTGGGGGCCGGGTCGCTCGGCTATTTCGCCTCCATCGCTCTCGCCGCCGGGCTGGCGGAGCGGTTCGGCTACGAGGCCGCCTTCATCGCCTGCGGGCTGGGGCCGCTGCTGGCGGCGCTGCTCGCCACGCCGGGCCTGCGCGGACGGGCCAATCTGGTCGCCGGCGGCAGCGCGCGACGGCTGCGCGGCGCCTTCCGCTTCCTGGCCGACCGCCGGTCGTTCCTGCTGACCGCCGGCTACACCGCCCATTGCTGGGAACTGCTGGGCATGTGGGCCTGGCTTCCAGCCTTCCTGACGGCCAGCCTCGCCGAGTCCGGCGGAGCCGGCATGCGCGGGCTGTGGATCGCCGCGGCCATCCATCTCTCGGGCTTCCTGTCGTCGCTGTTGATGGGGCGGGCTTCGGACCGGCTGGGCCGGCGGACCGTTCTGGTGGCGATGGCGCTGCTGGGTGCGGCCTGTTCCTTCTCCATCGGCTGGATGGACGGGTTGCCGCTGATCCTGGTGCTGGCGGTGGCCGCCCTCTATGGCTTCTCGGCGCTGGGCGACTCCCCCGTGCTGTCCACGGCGATGACGGAATCGGTCGAGCCCGGCAGCCTGGGGGCGGCGCTGGCCGTGCGCTCCATCCTGGGCTTCGGCGCCGGCGGCGCGGCGCCGTTGGCGGTCGGGCTGGTGCTGGACCAGGCCGGCGGCATGGGCGCCCAGATGGACGGCTCGCCCTGGGGCTGGGGTTTCGCGCTTCTCGGCGTCGGCGGCGCCTTGGCGACCATCTGCGCCCTTCTTCTTCCCGCCGACCGTCCTCAACGGAGTTGATTTCCATGCCTGCCATCACCGTGCGGGCGTCCACCGACGCCGACATCCCCGCCATCGCCGCGATCTATGCCCGCCATGTCCTGCACGGCACCGCGTCGTTCGAGGAGGTTCCGCCGGACGAGGCGGAGATGGCGCGCCGCCGCGCCGACATCCTGGCCCGCGGCCTGCCCTATCTGGTGGCGGAATGCGAGGGGCGGCTCGCCGGCTACGCCTATGCCGGTCTCTACCGCACGCGCAGCGCCTACCGCTTCACGCTGGAGAATTCCGTCTACGTCGCCGACGGCATGGGCCGGCGCGGCATCGGCCGGGCGCTGCTGGAGCCGTTGATCGGGCTCTGCGAGGCGGCCGGGTACCGCCGGATGATCGCGGTGATCGGCGACAGCGCCAACCACGGCTCCATCGGCCTGCATGCCGCCTGCGGCTTCCGTCCGGTCGGGGTGCTGCCAGCGGTCGGCTTCAAGTTCGGCCGCTGGCTGGACAGCGTCCTGATGGAACGCCCGCTGGGCGAGGGGAGCAACGGCTGAGCCTCCTCCTTGCACAGAGACGCTGTCTTGAAGGTGTTTGTATCGCGCTGACGGCGGCGGACCCATTCGCCCATGGCCTGCTGGATCGTCCAGTTCTTTGCCGGGCTGGCCTTCTGCGGCTGGGAGCGTGCTTCCGCTTCCGTCACTTCCGCGCAGCACCAGCCGCGCGAGGTAGCTGTGCTCGGCCGTCTCAGCCGCCGGCACCGGCAGGCCGACGGTGACGGCGCGCTCGAGCACCGCGCGGGCGGCGTCGAGACGGTTGTGCCGGACAGCGTCCTCTATGATGGCGACGGCGTCGAGTTCGGCCTGGACCCGTCGGGCGATCTCCTCCGGCCCCCGCTCTCCGCCCAGGGCACGCGCCACCTCCGCCCGTTCCAGCCCGCCGAGCAGGATCGGTTGGAGGAGGGCGCAGAGCGCGCTGGTGTCGATGGTGCCGGCCTGCATGACCTCGCCCAGGAGCCTGAGCACGGCATCAACGACGACGCTGAGACGCCGCCCTCGCTGCCGTGCGAGGCCGGGCATATTGGTCCGCAGGGAGAGGCGTATCTCCCGACCGACGAATTTTTTGAAGAATTTTCCGGGGCGCCGACATCCCCGACCGCAGCCCCACAGGCCGGCAGGATCCGGCGCCACCAGTAGACGGATCCGCGGCGGTAGAGATGGCCCCCAAGCGACATCCCCGGCACTCCCCCGTAAAGGGCGCCGAACCGCCGTTGGCAGAGGCTGATGGCACAGTTGGGGGACAAGCCTGCTGGCCTCGCCCTAAGTGCCTGACGTGCAAGGATTTCTAGGAGAGGTTGGTTGGGGGACTAGGATTCGAACCTAGGCTGGCGGAGTCAGAGTCCGCTGTCCTACCGCTAGACGATCCCCCAGACCGTCACCGGGAAAATCAGGCGGCTTGAACCGACCTGGCCCGGCTTCGTGCACTTTCCAGATAACCGCATCATTGCTGATGTGGGGCAGGGTTTTGCAGCGTTCGGGCAGCGGCGTCAAGCCTCGGATTTCGATGTGCCGCTGTTCGGGACCGAAGGCGTCTGCGGCGGGCTTGCGCTGGCTATGCCGCCAAGGAAGCGGGACTGGCGCCGGAGGCAGTCCCAGCCGCCAAGAAGTAACGGACCGCTCAGAAAGGCATCCGCTGTCGGGGCCGCCTCTATCGAGACTGCCCTTCCCAGTCTGGCGCCACCGACGCCCCTCTTGGAACTGGCAGGCCACCCTTCGCCACCCCGATCAATGGGGATGCCTCAAGCTGTTCCCGTCCTTTGCGCGTAGGGTTGTCGAAGGGAAAATTCGCCGCCATCGAGCGCTATCTCGATCGCGCGCTCCCTATCGGCCTTGAGCCGGAGGACATCGTCAATGACGTCGAGATCCGGCACCCGGCCGCGCGACCGCTCCTCTGCGGTGAGGAGGACGATGCTATCGTGGCTGTCCTCAAGGGCTCTCCTCGGGAGGCCAGTCCGTCGACTTGGCCCCCCGGTGCCATTGCCGCGTGAGAGTGGCTGGGCAGGTGGCTTTCTCCTAGCCCCGGGTGGGAACAAACCCCTCGATGGCTTGGGCTACGACTTCATCGAGTTCGTCCTGGAGCTCGATTACGTCGTCGCGGAAGATATCGCGGCGGCAAGACACCTCGATGAGGTGTTCGCCGCTGCCACTGCCCTCGTCGGCGATGCCCACGTTGTAGTTGAAGATGTCCACCCCGAGGCTGTTCTCGCCGTTCGCCCAGGTACCGACAGCCCTCTCGACGGCATCTACGATGCCTTCGATGCCCTCATCGTCATCAAGGCCAGCTTCGCTCCGGAGGGATCTGGCAGACAGGACGACTTTGGCCTTCAGGTCGGCTTCGAGCGCGTCCATCCGCTTCGCCTCGAATGACTCAGAGCCCTCGACATCTTCGAAGACCGGGACGCGGGCGAGCTCCAGGTCGTGGATTTCCGGACAGATGAGGACGTAGACCTCCGCGTCCTGCCATTCCATATGGTCGAAGTCGCCACGGAAGGCATCGTCACGCAAACCCTCAGCCGCCCCCTCCAACAGGTCGTCGATGCCACCGCTCAGGTCGAGGGTATCCCAGTCCAACTCCTCGGCTTGGCCATCGGCAACCAGGACATTGGCCGATTTCCGGGTCTTGCGGGTCCGGCCGTCCCGGATGTAGGAGGCAACGGCTGCTACGGCCCCGTCGATTGAATATCCGTAGTCGTCATATCCGTAGCAGTAGCCGAACCGGTCGATGATGGCGAACGTATCCACCCCGCACCCTTCGTACCCGGTGATGATTCCCGCCACGACGCCGTTGGCCCTCACCCATACGAGATTGTAGGGCGCATCCACCGCGACCGCCTTGATGTCGTGGGCCGCCAGGGCAGCCACAATCGCATCAATTTTACTCGGCTCTGCCAGTTGACCGATCGCTTCCATCTTGAATTACCCGCTGTTAGTTTCCTATTTCGATCCTTTCTGACAAAACTTACTAAGTAATTTACGGGACAAACCGGGACATTTACTATCGGACTCTGCGCAAACTCCATGAGATTTTGTGAAGGCGCGCTTTTATATGCTTGCATATGCGCCCCTGCGCGTGTATCTTCGTGACTGTCACCGTTTCGGGTAGCGCCGAGACGGTTCGTGCGCTCCCCGCCCGCGGAAACCCCGCGGTGGCACCAGATTCACGTGCTAGCGGGCGTCCCAACAGGGACGGAAGTCGGCCAGGCCGCCATGCCTGGCCCGTCGTTGAGCAGGGTAGGACGGACGCGGGTCCGTCGCGGCCAACGCACGGTACTCAGTACGCGAGGCTCCGGTGGCAGGGGTCCTGGCTTCACGCCAGTAGACCGTCCCCAGCTACCCAAGGAGCCCACCAGATGAAATCAGATGCAGAAGTCCCCCTGCCCGCCTGCCAAGCTGGAGTCCAGCGACCGGCCGCGCATACCGGCGGGCCGATGATCCCGGGTGCCATTCCTGAGGAGGCCGTGGCGGCGCTGTTCGGCTTCACCGTAAAGACGCTGCGCGAGAAACGCCGCAAGGGCGACGGGCCGCCCTACATCCGGCTCTCGAGGTCGACCACGATCTACCTCGCCGACGACGTCCGGGCGTACCTCACCTCCCGCCGTGTCGGCATCAGCCTCGGCAAGCAGGAGGGCTGACCGATGCCGACCATCCTCCACTCCCGCCCGATGCCCGGCAGCCAGAAGGTCCTCGTCGTGGAGACCAAGCCGCCAGCCATCTGTCGCCGGTACGAGCCCCGGCGGCTGGACATCGTGCTCACGAATGCCGGGCGCTACACGCGCATCAACGGCCGGAGCGTCATCCGCTGCCTCATGCGCGAGACCTTCGTCGATGTCCGCTCGAAGTCGGCCCACGCCTTCTACGAGCACGCCATCGTCACGTTCACCAGGGCCGCCGAGACCTTCGCGATGGAGATGACGGAGAACCCGCGACTGCCGCTGGCGGGCGCCCCGGCTGGCTCCCACGAACTCACCATCGACGACATCGACGCAATGGGCCTCGGCCGCCGGAGCGCACCATGAAGAAGACCAGCAACGACAACCTCACCATCATCACCGACGAGCTCTTCTTCCACCCGCTCGGAAAGGGCCACGTCATCCAGGGCTACCTGTTCCGGCGCGCCAGTACAGGCGGCTGGTGGGGAATCGTTCCCGCCGGGCACTGGCTCTGGGAAGTCCAGCGCTGGCGCGACGAAGGTGGCCTGGGCCCGATCGCTCGCGGCACCGCTCCAACGATGGCGGAGGCGGCCGCTGCGGCCGAAGCCACCGCGGTCGCGGAGATGCGAAAGACCCGGCGAGGTGCAGCATGAGCGCCCGTTCGCCGCAGGTCGCCTGGAAGATCTGGCTGGACTTCAAGCGCCTCCATCTGCCCCTCAATGGCCTGACCGCCGTGGATCTGGCCAAGGCGTTCACCTTCGCCGCCGAGCGCGGGTGGGCACGCGGCGCCCTGAACGCGCCGGTGTCGTCGGATGAGCCGAACGGGAACGACGTCCTCAGAACGAGCACGCTGTTCGGCGACCTGCTGCGCACCTTCCCGACTGGCCTCACGCGCGCCGAGGCAGCTGAGGTCCGCGCGGCGATCGCTTTGGCCCCGCCCTCCTGGCGGGCCAAGGCCGAACACAGCAACCTGATGATCAACCTGCCCCGCGGAGGTGCAGCATGAAGCTCCGCTACGACACCATACCCAGCGTCCCCGTCTTCCGCTGGCACGGAGGGTACGATACCCGGCACATCCCGAAGGGGGCCGGGTTCGATTACAACCCGAGTTCCCGGACCTGGTCGACGAGGCTGGCCAGCAAGGCCCGCCTGCTGGCGGAATACGCCGACGAGGCGACGCTCGAGCAGATTGAGCGCACCGCGCTGGCGCAGGAGGCGGCGGCCCGGGCGGCCGAGATGGCGGCTGCGGCGACGATCGCCGCATCCAGGGCGGTCGATGCCAATGTCGAGATCCCCGTGCCGCCGGGTCTGGCCTACCTGCCCTACCAGCGAGCCGGGATAGCCTACGCGATGCAGCGCAAGGACGTGCTGATCGCGGACCAGATGGGACTCGGCAAGACGATCCAGGCGATCGGCGTCATCAACTCCGAACTCGGTGCCGAGCCCCGCCTCCGTGTGCTCATCGTCGCGCCCAAGATCGCGCTGACCAACTGGTGCCGTGAACTCGCGAAGTGGCTGGTGCGGCCGCTGACCATCGGCATCGCGACCACAAAGGCATGGCCGGAGACGGACGTCGTCGTAGTCAACTACGACATCCTCTCGAAGCTCGGCGATCGCCTCCGGGTGGTGCAATGGGACATCGCCGTCTTCGACGAGGCACACGCGCTCAAGGACGGCAAGGCGGCCCGAACAAAGGCGGCGCTCGGCGCAACAGGGCAACCGCCAATCCCAGCGCGCCGGAGGCTGTTCTTGACCGGCACCCCAATCCTGAACCGCCCGATCGAACTCTACCCGATGCTGCACGCGATGGGCGTGCGCGAGGCCAGCAACTTCTACAAGTTCGCGGCACGCTACTGCGACGGGCGCAACACCAAGTTCGGGTTCGACGCCAGCGGGGCCAGCAACCTCGACGAATTGCAGTCCGTCATGCGCAAGTCGGTGATGGTGCGTCGGCTGAAGGCGGACGTGCTGACCGAACTGCCGGAGAAGCGGATCTCGGTCGTTGAGATCCCCTGCGACAACCCCGGTCTCAGCCGGGCTGTCGCCGCGGAGAAGCGGGCCCTCGACACCGCTGAACGTGAGACAGGGCGCCTGAAGGCGGCTGTCGAGGCCGCGAAGGCAGGAGGCAACGACGCGGCATACCGTGCCGCAGTTGCCAACCTCCGCGCGGGGCGGAGCGCGGCCTTCCAGGAGATGTCGCGCCTGCGCCACCAGACTGCCGTGGCCAAGGTCCCGCAGGTCGTCGAGCACCTCCTCGGCGTGCTCGGGTCGGCGACCGACGCCGTCCTCGTGTTCGCGCACCACTCAGACGTGATCGCGGGGATCGTAGACGGGCTCCATGAGGCTGGACACGAGGCCGCCGTCATCACCGGCGACACCTCGGACAAGGACCGGCAGGACGCGCAGGACGACATCCAGCTGGGCCGCAAACGCATCTTCGTCGGCAGCATGCGAGCCTGCGGCGTCGCCATTACGCTGACAGCGGCGTCGACCGTCGTCTTCGCGGAGCAGGACTGGACGCCGGGCATCATGCAGCAGGCCGAGGACCGAGCGCACCGGATCGGGCAGCGCAATGCCGTCCTTGTCCAGCACCTCGTGCTCGATGGGAGCTTCGACGCCACCATGGCCAAGACCGTCGCGGCTAAGGGCGGGGTGATCGAGGAAGCCTTGGATGTGGAAGCTGAACCCGGCGATGCGCCTGAGATGTCCCTCGCCGTCTGAGCGGATCGAATGCCGCCGTTCGAACAGAACGGCGGCCTACCAACGGAGAAAGATCATGACGACATACCGCTACGATGACTGCGACGGCAGCCCAGCCCTTTCGGCCGCGGCCGCAAGTTCCTCGACGGAGGTGAGCCCGGCCTGACGGACGGCTTCCTCGATCCCGAGGTGGCCGGAGCACAGCCCGTTCCACGCCTCGTGGAGTTCGAGGAGCCATTCCTCGCTCGGCTGTTCCACCGGTGGCCTGGGCAGCGGCACGCCAAGGGCGCCGCCAGGCCCCGTTGGATCGACCTCGGGGTTGGCCGGTTCGAACAGCGCGAGCCGCCCCCGGATTGCCGCCAGGGTCACCGGCGTGTAGCCCCAGCTGTCGACGCCGACATCCAAGGATCCCCGGCATCCAGATAGGCGCCCGTGCGAGTGACCGAACAAATGTAGCGCGCCGTACCTCATCGCATTCCACACGCGCATCCCGTAATGAAAAAGGATGATCCGTTGCTTCTCCACGGAGATCTCGCGGTAATGGGCCGCCTGCGACGACCAGGCGAGCGCGATGGTGGCGCCGCTGTCGTGGTTGCCGATGATCAGGTGCTTGTGGCCATTCAGGCGCCTGAAGATGCTGGCCATCCGTCTCGGGTCACACCGGACCGCGAAGTCGCCGAGGTGGAAGACGTCGTCCTTCGGGCCGACGACCGCGTTCCAGTTCGCGATCATGGCTTCGTCCATCTCGTCGGCATCAGCAAACGGACGGTTGCAGAAGCGAATTACGTTCGTGTGGCCGAAATGAGTATCGGCCGTAAAATAGGTCTGCGGCATCTTGGAATTCCGGGTCGGTGAGCAAGGCTTCAGGCCGCCGCCCCGGTACGGGTCGGACGACCTCAGGGCGCGTGTAGCGCGTCGCGTATGTCGTCTATTCGGTTCATCTCGCCCCCCTGCCCGGCCTGCTCGCCGGTATGCGCCCGCGGATATTGCCAAGCCCGGCGGTCGGAGCCCAGCGGATTTTTCATCGGCACACCTCGGTACCTGAGCGGAGCACAGCAGGCGCCGGTCTGGTGGCACGACGGCTTGTTGATCCGGTGACCTCAACATGTCGTCGTACCGGCGCATCGGCGTGTCGGCGCACCGGCGACCTTTGAGCAGGCGATGTCTCGGCCGTCCCGCGGTCGAAGGGCGAACGTCGGCGGCGCCACAGCGACCGGCGCTTGTGCGATGCCCTCGCCCGGGGCATGCCGGGAGGATGGCTTGCCGAAGGGGAGGATGCACTTGGCGACCGGCATGGCAAGGCAGGTCGATGTCGTCCGTCAGGCCGAGGCGCTCCGCCAGATCGCGAGATGGCGCGCCATCGGAGTGGCAATCCCGGTGCCGCTGCTCGAGCGCCTCGGAGACGAGGATCTGGCCGTCTTCCTGAGGTGTCTGAACACGCGACAGGCAGCCACGCTCGCCGAGACACCAATCCAGCATGTCGTCGCCTTCCTGCTGACCGGGAGGTCGCTGGCGGGTGTGCCCGGCCTGAACGGCCGCATAGGTAGGAAGGCGTCCCGTGATGGCCTGCGCCGCCGCGGATGACAGGGTCCACCCCGACGGCATGAGTCCCTTGCATGCTCCATGGCGACACTTCCATTGAGGTTGCTGGGGAGCGCGATGATGGGACAGCAGAAGAGCGAATTTCACTGGCAGGTGGCGATGGAGGTCCGGTTGGCCTTCGAAGATGCCTTTCCGGATCACCAAGTGCACGGCGAGGCTCTCGAACGGATTTGCCATGCACTGCTGAAGCTGTCCCCGGCCCCCGCCAACGCAGGCCCCTTCTCCAGGCTCGAGAAAGCGCGGACGGTAGCCTGTCATGCCCTGGACCTGATCTCGCCGAGGTTCGTCGACATCTCCGCCGCCATCCGCGACCAGATCGTAGCCTCGACCATGATCGCATCGCTCCGTGGGACGGACCCCGGCCACTCGGCCGTCGCCAGCGCGGCGCTCCGAGTGCGGCAGCGGGGCTGGCACGATGATGACCACCCGCACCTGCTCGTCAACGCGCTGCTCGATAGTCGGGTTGATTTCGCCGTTCACCTGCTGAGGGCGGATGGCGGTGCATCATATGAGCAGATCAGCCAGGCGCTTTGGTACGACTGGAGCGATTCCCTCCAGCCGGTGCTGCATTCGGCCGGAGTTCGGCCGCAGCTGTGCGGCCCCCTTGGCGCCGTGATGAAAGAAGCCGCCCGGGTGCCGGTCTATGACGAACTGACGCGCTCCGACCGCCGGGCGGAACTCTCCGAGGTCCTGGCCCGGTGGGTGCCTCGCGTGGATGATCCCTGGAGTTTGTCGGTCCTCCATGCCTGCGTCCCGAACCACATCGACTCCGAAGGTATCATCGCACCGACCGCGAACGAGAACCCGGTATGGGAAGAGTTCCTCCAGCGGCGGGCCGGGCGGTGACGGCCAGCAACAACTGGGCGGCTGCGAACCTCAGCTATTGTCACGTGCACCAGAGCCATTTTTCTATTGCGTCGCGAACGAACAGCGAACAAGATTTCGCCTGACCCGACACATCTACCGGCAGGCGGACGACCACTATGATCAATGACGACGATCCGACCCAGACACCGGCGACGCTCCCCACGTCGCCGTTCCCTCGCGTGCAGCTTGACCGGCCGACCGATGCCGAACTCGCGTCCCTGACCGGTAGGGTGGACGCTGATCGGAAGCCGGTGGTCGGACTGGACGACTGGCACCCAGTCGTCCAGCGTTATGCTTTCGGCGGCTCCGATGCCTTCGACATCGTCCTTGTCGGCAGGTCGGAGCAGGGCAGGATGCAGGTCACCATGCCCGTCAGCCTGCTGGACCTGGAACGCGGCCGTGCGATCACCTTCGATGGCGTCTACGCGCTGGGCAAGCAGGGCACCGGCAGCCTGCCGGAAGGGTATCTAAAGCAGGTCATCTGGGGCCTCGAGATTTGCGGCTGGGACGCCGGGCGGAAAGCCGCCTGAAGCTCGTCGCCGGGAGCTTCACCGGCCACCCGGCACCGGGCGCCGGGCCTCGACGCTTCGTTCGCGGGTTTCGCCGACCTTCCGGGCCAAGTCGAAAGCATCGATCGGGTTCCCGATGTCGATGACCACGCGATCGCGGCCGAGGCGTCGCAACGCGATGGCGCTCGTCTCGATGCTCCGCAGAGCCTGAACGAGATCGTCTTCTTCACGCTGCGGCAGCCGCAGGTCAATGACGGCCTCGGCCAAGCGACGGGATTCCCAGATCATCGTGTCGACCGCGACCTCACGCCGGTCGCCCTCGCGGGTCTGGCTGGGCCGCCGGTAGGACGCCAGGATCGCCTCGGCCGCCTGGTCGGGGCGGAACTGCCGCATATCGGGCGTGGTCAGGCCGGGGCGAACCGTGCGACGAGCATCGACCCACCCCGCCCCAACCACCTTGCCATCGGTGTCCAACCGAATAGCGGCCGGGCCGCCGTCCTGGCCAGCGAGGCGCCCGCCCAGGTAGCGCGACACCAACCCATCCTGGGGCCGAAGGCTGACCTGCGTCAGGTCCGGGCTGGTGGCACGGAGTTCCTGCGCCCGCTGCGGAGAAATCGGTCGCGCCCCGGCGGCTGAAAACTCGTAGTAGGCAGTAGCCCCCGGAGCCCGGCCCCAAATTCCGCTGGCGAGATCGGCTCTCGCGCGATCAGCGATCCTTTCGCCGACGCGGCCCAGCAGGCGGCTGAGACGCTCGCGGAGGGTGGGCATGGGGCGCCGAAGACCGGCCGCGACCTCGAGATCGCGCCTCATGCGATTCTTCCGGCGCTGCTCCAGCGCGTCCTTGACCTCATCGCCGATCGCCAGCGTTGGAAAGAGCAGCAGCCCGGCCGCCACGGGTCCCAGCGGGCCACCGAGGAGAGCGACGCCGCCGAGGACTGCCGCGGTACCCCCCAGCAGGCCGAGTTCGGGCTTCCAGCCGCGCTGGCGCCGGTACACCTCGATCTGACTTTCCACATCCGCGTGGGCGTGTTCGGCGTCCTGCATAGGTTCCTCCTGGGAAGCTGTCGCTCTCAAGAGGAGGGCAGAGCGCCGCAAGCCACCAGAGGGGGTGGAACCTATTACGGCCCGGAAGTCCGACCCGCTGCCCTTGCCTAATCCGCCGCCGGACCGGGGCGCAGGAGACGTGGCGGCAGCCGACCGGCCAGGATCATGACGTCGACAGGATCGGCGACGTCAACCGTCAGGGTTTCGATCCCTGCTCGGCCCAGCACCATGCCGTCTTCCTCAACCGACCGCAGAGCGGCGGAAGCGCGATCACGGTCGGCCCGCGGCAAGCTCAGGCTCCCAAGCGCCCCATCTATTCTCCGAGCGCCCTGGACCAGCGCGGCCACCTCGATCTCGCGGCAGTGGACCCGTCCGGGCTGATGCAGACCCTGGATGGATGCAGCGATAGCCGCTGCGGTGACAACCGGCCGCAGTGCGCCACCGGCCAGCCAGCTGTTCAGATCGTCGCAGAACGCTTCCTTTCCGCCAAACCGGCCGATGCGTCGTCCACCGACATAGCGCTCGATGATCGCACCCTCGGGGCGCAGGCCCATCTGTGTGGTGATCCGGCTGTTCCTGCGGATTTGCGCGGCCCGTATAGCGGAAATAGGCCGAGGTTCAACGCCACGCAGGTCATAGTAGGCGGTCGGCGCCTTGCCCCAGGCATTGCTTTCCAAGTCTGACTTGGCGCGGTCCGCGATCGCCCTCCCGGCCTCGCCGAGAAGCGCATCGAGGCGCTCCCGTAGCCCGGCAGCGGTTCTGGAAGCACCCGCCTCAGCGCTCGCAGCAGCAGTCCCGGCCCACTCATCGAAACGGTCACCGAGCGCGCGGGTCGAGAGGACCAGAAGATCGGGGTCGAGCCGTGAGGAGGTGCCGACATCGAGCATCGCGATGGCACCAAGCATCACCTCGCCGGGACCGAAGAACGCTGTCCCGGCGGTGACTTCGCGCCCCTGCTGAGGTCCTGATACCCCTTGGTGGGTCATGTTCCCTTCCTTCCCGGTCACCGGGGTCATGCCGGTGACTGCGACGTGCAAGAAAGCGGGCCATAAGCCAAGCCGGGCCTTGGAACGCCTCCAGTGTCCGTTTGTCAGTCGGGCGCTTTCGACCTCGACGGCGCGCGCCGGACGCCCTCCCCGCCTTCGGCTCCCGGCGCGAGGAACAGGACGCCCTCGGCCTCGAGCACACGGCCCAGGGCTTCCAGCGTAGCGGCGCGCGGACTGACTTGGCCGTCCTCCAGGCGCTGTAGGGTCTTCGCATTCATGGCGGCGCGGTCGGCGAGCTCTGCACGGGAAAGCCCCAGCAGCGAACGGGCAGCGCGTATTTGGGCTGGCGACGGAATCATCGCCGCAAGGATTCGCATTGCCCAAGCAATGTTGACAAGGACTGAGTCGCCAAAACTCCTTTGTAAGACTTAAATGTCTTTCATAGGACATTTATGCCTTGTTGAGGCAGCTTAGGGGATTTATGAATCGAGAGCGCGTGCCCGAATCGGACGTGACGGGTTTCTGAAGGGATGGCTCATGAGATCAGGAAATCGCGACCTCAGTCAGCGACAGCCAGGGCATCATTCGCCACGGTTTGCTGTGGCTCCAACCTGCGTCTGCCTTCGTCCTGACCGACAAGGTGAGGAATGGTGACGACAAGGCGCCGCAAACCTCCGACAGAAGACGGTGACCTGCTCTCAATCTGGAGGACCAAGTCACCCGCCGAAGGTGCCGAATCACTGGACCGGCTCTCGGCAGCCCTGCTTGCACGAGCCCAGACACTGCCCGAGGGCTTGGCCCTGCCTGCCGCCGTCGTCTTACGCGCCGAGGCCCGTGACCCAATGGCGTGGATCATGCTCGCGGCCCGGCTGCCCCGTCTACTCGAATATGCTCATCGGCCGGGTTCGGTCGGCACCAGAAACATGGACTCGATCGACATCGAGGGCTCTTGTCTTTGGGTGTCTGCATCCTACAGACTGCCTTGGGCCTGGACGCTGATAACGTTCCGACTGCTGCGGCTGGCAAAGCAAGAGGGCGGCAAACTGGGGCTGGCGTACCAAGCCCTGGCAATTCGTTGTGCCCATGTCGGTGACATTGTATCCCCCATGCCTGTCGACGCCGCCAGCGATCTCGGGATCCTGGCCGAGATCACATCACCACCGCCGAAGGCCGAAACCAGAGCCCCTGCAACACCGGTCGCCGAGGCCGAAACCGCTTCTCCCGAGGACCGCCGCCCTACCCTCCGAGTGCTGGCGTCTGTGCCGCCCCCGTCGGCGAGCCGGGAGGACAAGCCACTTATCGACCGCTACGCGGAACTCGCACGGCCGGTGGAGATGGTGCCAATGCCGGACCCGGACGGGCTGGCGGAAAGTCTGCTTGCCGAATTTCCGTGGATGCCGGAGATCGTGGATGCTATCCGCTCGGACCTCGTTCTTGCGCAGCGCCTCGGCTGCGATGCGTTCCGGCTTCCGCCGCTCCTGCTGACCGGCGCATCGGGGGTCGGGAAGAGCCGGTTCGCACGGCGGTTAGCGGCGCTGGCTGGGGTTCCCGCAGGCCAGTTGATGGCCTCGGGCGCTTCCGACAACAAGGCGCTGGCGGGCACTGCCCGCGGGTGGTCGTCGACGCAGCCCTGCCTGCCGGTGATGACCATGCAGGTGCATGGACGAGCGAACCCAATCATGGTGGTTGATGGGATCGACGATGCGGGCGGCTCAGCACGTAACGGTGCAATCGACCGGACCTTGGTTGGCATGCTTGATTCGGCGACGGCACGCGCTTGGCACGACGAATGCTTGCTCGTGCCCGCTGACCTGTCGTGGGTGACGTGGATCCTGATAGCTCGGCGAGTGGATCGCGTTCCGGCCGACCTCCGCTCCCGGTGCCGGGTACTCCATGCGCCATGGCCGCGGCCAGAGGACTTCGAGGTCATCTTGAGCGGGGCGCTAGCTGATATCGCCGAGGAGTACGGCCGTGAAGTCCGAGACCTGCCGACCCTCGAACCGGAAATCGTCGACGCCCTTCGGAACGGATTCGTCAACGGCTGCCTTCAGGCCAGGCAGTTGGGGACGATCGTTCGACGGACCCTCGCGGCCGCCGCGGACCTGGAACGGGCAGCGCTGAGACATTGAGGAGGCCAAGATGGCGGAAGCGAAGTCGGTCGGAATGATCCTGGATGGCCTCGTAACCGCGCTCGCTCGCGCCGCGGCTCGGGAGGATCACCGCAAAGAGATACCGGTCGGTTCGAGCCATCGGATGCCGCGGTCGCCTGATGCGGACGGACCGCCTTCCCTGGCCAAAGTGAACCAAGAGCCACAGGCAGAGCCGGAACGGCCGGAACACCGCCGGTGAGGGACATGATGCCCATCGCTTTCACCGGCATGACGATGGTGACGATTACCTTCGGACCATCCCTGCCCTCGGCCGCCATCATGGTGGTGGCGGCGCTGGCCAGCGTTGGCCTGCTGGCATTCGGGGTCGGTGCATCTGCATGGCTCAGTTGGTGCCTTTGGCGCCTGCGACGGCAGGGGCAAGACGGACTGCGGTCGTCGAAAGATCCTGAAGCGTAAGGCAACTGGTCGCCAGCCGGTCGACACCCTCCCAACGGCCTACGGCCTCACTCCATTACGGTGGATCGCTTTGCCATCGAGCACGTCCTGAAGGAAATCAGCGAGCAGCCGGTTCACCGTCTCGGCCTCCTCATGCTGTACCCAGTGGCTGACCTGCTCGAGATGAACCAACCGGACATCGTCGCACAGCACGGCCGCCTCATCCGCCAGACCACGGTCGAGGAAGGCGTCCCGGTCTCCCCAGACGATCAGGGTCGGGGAGTGGACGCGGCTGGTCGGCGGCCGGGGATTGCGGCGCAGCGCCCGGTACCAGTTGAGCATACCGGTCAGTGCGCCCGGCCGCGCCCATGCCTTGCGATACCGGGCGAGATCCTCAGGCCCGAAGGTTCCCGGGCGGCTGGTGCTCGTGAGCGCGCGCTCGGCGATGCGGAACCCGCCAGCGCGCATCAGACGCTCCGGCAGGCTGGGCAGCTGGAAAAAGCCGACGTACCAACTTTTCAGCAGCTGACCAGGGTGTGCGGCCATGTGCCCTCGGAGGGTCGCCGGATGCGGGGCGTTGAGGATGGCCAGCCGCTCGACACGATCCGGATGGCTCAAGGCCAACCACCATGCGACTATCCCGCCCCAGTCATGGCCAACGACCGAGAACCGCCGATGCCCGGCCTCCTCTGCCAGCCGGAGCACGTCGTCGACGAGGCGGTCGATGCGGTAGTCCTCAATCGTGGGCGGCATGTCGCTGAGGCCGTAGCCACGCTGGTCCAGCGCCAACACGCGGAACCCAGCCTCGGCCAGCGGTCCGATCTGGTGACGCCACCCGTAGCTGAATTCCGGGAACCCGTGCAGCAGGATGACCAGTGGCCCATCGGGCGGACCGGCCTCGATCATGTGCAGCCGAACCGGAGCCATGAGGATGTGCGTACCTTGATAGCGACGGCCGAGATGTTGCGCCTAGGGTCCGGACCCATAAAGAACCTTTCCTGAAGGGAACCGTTGTGATTCAACGCCCTTGAAAGGGGCATTGCGATGAACGACGGTCAGTTCTGGTTGACGGTGGAGCAGTTCGGACGGCTTGCGCCGCACCTTCCGCAGGACACCCGAGGCAAGCCGCGCGTGGATGATCGCCGTGTGATCAGCGGGATCGTCCATGTGCTGAAGTCGGGCGGGCGCTGGGCGGATGCTCCACCGGTCTACGGTCCGCGCAAGACGCTCTACAACCGCTTCGTCCGCTGGGCGGCCAAGGGCGTGTGGGAGGACATCTTCCATGCCTTGGCGGCGGCAGGTGGCCCACCGGCCCAGGTGATGATCGACTCCACGGCGGTCCGCGCCCATCGTTCGGCGAGCGGCGGGAAAGGGGGGAGCGCGCTCAGGCCATCGGACGGTCCCGTGGCGGACGAACCACCAAAATCCACGCCCTGAGCGATCCACGCGGTCGGCCGCTCGCCTTCCTGTTGACCGGCGGTCAGGTTGCTGACTGCACCGCCGCCGACCGTCTGCTCGACCGGATGCCCGCTACCGATCTCCTGCACGGCGACAAGGGCTACGACAGCGCCGCCATCCGCCGGAAGATCGAGGCGGCCGGAGCCGCGCCCAACATCCCGCCACGCGCCAACAAGCGCTGGAAAAACTGCTTCTCTCCCTACCTCTACCGGAACCGCAACGTCATCGAGCGCATGTTCGGACGCCTCAAGGATTTCCGGCGCATCGCCACACGTTACGACCGCTCCGCCATCAACTTCATGGCCGCCGTCCACATCGTGGCAACCGTCGCATACTGGTTATGAGTCCGGACCCTAGTGTTCCCATTAAACAGTCCTGGACCGCGACCGCTGCCACGACCCAGAACCGCTCACGGGGACATTTCGCCTTCGAGGCTGGTGGAGCCCCGATCAAGAGGCGGTGGTGGTGAGGGCTGGGACTTCCACCGCCTTCATCCCGACCCTGGGCATCGGCGATCTCATCTTCTCTGATGCCTCGGTTCTCCTCCTGAAATGCGAGCGCGGCATTGCTGAGATTGCCGAACCCGGCACCCATCTTAGGCTCGATGGCGATCTCGGCGGTGCGGGCCTCCGCGGTGGCGTCCCGGCACGCCTGCTTCAAGTGGCCCTCCAGCCGCCCAACGAGTTCCTAGAGCGGGTAAGCACGCAAGCGAACCTGTTCCTCGCCCTGGGAGGGTGCGCTGATCGAGCGAGTTTTGGCCCGCCCGCGAGAAACACCCGCCTGCGGACTCGACGTTAAAACGCAGACTCTCAAAAAGTCGCTGCCGCCCATAGCGGAGCGGATCGCCCACCCGGCCCCGATGGCAGCGACCGATCGTCGTGCAAGGAGCCGCGACAGGCTGGACTTCGGTCAGCCGCCTGCCACGTGACGCCGACCACCTGGAAGATGCCCGGCACCTTCACAGGATCCGGAAGCTATCCTGGGTCGGCAACCTTGTCCGCGACCGGCTGCCGGACCTCCAGGATAGCCAGGGTCTTCGCTTCGCCCTGCCGCATGAACCAGATGCTCATCGACGTTTCGCGAGCAGAAGCAGACGAAGCGATCAGGCGCCCGCTGTCACGAGCTCCTTCTCGTCTATTACCTGATCCCGCCTAAGGTGGGCACCGATGGCCTCAAACCATTCAACAACTTCAAAATGCTCAAATCCAAGCTCACAGGTATATCGACATCTTTCGAGAACTTCGGCACTTGTCATGAACGGCATAACGAAGGCATTGACGATTTCCTTTGCCTTGGCCCGTCGGAGAGGGAGCGGTGTTCCCCGGTGGTCAACAGGGTAGAAGGCACATCCGCCCACGCGCGCTCGCTGGAGAACCTCGACATCCACCACCTCTTGAATATCACAGTAATCTAAATCGTGAGTTCCAGAGGCCAAATCGACCACGTCGCCGGTGGCGCGCAGCAGCGCAGCAGCGCAGCAGGGTGCAGATAGTTCTCAATCTCGCGCTTGCGTGTAACCCAAACTTGGCAGTTCGGTCTGCCGGTCAACATCTCGACCAATCGCGCGGTGTCAGCTTTCATGTCAGCGCCACGGGTAGTTCGGTCGGAGTCGCACAGATAGAACTGCGGGATGCCGAGGCTATCCAAATAGCGGCGTTCCACCCAGGCGTGCAGACTGCTCCCGCCCGCGGAAACCCAGAAGATCGCTCTAGTATCGACGGAGAAGTGGATAACACCTGCCTGCTCTAAAATCCTGCCCAGCGATCTGAGTGCTGTCTCGTCCGTGTAGCCTTCAACGCATACGGCAACGCGCGGGAAGTCAGGCGCGTTAGCTGCCTGGGCAACTGCCGTCGGGAAAACGCCCAACGCGCTGGCAATTTCTGCGTAGATGTCGTCGGTTCCATTACGCACCCTCGGCGCATCAATTGCGGGACACCTATCAACAAACCTCAGTGATTCGACCGGAACCAGTCCAGCAAGCCCAGGTACGTGAGTAGTTAGAATAACTTGTTCCCCTGCATCGGAAAGGGCCTGAAGGGCTTCGATTATGCGTACTTGGTTCTCCGGGTGCTGAGACGTTTCGGGCTCCTCGACACCGTAGATGACTGGAGCAGTAAACTGCCCAGTTTGGACCCGCTCCAATCGCTTTCGCGCGGCCTCTGCCTGGAAGAACGACAACAGTACAAGGCGCCGCACACCTGAACCGCGTTTATTTAGGGGAATGTCGTCATTGGACGCTAGGTCCAGCTTAAAAATCGTGCTCCAATTTGGCTTACGGAACTTGGGCGTAAGAGTCGCAGCGAGATCAGGGTAACTAGCGCGAAGTTGCTCCAACGTCTTGTTGGCGACAGCACACGCCTCCTCTTCGACCTTCGCAGCTATCGCGGCGAGGTCCGCCTCCAAGGCCGCAAGCGACCGCTTGACGGCAAGTGCCATCGGATCCTGAACTTCCTTATCCTGGTCGCTGCTCTCGCGATCAGACTTGAACAGCGCGAAAATTGGCATGTAGCGGTCCAATGCCGCCCAGACCGCCTTTGTCTCGTCTCCTCCCAATAGTGGCACATCATACTCAGCGAGAGATAGCCCCTGCTGCTGCTCAATGGCTGAGTAGATCGCTGCACGCATAGACGGATTTGATGTCTGATCGCACTGCTCCCCGAGCTCATGCTCTTTAATGAGCCTCTGAAGATCCTTTTGCTTCTTTCCGAGAAGACCGCTCGCTGCTTCTTTAGTCGGATGGTTCGCTCGGGCGAACACCGCAGGCGCTTTAGCCTTCGCTCCCGAAAGGTCCCAAACCTTGTGGATTTCAAGGTCCCCATCGCAATTCAGAAGATACTCACCCGCCAATGTGGTCTGGGCGCCTCGGTCTAAGTCGATGGTAGTCGGAAGGTCAGTGAAGACGCACCCGATGCGGACATCCGCGGCGTTTCCATTTACCGATGCATCACCAGGTTCGATCTTGGTGGTGCCATCGAAAAAGATGTCGAGCCCTTCGAGGATCGTCGACTTTCCAGCGTCGTTCTTGCCGATCAGGGACGTCAGGTTGGAGATTGGAATACGAATGGGATGTCGATAGCCCCGGAAGTTCTCCAGTAGGACAGCCTTGAGCTTCATGAACACGCTCCTGTAGACTCTTTCATAAGCCTACTATCGGAGATACATGATTCTGCACAGTTTGTCCTAAAAATTGTTTATAGCAAGCGAGCGTATATGCTTTCTGGAAAACATGCCGAGCCCGTAGCGTTAACAAGATTTGGTTTGGCAGCGGTTGCGTCAGTCTGGTGAGGCTCCCAACCACTCCTTCAGCTTCGACCACCGGCGCCCCTCCTGCCGTGCCCGCACCGCCATCCCGAGCGCCTTCCGCTGGCCCACGACGACGACCAACCTCTTCCCGCGGGTGACGCCGGTGTAAACGAGATTGCGCCTGAGCATCGTCCAATGTTGCATCGCCAGCGGGATGACGACAGCCGGGTATTCCGAGCCCTGGCTCTTGTGAATCGTCGTCGCGTAGGCCAGCGATACCCTATCCAGTTCGCCGAAGTCGTAAGCAACCTCACGGCCGTCGAAGTCGATCAGCAGTTCGCTGTTCTCCGGATCCATCGCGGTGATGACGCCCAGGTCGCCGTTGTAGACCTCCTTCTCGTAGTCATTCTCGGTCTGCATGACCTTGTCGCCAACGCAGTAGGTCCAGCCAAAGCGCTCGACCCGGACATCGCCCGGCGGGTTCAGGACCGCCTGGAGTTCCACGTTCAGCGACCGGGCGCCGAGGCCCCCGCGGTTCATCGGACAGAGCACCTGGACGTCGCGCACGGGGTCTAGGCCGAAGCGCTTCGGGATCCTGTTCCTGACGACCTCGATGAGCTTGCGAACACCGTCCTCGGGTTCCGCCGCCTCGACGAAGTAGAAGTCCGAACCTTCTATGGGTGTCAGGTCTGGCATCTGCCCCTGGTTGATACGGTGCGCGTTGACGATGATGCGGCTGGCCGCCGCCTGTCGGAAGACCTCGGTCAGGCGCACCACGGGCACGGCGCCGGATGCAATCACGTCGGCCAGCACCTGCCCCGGCCCCACAGAGGGCAACTGGTCGACATCGCCGACCAGGATCAGAGCCGACCTGTCGGGGATCGCCTTTAGCAGCGCATTCATCAATGGCACGTCCACCATGGACGTCTCGTCGACGACGAGCAGGTCGCATTCCAGCCGGTTCTCCTCGCCGTGCTTGAATCCTCCGGCAGCCGGATCGAAGGCGAGCATCCGGTGGATGGTCCTGGCCTCCATCCCGGTACTCTCCGAGAGCCGCTTGGCCGCCCGGCCGGTCGGGGCGCACAGCAGGATGCGGATGTGCTTGGCAGCCAAGATCTTCAGGATGGAGTTGACCAGGGTCGTCTTGCCGACGCCGGGTCCGCCGGTGATGACCATGACCTTGGATGCCAGGGCAAGCCGGACAGCCTCCCGCTGGCTCGGCGCCAGCGTCAGCCCCGTCCGTCCTTCCACCCACTCCAGCGCCTTCTCCATGTCGATGGCGGGCCAGGGCAGCGTCCCGCCCGCAAGACCGCGCAGCCGGGCGGCGATGGCCTGCTCGGCCCGGTACAACCCGGTCAGGAAGACGCAGTTTCTGCCCTCCAGCTGGTCGGCTATGACTGCACCGTCGCGAAGCTCGTCCGCCAGCGCCTCGGCCACCAGATCGGTGCCGACCTCCAGGAGTTCGCTGGCCAGCTTCTCCAGGTCCTCCACAGGCAGGCCGCAATGCCCCTCGTCCATCGCCTCGGCCAGCGCGTAGCCGATGCCCGCCCGGACGCGGACCATGGCCGTCTTCTCGATGCCCAGCTTGGCCGCGATCTGGTCGGCCGTCTTGAAGCCGATGCCGCGGATGTCCCGGGCCAGCCGGTATGGGTTCTCGGTGATGAGTTGGATCGCCTCCTGCCCGTAGGTCTTGTAGATGCGGACGGCCCTGGATGTCCCGACGCCGTTGGCGTGCAGGAACAGCATGATCTCCCTGATCGCCCGCTGGTCGGCCCATCCCTTGACGATGCGGTCGGCCCGCCTGGGCCCGATGCCAGTGACCTCACGCAGGCGACCGGGTTCGGCCTCGATGACGTCGAACACGGCCTCGCCGAACGCCTTCACCAGCTTCTTGGCGTAGACCGGGCCGATGCCTTTGATCATGCCGGAGCCCAGGTACTTCTCGATGCCCTCCAGCGTCGTCGGCTGCGTCGCCTTCAGGAAGGTGGCCTTGAACTGGAGGCCGTGGGTCCGATCGTTGACCCAGCTGCCGCTCGCCTGGATCCATTCCCCGGCCGAGATCATCGCCGCATGGCCGACGACGACAACCAAGTCCCGATGTCCGCGGACCTTCACCCGGAGCACGCAAAAGCCCGTCTCGGCGCTGTGGAAGGTCACGCGCTCCACCAGCCCGGCCAGGGACTCCGTCGATGACGCGATGGCTTGCCCGCTCATGCCGGGATTGTGCTGGATCCGGCGTCAGCAGGCCAGCACTTGGCAATGCATCCGATGAGTGCATAGGCATCGCGGCAGCGTCGACTACCGCAATTTTCCTTTAATTGACATAACCCGATTGGGTTTGTTGTAGTGGCTTTAGGTTGCAACTAACACGCTGTCTTTCCGACCTACGTGCGGGAAGCACCGTTCAGAGTTACGAGAAGACGAGTCAATGTCCGAGGCTATCGAACTTCCTTCGCATGAGGCGCCAACTTCGCTTACAGAGAAGTTGGATCGCGGCCGGACCGCGTTGCTTGACCTGTCAACGCGCAACCGGTTGATCCACGTTCCCCGTCGATCGAAGACGACCAGAACGGTGGAAGTCATCGACGAGTTGAGCGCCGAGGTCTACCGTCTTCTCGTATCCGAAGGAAAAGCGTTTACCTTTGCTCCTGGGCGAAGGGCGTCCAGTGATGCTGGGCAGGCGCCTGAGGGGGCTGACGCCGATGAGCACGAAATCGCAGAACTCGCCCAGCCCGAAGACGACGGCGTCGATGAGCGAGGGGTTGCCCAACGCCATAGCGACACGAAGCTCCAGACCCGACTGACCTCTGAGGGGCTTCAGAAACGCCTTCTAACCCTGCAACTCGATGCCAAGACCCTCCAGGAGGAGCAAGGCGTCAACATCCTCTTCCTTGCCATCGGCATGCTGAAATGGTTCGAGGACGCCAACTCCGACACCGAGCGGTTCGCCCCGCTCATCCTGGTACCGGTTTCGCTTGAGCGCGGAACGGCGGCTGAGCGGTTCCGCCTCCGGTGGCTACAGGAGGATCCGTCGCCGAACCTGTCCCTGGGCGCGCTGCTGAAAGGCAAGTTCGGTCTCGAATTGCCCACGTTCCTCGAAGGTGATCAGGACACCTTCGATCCTGATGAGTATTTCTCCCGCGTCGAGAAAGTGGTTTCCGGTCAGCCCCGGTGGGAGGTGCTCGGGAACGACATTGTCCTTGGCTTCTTCTCTTTCGCCAAGTTCCTGATGTACCGCGACCTGGACCCGGCCAACTGGCCACAGGGGGCCGCCCTGGACAAGCATCCTCTGATCGCCGGGTTGCTGGGCGACGGGTTCCCGGGACGTGAGGCGCTCTTCGGTGACGATGACCCCGTCGACCCGCACATCGAGCCGGAGGCGCTGGTCCACATCGTCGATGCCGACAGTTCCCAGACTGCCGTCGTCCACGAGGTCCGCCAAGGCGGTCATCTGGTTGTCCAGGGTCCTCCGGGAACGGGCAAGTCGCAGACCATCGCAAACATCATCGCGTCGGCGGTGGTCGACGGAAAGAGGGTGCTCTTCGTCGCCGAGAAGATGGCGGCTCTGGAGGTGGTGAAACGCCGCCTCGACCAGAGTGGCGTCGGGGACATCTGCCTTGAGCTCCACAGCAACAAGGCGAACAAACGAGGGTTCCTCGAGGAGCTTCGCCGCACCTGGGACCTTGGCAGGCCCAACGGAGCGGCCGATAGCACGCTAATCCGCCAGCTTGGCCAGTACCGGGACGGCCTGAATGGTCATGCCGCGCGCTTGCACAAGCGTCATGACCCGTCCGGCCTGAGCGCCTACCACATGATCGGGCATCTCGTCCGGCTTCGGCAAGCGGGACAGCAGCCTGCGGCGACGTCGCTTGAGGCGCCTGAACTCTGGGCCCGACACGACAAGGCCGAACGTGAACTCCTGCTCAAAGACCTCGCCGGACGCATCGACGACATCGGAACGCCGTCGGCGCATCCCTGGTGTGGGGTCGGGTTGCCGTCAATCTTGCCGACCGAGCTCCAGCGACTGGCGGCGCGCATCGCCGAGCTCCGCGGGCAGCTAGCCAGCTTTGTGAACGACCATGGCGCCCTGAGGGAGACGTTAGGTGTCGGAGGCGAGCCGTCTTTCGCCGGTTCGGATCGCCTTGCAAGACTGGGCTCCAGGGTCGCCGCCGCCCCGGACCTTGAGCCGGAGGCCCTGTCTTCCAGATGCTGGGGAACGCAGACAGACGAGGTCGCCGAACTCGTCAAGGCCGGTGAGGTATACGGCGAAACCCGGCAGGAGCTCTCCGGTGTTCTGGCGGAGGCTGCCTGGGATACAGACGTTAAGCTCGCCCGACAACACATCGCCACCTACGGCGCGGGCTGGCTCCGGTGGCTCAAGGGCGACTACAAGCGCGCGGACGCCCTGTTCCGTTCCATCATCACCGGCAAGCCACCCAAGACGCTCGAGGAGCGCCTCCAGCTGCTCGACAAGCTCATTGCCGCTCAGAAGGCGGCGGTGGAGCTTGCCAGGGATGAGGCGCTCGGACGCGAGGCGTTTGGTTCTCGCTGGCGCCGGGAGAAATCCGACTGGTCGATGCTCCGGCGGGTCATCGACTGGGCTCGTGGCAACGGTAACGACGGGATGTCGGCTGAGATTCGCCGTCTTGCCGCCACTGTCAGCGACCGGGAGAGCGCCGGAACGATCGCGCAGCGCCTAAACGACGTTCGACCCGGTCTTGAGGAAGCCCTCGTTCGCCTCATAGCTGATCTGAAGCTGGACCTGCGTGCCGCGTTCGGCACCGGCACGACCTCCGACCTGAACCTGGAGGTCGTGTTGACCCGGCTCGACCTGTGGATCGAGCGGTCCGAGGATCTGTCCAAGTGGATTGCCTACTCGGCCAAGGCAGAACAAGCCAGTTCCCTGGGCCTCGGCGCCTTCGTGAACCGGCTCGCGAACGGAGAGCTCGACTCGAAGTCTGTCGTGCCTGAGTTCGAGATGGCCTATTACGATGCGCTCCTCTCGGCCATTGCCAAGGACGACCCCGAGATCGCCCGATTTGATGGCGAGGGGCATAACCGTCTGGTGCAAGAGTTCGTCAGGCTCGACCAGGACCGCATGAAGCTAGCGCGTCTGGAGGTTGCCTCCGCCCACCATGGCCGGATGCCGCGGCAGGATGGCGGCGCCGGTCCGCTGGGGGTGCTGAAGGGCGAGATGGCCCGGAAGCGGAACCATATGCCGATCCGGCAGCTGATGAAGCGCGCCGGGGCGGCCATCCAGGCTATCAAGCCCGTCTTCATGATGAGCCCGCTCTCCGTGGCCCAGTTCCTCGAGCCGGGCGCGGTCGAGTTCGACCTGCTCGTCATCGACGAGGCCAGCCAGATTCAGCCGGTCGACGCCCTGGGGGCCATCGCGCGCTGCAAGCAAGCCGTGATTGTCGGTGACGATCGCCAGCTTCCCCCGACGCGGTTCTTCGACAAGGTCATTGCTGGAAACGACGAGGAGGACGAGGACGGCGCCGCCGGTGTCGCCGATGTGGAGAGCGTCCTCGGGCTCTGCGTATCCAAGGGTCTGCCTCAGCGCATGCTGCGCTGGCACTACCGCAGCCGTCACCAGTCGCTCATCGCGGTCTCGAACAGCCAGTTCTACGACAACCGGCTCTTCATCGTTCCGAGTCCGTACACAGCGCAAGCTGGGATGGGTTTGCGGTTCAACTACCTTCCGAATGGCAGGTTCGACAGCGGGAACACGGCCATCAACGCCGAGGAGGCGAAGGCAGTCGCCGAAGCGGTCATCCGGCACGCCCGTGAGCACCCGGAGCTCTCACTTGGCGTCGCCACCTTCTCCACCAAGCAGCGTCGGGCGATCGTCGACGAACTCGAGCGGCTGCGCCGTCTGAACCCGGACGTGGAAGGCTTTTTCACCGCGCATTCTGCCGAGCCGTTCTTTGCCAAGAACCTCGAGAACGTGCAGGGCGACGAGCGCGACGTCATCATGATCTCGGTGGGCTATGGCAAAAATCCGAATGGCTATATGGCGATGCGCTTCGGTCCACTCAGCAGCGATGGCGGCGAGCGGCGCCTGAACGTCCTCATCAGTCGCGCGAAGCGCCGCTGCGAGGTCTTCGCCTCCATCACGGACGAGGATATCGACCTGGAACGCGGCAAGGGGAAGGGCGTGCTCGCGTTCAAGCTCTTCCTGCACTTTGCCCGCACGGGCAAGCTCAGCCTCGGCACCCGTACTGACCGGGAGCATGACAGCATCTTCGAGGAGCAGGTCGCCGCGGCTCTGCTTTCC
Source organism: Azospirillum ramasamyi (assembly GCF_003233655.1). Taxonomy (NCBI): domain Bacteria; kingdom Pseudomonadati; phylum Pseudomonadota; class Alphaproteobacteria; order Rhodospirillales; family Azospirillaceae; genus Azospirillum; species Azospirillum ramasamyi. Next base: position 480,660 of record NZ_CP029830.1, read on the forward strand.
CATGGGTACGACGTCCATCCGCAGGTCGGCTTGGCCGGGTTCTTCATCGATCTTGCCATCGCGGACTTCGCGCGGCCGGGCCGGTACATCATCGGCATCGAGTGCGACGGCGCCGCCTACCATAGTTCCCGCTCGGCACGCGATCGGGATCGGCTGCGGCAGGCGGTTCTGGAGGACCACGGCTGGACCATCCACCGGATCTGGAGCACGGACTGGTTCAACCGGCCCCAGGAGCAGCTGGCGAAGACCATCGCCGCCATCGAAGCGGCCAAAGCAGAGCTTGCCGCCAACGACGAGAAGTCGACGGGGTTCAGCCGAGCCGTGCCGCTGGAAATCGTCACGGTTGAGCGTGAGGACGCTGTTGAGGTTGGGCTCCAAATCGCCGAACCCGCGTCGGCCAGTTCGCCCTACCGAGAGGCGTCCTTCCCTATCCCGGCCAACATGCAGCTGCAAGAGGTGCCAATCGGATTGATGGCCGATCTCGTGCGGCAGGTGGTCGAGATTGAGGGACCAGTACACGAAGCCGAGGTGGTGGCCCGTTTGCGGACTATGTGGGGATTGGGCCGTGCCGGAAGCCGCGTCCAGGCTGCGGTTGACCGTGGAATCGCAGCCGCCGTCAAAGCGGGTGTGATTGTTGAAGATAATGGCTTCCTCATCGGCCCAGACGCTACGCTGACCGTCCGGGATAGGAGCGAGGTAGCCTCGACCGGCCTGCGGAAGCCGGAGATGCTCCCGCCTGCGGAGATCAAGGCGGCAGCGGTCTCGTTCGTGACGGCAAATCTCGGGGCGACCCTTGAGGAAGTTCTGACCGGGGTCTCGCGGCTGTTCGGCTTCAAGGCAACTAGCGCCCAGTTGCGGCAAGTGCTGAGCGCCGCTATCGAAGCCGCAATCAAGGACGGCAAGCTGGTCTCGCAAGGGGATATGCTGACCTCAAGTCGTTGAAGCTATCCTTCAATTTCTCGGCGACCGAGGCTGGAATGTTTGTCGTGATGCTCTTCGTTCATGGACAAACGGAACCTTGACCGTCGGCGGCCTGGACCGCTCCGTAGCCGTCTACGAGGCGGTGCTGCCCTACCTCGGCATCGGGGTGCGGCACGACTACGACGGGAAGGACGGCCCACCAGGCCATCCCGACCTGAAGGGCTTCGGCGCTGGAGGCCGGGCCTTCTTCTGGCTGCGGCAGGGTATCCTGCGCGCAGCGCCGTCCATGTGGGCTTCGTCGCCCATTTCGAAGCTGAGGTAAATGCGGCTCATGCGGCGGTGCTGGCTGCCGGTGCGAAGGAGAGCCATCCGCCGGGAGGCTGGCCTCATTACGACCCGCGCTATTACGCCGCGCGGGTTCGCGATCCCGACGACTACAGCCTGGAATTTGTCTTCAAGGAGTGACAGAGAATCATTTAGTAGCTGTGCGAAATCCAAGGTGAGCCTTTACGCCGCCGGTAGGGTTGCTATGCATCTGTTCGGATTGCCGTCCGCATGAGCATGCCAAGCCACAGTTGGAAGGCATTAAGCCTGCATTCGGCTACATCCCGTTCCAGAGGGCTCCCTTCACATGCTTTGCTCAGTTTAAAAATGCGAAACGCTCGTCAGAATCTGGGGGGACGCTTCCGTATCGTAGCTCCTGACGGCGGATCACTCCTCGATCCGTCAACGCCAACACGAGAATGGAGATCAACATGGTGCGCTTTGTTGGGTGGGTTACCATCAGCGGCTTTGCGATTTACGGCCTGTCGCAGTTCATCCAGAACCATGTCGTGTTGGACGCGAACGGTGAATGAAAGCATATGAAATACGGAATGTTGCTAATTTCACCGCACCAATTATGGCGGTCGATAATTGAGCAATCTATCGTTAGTTGAACGTTAATCTATCTTGATCCAAAAATTGGTCAAGCGGGAACCCGCGTCGCTACTCGGTTTGGGGATACAAGCCTGAAATGCCTCGCAAGCACCATGATGCCTTGCCCGGTGAGAAGTTGCTGGCGCTGTATCAGCGCCTGACTCTCGACGGGAAGAAGCACTTTCAGAGCGATCTTGCCCGTGACCTCTCATGCTCCGCCCAGACCGTCGTCCGGTTGATCGCCATCATTGAGGGCAGTCTGGGACGAGATGCCTATGTTGAGAACGGCTTGGAGAACCGACGGCGCTACTATCGCCTCCGGTCCAAGAAAGAAGAACGATCGCTGGGCTTTTCATTCGAAGAGCTACATTGCCTTGCCGCATGCCGTGACATAGCTAGCCAGTTCCTGCCGGAGAGCGTGGTCGACCGCATCAGCAAAACCGTCACAGCAGTTGCCGTGCACTTGGCCGAAGGAATACCACCGGCCGCCGGACAACCAATTGGTTTTCGCAGCAAGGGGTTCATTGACTACACCCCTCACTTCCCGGTGATCACCGCCTTGCGTCAAGCCATCGAGCGTAAGGAGGTGTGCCGCATCGTCTACCGTGCTCGCGGCCGTCAGACGGTGAGCGTCTACAGATATGCCCCCGGGCGCTTGGTCGCCATGAGCGGGACACTTTATGTGCAGGGATATCGAATGCCTGACGGATCGGTTCTCAGGGATCGTCCAACCACCTTCTCGATTCATCGCATCGCGGAGATGTCGCCTACAGGGGAGTATTTCAATTTCAATGCCGCCGACAGAGAGGCTCGGGCCTTTGGGCTGGGTTGGCATGAGCCCCGACGAGCAAGGATCCATGTGAATGCCGAAGCCGCCGATTATGTGCGTGACCGAGTGTGGAGCGATGACCAATCCATTGAGGACCAAGAGGACGGAAGCATAATCCTGTCGCTCACAACAACCAGTGAGAAAGAACTTAACGCCTGGACATCGAGCTTTGGCGGAATGGCTAAAATAATTGATTGTGATGAAAATAAAAACAATGCTGCGGCCCATTCATGATAACAACATAGCCTGACTTAGTAATATATCTGGTCATGAAAGATAATATCTTGGAATTCGTCTTACAATAGCGAAAGTTCGATTTTATTGTTCTTAACACGTTGGATAAAAATTGATAGGAGACTATATAAGTTTCTTCTATTTACATGAATGCACGCAGAGTTACACATAGCTTTCCTGTGACTTGCCAAGTGGGTGCATCTCGTACCCTTGTGGCTGACCTTCCACCTGCCCTGCCATCCTTTCGACGGGACTCGAACGCACGCCATGGAACGCGAAAAGAAGTCAGCACCCCAGGCTTCCAAACTTTCAGACGTCGCCGCGACGGCCAGCACGATTGAGATCGTGGATCGGTTCGGCAGCGCCAACGCCGAGTTCATCAAGGGTTACACCGGTATCGATAACGAAACCGGAAGGAAGTTCGCAAAGGGCCTGAGAGAGATCAGCGAGCACAAGGTAAGCGACCCAGTACGGAACATTCCCCAGCAAGCGGGCTTCTCGGCGGAGATCCACGCAGTTTCCAAGAAGAACGCTCGCAATATCATAGACCGCAGCACCGTCCGCTTGGAGCGCACTGACGACCGACCAAAGGAATTTGGGCATAACAATCGTGTCTATGACCATGTCGAAGTAGATGGCGGTAAGGTAGTTGCTGGCTCCGGATCGCAGATGAAGTTCGTCGCCAAGCCGGATGATCTGCTGACGAAAATTGCTCGCGGGGATGGCAGCGGTAGCGATCGCGATCTCTCGCGATACCAAGGGGTTAAGTTGGATCTGCCCTCCGATCAGGTCAACGACGCAAAGGATTTCTGCACGCAGCAAGCAAAATCTCTCAGGTCGCAGGCGGATACTGTCGAAAAGCTGGGAAAGACTGAGCTTGCAGAGAAATTCCGCAAGGATGCTGACAACTTTAAAGAGTTGCGTGGCAACATTCGCGACAGCGGCATGACCAGAGAGGAGGCAATCCACCTCCGTACCGACCCCTTGGCGGCGACGGTCCGGGACATCATAGGCATCAGCCACGAAGCAGGGGTCCAAGGAGCAAAGGCCGGTGCCGTCGTCGGAGGTGCAGTCTCAATCGTCACTAACATCATTGCTGTATGTCAGGACGACAAGGATTTGAAGACCGCCTTGCTTGACACCACCGTCAGTACCGGCAAGGCGGCCGCCGTTGGCTATGGCACGGCCTTCGCTGGGTCCGCCTTGAAGGGTGCAATGCAGCAGTCGGCGAACGCCACCGCGCGCACCCTTTCCAAGACATCGCTGCCAGCCATGGCTGTCTCGGTCTGTCTGGAACTCACCGCCGCCGTAAAGCTCTATGCAAGCGGTGAGATCGATGGAACCGAGTTCATGGAACTCATCGGACAGAAGGGCAGCAACATGCTGTCGTCCGGCCTGGGAACCGTGGTGGGTCAGATCGCCATTCCGATCCCGATCGTCGGCGGCGTCATCGGCAGCATGGTCGGCTACACCTTGAGTTCGCTGCTGTACCAGAACTCGCTCACCGCCTTCAAGGAAGCGGAACAGGCCCGCGAGCAGTATCTCCACACGAAGGCGCTCTGCGAGGAGGCGCGGACCAGCATGGAGGCGTACCGCCTTCAGTTCAATCAGTTGTTCGAGGAATACCTGACCGAAGGCCGCGCCGCCTTCGCGGATTGCCTTTCTGCCATGGATGATGCGGCTGCGCTGGGTGACGTCGACGGTTTCGCCCGCTCTGCTAACGCACTGGCCGAATGCATCGGGCATACCCTGCAATTCAAGAACATCCAAGAGTTCAACGACTTCATGGCCACGGACGACGCGCTCGTCCTGTGAGGCACTGCGACCGGGCGCTATGCCCGCCTATTAACGTTTTCGATCGGAAAGGACCATCATGCCTCTGCCTCTCCTCGTCCCTATCGCCCTGGGCGCCCTTGGCCTTTTCGGTGCCGGGAAAGCCGTAAAGGCAGCCATCGATACCAGTGAAGCCAACGACATTGGACGCTCAGCCCAGGATCTCGCTGCCAAGGCAGAGGAGTCCCTGAACGGACGAAGAGACGAGTGCAATAATGCGCTCCGCGGCTACGGCGAGATGAAGATCCAGGCTCTCCAACTGGAGATCGCAAACTTCGTGGAGCTCTTCGGCCAGATCAAGAATGTCCAGTTGGCCCACTCGGCTGAATTCGAGCGACTCAAGGTCGGTGACTTCACTGAGGTTACGCTCGGCGATCTACGCCACTCCTGCGCCTTTGCTGCGGAATTGGCCACCAGCACCGCGGCTGGGGTTGGCGCCGGAGCAATCACGGCGTTCGGGGCGTACAGCGGTACGATGATGCTGGCGTCGGCCGGAACAGGCACTGCGATCAGCACCCTGGGCGGGGTCGCCGCGACGAACGCGACGCTGGCCTGGCTGGGCGGCGGCACCCTGGCGGCCGGAGGACTTGGCGTCGCCGGTGGTACGATGGTGCTTGGCGTTCTCGTCGCAGGTCCCGCCCTGTTGGTCCTCGGAAGCGTATTTGGAGCGCAGGCTTCGAAGAAGCTAGACGAAGCCAAAGCGAATATGGAAAAGGCCAAAACCTACGTGACAGAGGTCGATCTCGTCATTGCCAAGCTGAAGGCAATCATTGCCGTCTCCAAGACGGCTTCCGAACTTCTTACGAACCTGCGTAGTCGCATGGTGCGAAGCAATGATGATCTACGAGCGGTCCTCTCGAATGCCGGGAGCGACTACTCGACCTATGACAGTACTCAGCGCGACACGGTGTTCAAGGCGGTCAAGTTCGCGCAGCTGGTCAAGAAACTCATCGACACGCCGGTGCTGACCGAGAGCGGTGAACTCGTCGACAGCGCCATGACCTCCTTCCAGGCTATCCGCAGCAGCCTGGAAGAGGCGCCTGCGATGGAAACGGCCTGATGGCTTTGGCGACGTCCGTCGGCATCGACGTTCACGGTCGCGAGAAGGGGCTGCACATGGCCCGGATCACGTGGGGGCCATCTACGGATGGCCCCCACGAGGTCATGTTTGAAACGGTGTCGCTCGCCAATTACAGGTGTTCTGCGAGCCACGGAGCGTGTCCTGTGGTTGATCTACAGATCCCGCGCTCCTTCATCGCCCGCGGGGATATCGACGGTCTGGCGCAGGCAACCATGCCGGTCGTAGATCACCTGGAGCCGCTTCTGCGGGAAAAGCTGGAAGCCATTCCCCCCACCCTGATCGCGATCGATTCTCCGTCCGGTTTCGCGCGAAATACCTTCGGCCACGGCCGCCGCACCGAAAAGACCCGCGCCCCATTCGGCTTCGCTGGGGCTCGCCAGATCTATGCCCAGATGACGCCGTCGCTCGACATTGGGAAACCCCACGGCGGTACCAGATGGTCATGGATCATGTTCGGGATGGCCACCTTCGCTGTTCTCGGCGGACGGTTACCGAACAAGGATCGTGAAAGCGGCTGGCGAGACTATCTTGGGGGCGGACCAGACGGGTCCGAACCATTGGAGGCGTTTCCGAGTGCCACGATCCAGTTCCTGCGCCAAGCTCGGAACGCGGCGGCGAACAATGCGGTGCGCTGCCTGCTCCGCGGCATGGTCGGCGATCAGGTCGATAGGCCGCGCAAGCTGATCGAGAGCGCGCTGGAGTACGGCCCGAAGGCGCTAGACGGCGATGACAGGGCCGCTGCCCTAATTGCGGCGCTATCGACGTTGGGCACCGTCTTCCCCGATGCCTTCGCAGCCGTTGCACTCGATGACCAGAAAGTGAGAAAGCATGCTCCTGCGAAGATCGGTCGTGAGGGGCAGATCACGCTAGTTGGCTCTTCTGTACGCGAACGGTCAACGGCCTACTGAGCATCCGACTATAGGAACAAGGCAATGAAAACAATTTGCCATTCAAGGCCACGGGTTTTTGAGAAAGACATCGACGCCATTCTCGCCAGTCGTTTTCAAGCCGATCTTTCATTTGCTCATGCCTTTGTTAGCAATGTCGCGCTCCAAACGGGCAAGATGAAGCAACTGCTCCAGTTCGATGCCATCACCGTTGAGAGGCAGGCTCAGCATGCCGGGGCTACAGGAACAATCGACCTGTTGCTACACCTGTGGTTCGCCGGACGTGAATGCGGACGTATCCTGCTTGAGAACAAAATCGACAGTGGCTTCACCCCGGACCAGCCCGAGCGCTACGCTACGTCGGCCGCGGCGATGTCGATGGTATCTCGGCCCGCTTTGGCCGTGCTCTGCGCTCCGGCCGGATATCTCGGCCGATCACGCCTAACCGAACCCTTCCATGCCCGGGTCAGCTATGAAGCCGTTGCCGAGTGGCTGATTGATGGGGACCGATCGACAATCCTAGACGCAATTTCCCGGTTCCAGATGCCCTACGAGCCCGATCCCGTTCCTGAAGTCACTGGGTTCTTCGAGGGCTATAGGGAACTCGCACGGCGCCATACGCCGGAGTTGATCGTGAAGCCGTGCCCAAATGCCGGGAATGGTCGCCCATCAGGCTCACACACCATCTACTTCGATGTTGGAAGGACCCTTCCATCGTACGACTTCCTTCCTGCGCTTCGGTTCTCGCACCAATGCCAGGACAAAGCTGCGCCCTCCGCCAGCGTGAAGATCATGATCGCTGGATGGGGCACTCACGAGAAGACACTCCGTCGTCAGGCTGCCGACACCCTCGGAAACACCTCCATCTACATCAGGGCCGCCAAGAAAAGCCTTGGACTGGTAATCGATACTCCTCGCCTTGACAACCGCCAGTCTGTCTCCCAGCAGGCCGAGAAGGTCCTCACCGGCCTCCGTGCGGCTGCCACACTGCGCGCTTGGATGTTCGAGAACCATGCCACGCTTCGCCATTGGCGGGACGCCACCACCGGATGATTAAATCCGGGCCGCTCATGGTCCGCCCGTTGCCTCTTCTAATAATCTGAGACATGCAACATATATTTATCAAGTGTCCATTTTTATACAACAGATTATATTGAGTAGTTAGTAGAAAAATATTAGCATCAACACCGCCTCGAACGCCGCGAGGTAAATGGAGACGACCTGGACCTGCTGGGTCGACACACCGATCCTGAGGTCCTTGAGCAGGTCGCAAAACGTCGCCGTCGAGGAGTACAGCTGGCAAAACCCCATCGCAACCATGCGTGAGTTCATTGCGACGGTGATGCTCCCGAACGGGGTTCCCGCTTTCGACGAGATGCATGGTGTTCTGATGGCCGCCAGCATGGAAGCCACCGGACGACAGAATGCCTTCCACGTAGTGGACGGATGATAAGGTGCAGGAGCTCCGGGGAACGTAATGTTACCGACGAGCCATCCGTCCGTGCGCCGAAGCCGGGGTGGCGCCATTCGGCAGAGAGGGGTTGATGGCGGAGATCGGAAACGGATACGGCAGCGAATGCCACCTTCTGCGCTTCATGGGCCGTCACCGCAGCCTGCTGAATGCTGCCGTCCTGGATGCTACGGGAGGCAGCGAGGTCGAGTGGCTCGACGCGCCCTTCGACGGGAGCCGGACCTGGTTAGACGGCGAATGGAGGGGCGTGGACTTCTTGCCCGACGATGACCCGGCCCGTCCGGCTTGGGCGAGGGTCTGGCCTCTGCGGGGCAACCCACCCAACTGGGATGCCGTTGGCCGGGTGACGGTGGAAGGCCGCCGTGAATGGCTGCTGGTGGAGGCCAAAGCCAACATCGAGGAGATGCGCAGTTCCTGCAAGGCGAGCCCGCAGGGCGGACGCCCACTCATCGAGCGGACCCTGAACCGGACCAAGGAAGCGCTGGGAGTGGCGCCGGAGCGCGATTGGCTCAACGGGCATTACCAGTTCTGCAACCGCATCGCCGTGCTGCACTTCCTGATGGAGCACGGGCACCCTGCCCGCTTGCTGTTCCTGCATTTCACCGGCGACCGCTCCGGACCAGGCCGAACCTGCCCGGCGAACGCCGACGAGTGGGCCGAGGCGCTGGCAGCGCAGGTGGCCCATGTCGGCCTGCCCGAACATCATCCCCTCCAAGGTCGCGTGCACAAGCTGATGCTCGACGTCACCGGGAAAGTCGCCGCATCCATGACCGGTGTCGCCGCTTGAATGGATCGTCCGGCATGAGCTCGGACGAGCAACTCCAACCTCGCCTGCCGTGATGGCCGGGCTCGCCGTCCCGGCCTCAGGCATTCCTGGACTTCACGCGCCACGCTTGCTGATGGCTGCGGCCGGAACGATGTCCTTGGCCATCGGCTCCTCGCCTACCTCCTGCCCGAGGTAGCTGGCGGCGGCCCAGCGGTTGTTGGCGACCCAGTACCGCAGGGCCAGGTCACCCACCGCGATCATCGATGCGTCGCTGAGCTTTCTCACACGTTCGAGAGTTCGGGCGACGTCATTCAGCCCGCTGACGGCGCCTTCCTCGAGCAAGGCGTCGACCAGGGCCTGCCTCGCGACAGACGGCGAGAACTCCTGATCCTGGGAGGACAGGTCTGTGGCCCGCTTGGTGGCCGACAAATCCTCATAAACCTCGGTGAGGCTCACGGGGAGCAGTCCTTGAAGGTGGAACAGCACGAACTCCCACTCATCGAGCGACAGGCGCGGCAAGGCCATGTCGAGCAGGGCCGTCGCCTGGCTCAGGACATGGCGGAGGGCGCCGCTGCGGCCCTGGGGGTACATCGCGACCCGGCTCTCCAGGGCGGATTCCATCTCCGACGTCAGGTAGAAGGTGGCCGTTTTGGACTGGCTGCGCTTCGCCGGGTCGAGCCTCGGGCGTCCACGACGACGGGACTGCTGCTCGGTGATCTCTGCCATGGTCTTGCCCTCTCGTTGATGCCTGAACCCAACATATATCTCTGTCAGAGGAAAATCAATATTCTCTGTCAGAAAAAATTGCGGCAGGGCACCTGGAACCTGCTTCAACCGCCAAGGGGGCAAGCCTGAGCGGAAGTCGGCAACGTCATCGACCCACTGGTTCACCCAACAAGTGGAACTCAGGCCGGTTGGGAGCGCCGTTGGGCGCGACCGATGCCGGTGAGGCTGCCAGCAGGTTCAGCCGAAGCTCGACTTGTCGGCCATCCGGGCGCTGGCGCTATGGCCGCCCGGTCGTCCTGACGACGACGGTCGGCGACACGTGAGGCGTCATCGTCCGTCGCCGCACGCTCCGGACAACGATCCCAGGCCGACCGCCGCTACGGTCCCCCGAAGATGCTGTGACTGGCTCGGAGGCACAGCCTTCGCCGACATGTGCAAGCCGGGCTCGCGTCCCTGGGCCATTTTGCCCCTCGGCAAACCATGCGTCCGGATGACGACCCTGCTGGAGCCGTCCCTTGCCGTCCACATGTTTGGCTCCGGCACCCCGACCGCCGCCCGCCGGGAGCGGGAGATCCGGTTCGCACGTTCCGATCACCAGCTGGATCGGCGCGATCGCCATCTGCTCAGCGTCGTCGGCTGCTCCCGGCCGCTCGCCTGCGGCATTTTCTGGGCCTGCCGCTGGGATGACCTTTTTATCTAAAGGAGCGAGTGTCGAGACCTCGACAGCAGGCTCCGCGTCAGCCAGAGCGACCGCCTGCACGACCTCGTCCCACCGGCGTTCGGCCGTCCGCACGCACAAGCCCGCCTCCCCGGCCACGGCCGCACGCGAAGGTTCCGTGCTCACCGCCGCCAGGCGACGGTACGCTGCCACCAGCTTCTCCACCGACGCCTCGCGCCGCCGCGCCGCCACGTACCGTCCACCGACCGCCTTTGCTTCGGCCACGGTCAATCCCTTGGTCTGCGCGGCGCAGACGCCCCAATTCTGCTTCATCTTCCACCTTTCCCCATTGAAATGTTCCCAGGCATACCGAGCGACCTTCATCGCGGTCGCCCTGGCCTGCTTCTCCGAGACGCCGCATGCGTCCGCAATCTCGTAGCCATGGGTCACGACTTCCTGCTCGAACTCGCCGCGGCTGCCCGCCCCCTCTCCGTCGGGATGGTGGCGGCCGACGTTGGCGAAGGCGAAGGCCCGAAGCCGCTGGAACAAGCTGTTCGATCCCTCGGCCTCCGCCGCATCATCCTTCCCGGCCACCTCGGCAACCGTCCCGCCTCGGGCTTCCGGCAGCCCGGCGCAGACGGCAGCCAGCGACTGATAGGGCTCCTCGGCCCAAATCGCCCGGCTCCATCTTGGTGACAGCGGATTCTTCATCTTCAGGGCGTTGGACCGTCCACCCTGATCGGCACCGGCGGTCGCCAACGCCACGGTCAACCGCTGCAAGGCCGACCGGAATGCCGCCTGCGGCCCGGCCCGTCCGCGGCCGGTGAAGCAGACGCTGTTCTCGAGCAACCAGATTAGGTGCGGCGCTTGGACGGCACCGGTGACCTCATGGATGTGGGCCACCACGATGTTCGGCGTCGGCACGCCGCAGGTCAGGATGGCTTGGCGAAGTTGGTCCCAGGATGCGAAATCGCGATCGAGTTCGACCCGGAGCACGCCACGCATGTCCGCGTTGGCATGCACATAAGCATCGTCCAGCGCCAACACCTTCGGCCCGCCCGCCGTCACCGCGCCCTTGTCGTTGCCCGTCAGCAGGCGCCGGGCCTTGTGCAGTTTGGTCACGAACAACCGCAGGATCGGGTGCTCTGTGCTGACCAGACCCTGATGGATAAATGCCGACCGCCAGTACCCCCGGTCACCTCGGCCGGGCTTGCCGCTGATATAGCCGCCGAACCAGCGGAAGCCGATCCGGGGCGGGCGTCGACGCGCGCCGTGGTGTCCCGGGCGCGCTCAACGAACTGCCGCCGGTCCTCGACCGCCGCTGAGTCCGCCTGCTCGATCCCGCCGTCGCCGCGGCTTGCCTGGCCCCGCCGGGCCATACGTTCGGAGGCGTTGAGCTCGCGGTGAATCTCGTAGCGTTCGGTGAACCGCTCGGCCCATGACGCCGACGCCGGAGAGGAGAGCAGCAGAGCATCTGCCGCCGCGCGCCGCCGGGCGGAAGCGGTCCTGCGTGAAGCCGTTTGCGGAGACGAGGAAAATTTGTTGACGGGGTTGGCTGCGAGTGGCCTGCGGCTGGATCGGGGATCCGGCCGCCGGGCCATCGGCTACCGCCTACCCAGGCGGCAGCCCGTGCGTCGTTCGCCTCGGCGAGACATCGGGCCTACCTGTGGTGGAGGCCGCCTGAGCACCATTGCCCCGGCAAAGCCTCCATCTCATCATCGTACGCACGGCCTCCCGCGCGCCGTCAAGTGCGGCCTAACGCTGGATTGGGGCCCTCATCTTGCTCCCGCGGCCTACGGCTATACCATCTCGGCCAAGGCGAGCAGCGCCTTCAGCGTCATCACCCCGCTCGAGAGCGGATACCCTGCTCAAGGATCGGATCACCAGGGGCGCCGGGGCGGCCGCAGGGGATCTCCTGGATGCGGGCGGCAGCGGTGCTCGCAGCGGCAGCGGGTTAGGCTTCCTCGCGTGCAGGGGCCGCCGAAATCCTTGCCAAATCTGGGTCTGCAAGGATTCCTGTATGTTAACAAAGAGTTCCTGTATATTCCGCTTGATCAGAGAGGACTTTCGATCTAGGATTGTGTCCCAATAGGAAGCCGCAGCCTGCGCGATCAGAAGATGCGGGCGTCGATCGTGGTGACGGGGACTTTGCGTCTCCGAGTTCAAGCGGGAGGGTACGTCATGTTCGAGGGCAACGGTGTTGGAAACGTCGTTGGGCTGGCTCTGGACAACATGGCCACCGCGAATGCCAACGCGGCTGCCGCCCGGCGCGCGAACGAACTCGGTCGGCGGTGGGAGGAGTATGCCCACACCCTGGAAACCCGGGTGCGGGAACTAGAGGACGCCCTGGCGGTGTGCAGGGCTGAGGCCGAGGCTCGCGCCGCCCAGGTCTTTGCGTTCGCCGAAGCCCACAAGGGGAGCCCCCTGCTGGCCGAGAGCGGCAACCACTACAGCGATGGGAGCCCGAAGAGCATGGCGCGCATGATCTTCGAGGCGGCCTTCGACAAAGCCGCCCTGGGACTCGGCATCACCAACCCGACGGCTCGCCGCGAAAACTGAAACATTGGCCCGTCCGCAGAGGGGCGGAAAGCGCCGAATGCGCCCCGCCCCTCGCCTGCTTACGGTCCCCGGCCCGTGCTGGTCCCCGCCTCCTGAGCCTCCGGCCTCTTGGTGATCTTCTCGTTCTTCCTGTCGGCGCCCGGTTGTTGGCCAGGCTCCTCGCCCGTGGCCTTGCTGGCCTGTCCGCCGACCCGGAGCGCGGCCGCCCCGGCATTCTTGGTGAAGGACGCCGCGGCCGCGACAATGGTGCTGGTCGCGTCGCGCTCGCCGCGCTCGCCGTCGTCCGCACCGAGCAGGCGGGAGACCATTGCGGGAACCTGGTGGACCAGGCCCATGCAGCGGATGGCGATCTGGTAATGCAGGTAGAGCAGCAGCCCGAGCATCACGATCTGCCCAACGAAGCCGATGATGCTGTCGCCCATGCTGGAGAGCATCGCCAGCGCGAAGGTCTTGTTGAGGTACCCGGCCATCACCGCGAAAAGGATGTTGCTGCCGATCAAGCCGAACAGCAGCAGCGAGGGACGAAGAGCCGCGTTGAAGGCCAGCACCCAGTACGGCCGCTGCTGCTGTCCGATCAACTCGTCGCCATCCATCCGCATGTGAGCCAAGGCGGCGAGCGGCATGGCCACAACCGCCTCGAAGGCGAAGACGGCGCAGCCGATCACGGCGAAGAACCACATGATGAACGGGACCATCGGCAGCACGTAGGCGTGCAGCGCGCCGAAGGTGAGCAGCGCGCTGATGAACATGACCATCCAGGGCGCGACGACATCGAGGAGGCCCTTCCCGGCCGCCGTGAACGGTCTTCCGGCGAAGCCGAATATTCCCGCGTTCTCGGCCGTGGCGTCCGCCGAGGACGCCGCCACATTGGCGCTCACCCATGAGATGAGCAGGGCCTCACCGGCCATCAGCGTGGCGTTCCCCAGCGAGGTCATCGAGGCCATCGGGTTCACGGCGTCGAGTTCGGCGGCGTTGGCGATGCCGCGGGCGATCATGTGCGACGGCTCCTTCAGCAGCCAGGAGATGGGGTTCCAGGAAGACCGGTTCTCGGCCACGTAGATGTCGTTGCGGGACACGTAATCGCGCTCACGGGCGTCGATGATCGACTGGCCGAGTTCGCCAAGAGCGGTGCGGAGACGCCTCTGCACTTCCTCCGTCAGGCGCTCGGGGTTGGGGGCGACAATCTCCGGCATGCCGGAGGCAGCACGCGCCATCACACCGGCGGAAATCCGCGTGAGGGTGAAGTTCAGCGAGCCCGCGCCAGCCCAGCCCAACTCAGCCGCCGTGATCCGGAAGTTCCTCCTACCCTCCTCGTCGAGCTTGGCGCTCAGGTCCCTCGCCGCCCGATTCATCTCATCGGTGTACGCGGTTCCCGCCGCAAGAGCCTGCTGAAGACGGCCGCCAAACTCACCCCGGCCGGGGCCATGCTCCCTCGGGTTCGGGGTGACGCTGTCACGGACGATCTCGGCGACCCTGGAGTTCCGGACCGCCTGGACGAAGGTTCCGAGCGCGCGTACGCGGGCGGAGTCGAACGCTTCGTAGGCCGCCTTCTCCGTGGTGGATGTCATCGCCGCGGAGGCGACCTGCCCGCCGACGAGGGACGCCGCCGAAGTGGCGATGCCGTCCAACTTGAGGGAGCCGCACACCTGCCCGTAGTCCCAGACGGTACCCGAACCGGCAGCGGAACCGGCGGGCTCCGGCAGCGCGAAAACTGGACGGGCGGAACGGAACATGCCGAGGCTGAAGCGATCCCACCAGCCCGGCTCGTACTCTGCCGCCCTCACCACGAAAGCGCAGGTCTCCAGCTGGAGGATCTGGGCAGTTAGATTGCGGCCGGGGTCCAGGCGGGGTGCAACCACGGTCGCAGAACTGGTCGGCGAGAGCATGCGATCGACGTAGAGCGACCACAGGGCGTTTGTGAACATATAGCCCCCCGAAAAGAGACCGATCACCAGGAGTTGGGCAACGCAGTACCCCTTAATCGGAACGATCGCCGCCACGCCGACGCAGAGCCGGATGGGCGCCCAGGTGACGTGGTACTTGCTGCCCTCGGAGAAGACCTTGCCGGTGTGCGCGGCATAGACCAGGCCGCACAGGGTCTGCCACATCAGTACCAAGGTGCCGAGAAAGAATAGCCCGCTGTTGAACATGGTGAAGAGTGGTACCAGCGCGTCCGATCCCGACGGCGGCGAACCCGGTACGACACCTGCTCCCGAGAACATCCTCCTGAGCCATTCCAGTGAGAGATCGTTTGCATGCGTCGCGGCGATCGCGTTGCTGACGATGTCCGCGATCGCGGTGGCGGAGCCCGCGGGCTCCGCCGCCAAGCCGTTTCCGGGCATGAAGAGGAAAGCGAGCGCCACCACGAGCGCGGCGGCGCTCGACGGCTTGGCGCCGAGCCACGCGGCCGGGTCACGCAGCCAGACCCACACGCTCACCAGTGCGCGCGCCTGAACCTGAAAGAGACGCAGGCTCGCGAGGGCCGCGCGCGTGGCCACCCAGACGGCGAACACCCAGGGCAGCGCGTGGTCGAGGACCGGGAAACCGGTTCTGGCGATCAGGTCCGCCTTCGGGGCCACGATGGCGAGGAGCACGCTGAGGACCAGAAAGACCATCCAGCCGGTCAGTCGCCGCCGCAGGTTCCCCTCGAGGCGGGGCAGATCCGCTGTACGCCTCCGGTGAGTGCCGCCTTGGCAAAATAGGGTCCGACGTCTGAGTTTTGCGTGGCGCGTCATTGCGCGGACGCAAACGAGTTGCAAACGTCATGGCTTATCAGCGGGTCGAGGTTCTGACGGGGACGGAGCGGCGGCGAAATTACACGCCGGCGGAGAAGGTCCGAATGGTCGAGGAGGCGTTCCGCCCCGGCGTGGTGGTGACGGAAGCGGCCCGCCGGCTGGGCGTGCACGAAAGTCTGCTATACCGCTGGCGAGGGCTGATGCAGGCGAGCGGGAGCGCGGTGGCCGAACCGTCCAGCTTCGTCGCAGTGACCATCACGCCGGAGCCGACCGTAACAGAACCGCCGGTCTTGGAGCCCCCTGAACCATTGCCGCCTCCAGCGGGTCCGACCACGAGCCCGGCGATCCTCGAGGTCATCCTGCCCAGCGGGGCACGCCTGCGTCTGGAAGGGCCGGTCGATCCGGCTCTGGCGGCGGCCGTCGTCGGTGCCCTGGCATGATCCCGGTGCCGAGTGGCGTGCGGGTGTGGCTGGCCAGCGGACACACCGACATGCGCAAAGGCTGGGCGAGTTTGGCGCTGCTGGTGCAGGAACGCTTCGCCCAAGACCCGCACAGCGGCCATCTCTTCATCTTCCGCGGGCGCCGCGGCGATCTGGTGAAGATCATCTGGTATGACGGCCAGGGCAGTTGCCTGTTCATGAAGAGGCTGGAGCGGGGCCGCTTCATCTGGCCCACGCCGGCGGACGGCGCGGTGTCGATCTCGGTTGGGCAGATGGGCTATCTGCTCGAGGGCATCGACTGGCGCAACCCGCAGAAGACTTGGCGCCCCGAGGCCGCGGGGTGACTGCGACACGGTGAATCGACGCACCGGTTCAGGGGTGATTGTGGCGGCTCAACGGCGCGTTCCCAGGTAAACTGGCGCCATGACCGCCGCCCCGCTCCCCTCCACCTCGGCCGACGACGTCGCCAACTTGCGCGCTGCCTTGGCGCAGGCCGAGGCGCGGGCGGATGCGGCGGAAGCCGAAGCGGCGCGGGCCAAGGCGATGGCGTCGAACACCGAGGCGCTGATCGCCGGCCTGAAGCTGGAAATCGAGAAACTCCGGCGCGAACTCTACGGGACGCGCTCCGAGCGCAAGGCGCGTCTGCTGGACCAGTTGGAGTTCCAGCTCGAAGAGTTGGAAGCGACGGCCGGCGAGGACGAACTGGCGGCCGAGCAGGCCGCTGCCAAAACCACCGCGGTGGCGGCCTTTACCCGCAAACGGCCATCACGCCAGCCCTTCCCCGACCACCTGCCGCGCGAGCGCGTCGTTGTGCCGGCACCGGCGAGCTGCCCGTGCTGCGGCTCGGACAAGCTGTGCAAGCTGGGCGAGACGATCACCGAGACGCTGGAGGTGATCCCGCGCCAGTGGAAGGTGATCCAGACGGTGCGCGAGCGGTTCTCCTGCCGGGCCTGCGAGACGATCAGCCAGCCGCCGGCGCCGTTCCACGCCACCCCACGGGGCTGGGCCGGCCCCAACCTGCTGGCCACCCTCCTGTTCGAGAAGTTCGGCCAGCATCAGCCGCTGAACCGGCAGGCCGAACGCTTTGCGCGCGAGGGCGTGCCGCTCAGCCTGTCCACCCTGGCCGACCAGGTGGGCGCCGCCGCCGCGGTGCTGAAGCCGCTGCACGACCTGATCGCCGCGCATGTACTGGCAGCCGAGCGGCTGCATGGAGACGACACGCCCGTGCCCGTGCTGGCCAAAGGCAAGACCGACACCGGGCGGCTGTGGGTGTATGTGCGTGATGACCGGCCGTTTGCCGGCCAAGCCCCACCGGCAGCGCTGTTCCACTATTCGCGAGACCGCAAGGGCGAGCATCCCGAACGGCACCTGGCCGGCTTCACGGGCTGGCTGCAGGCCGATGCGTTCGCCGGCTATAACCGGCTGTACGAACCTGAGCGCCGACCGGGGCCGATCAGCGCCGCACTGTGCTGGGCGCATGCAAGGCGCGGCTTCTTCAAGCTGGCCGACATCGCCGCGAACACCAGACGCGGCAAGGATGCCCCGCCGATCTCACCGCTGGCCCTGGAAGCCGTGACCCACATCGACGCCCTCTTCGATCTCGAGCGCGCCCTGAACGGCAAGCCCGCGGCCGAGCGGCTGGCGGCCCGCCAGGAGCACGGCGTCGCCCTGGTGGCCACGCTGGAGAACTGGATGCGGACGGAGCGCGCCCGGCTCTCCCGCCATGCCCCCGTGGCCAAGGCGATGGACTACATGCTGACGCGCTGGGACGGCTTCACGCGCTTCCTCGGCGACGGCCGGCTGTGCCTGACCAACAATGCCGCCGAACGCGGCCTGCGCGGGATCGCTTTGGGCCGGAAAGCGTGGCTGTTCTGCGGCTCCGATCGCGGCGGGCAGCGGGCGGCGATCATGTACGGCCTGATCACCACGGCGAAGCTCAACGACGTCGATCCCCAGGCATGGCTCGCCGACGTCCTGGCCCGCATCAACGACATCCCCCAAACCCGCCTGCACGAACTCCTCCCCTGGGAATGGAAGGCAATCCGCGAGCAGACGAAAGCTGCCTGACCGCGGCACTCAGCGGATGCTTACGATCCGCTTCGGACATCCCCGCCTGGATCATCGCGGTGGTGAAGCGTTCGCCGTCGTCGCGGATAGACCGTAGATCGGCCGCTTCCGGCGGCTGCGGCTCACGGGATAGCGCCACCCGGGCGATCGACGCGATGTCATCGAGGCCGCGGGCTGCCTCCCGGGCATCGGCGGCGATCGGAGCGACGAGGTTCGCAGGGCGGAAGATAGCGGCCAGTCCGCGGCGGAGGAATCCCGTGGTCATGCTGCCCCCCTGTGAAGGGCGGCAAGCGATTTGGCGCCGCGGCCCACGAGCCAGATGAGGGGCGACCACGCGCCCCGGATGAAAGCGGAGGTGATGGCCACCACGACCGTGAGATGAAGGGCAAGCATCGCGTGGGCACCAATAGCCGCAAGGCGCGCCAGGCCGATGACGCCCGCGCCGTCGGAGACGTCGAACGCGACCATCAGCACGCGCGCGCCACGGTCGCCGCTGGCGGCGAGAACGAACGCCATCAGCACACAGAACAGCAGGCACGCAACGGAAGCGTCGCGGAACGCTCCACGGGCGATCCCTGCAAGCCAATGCGAGATGGCCGGTGTCAACGTATTCACTTTCACGGCGCCCTCCACGTCAAATTGAGATAGACCTCCTATCAATCTTGTTGTGACGCACTCTAAAAACGCAATACAGTTGATCGAAACAATTTGTCAGAGGTTCGTCATGGATAATTTGTTAACTTTGCTTGGAGAGGCGCGAGCCCATGTCAACATTTACTCTACCAAGCCGAAGCCGTCAGAGCGGACTGCCGACTCCTACAAGGCTGCCTTCGAGAGCTATCTGAAGGGCGGCCATCGATCCCCCGCTGCTGCGGCAACGACGATCTGGCGGCGAGCCGCGATCCGGCACGGCGCAATCCGTCAACTTCGCGGCGCGGTCACGGGCCTCGAGCAGGCACTTTCAGCTGGTGACGCGGCTGCCGCGGCTGCCTATGCAGCACCCGTTCGCGCGGCCCTGGATCTGTTGTACAGCCATATGGCCGGGCGGCGTGCGCGCCGCCCGCGTGGGCCAACCAACCCGCGGCAAGCGGGCGATCCGGCGTAACCCGTGCTGATTCGTTGGTGGGCCTCCTCGTCGTCTAGCTGAAGCCGACGCATACCTGGACCGGATGGCGCCCCACGGCTGGCACGGGCCTATCGGGGCAACAGCCTGCCTCCCTCGGGCTCGCAAGCTGCGGGGCTGGCTTGCTCGCCGCCCCGCCAGTCTCCACCTAAAGGCAACGCGGCCGGTGCGGCGATCAAACTTCGTGCAACGCGAAACCCCCGGGTCAGCACCGCAAGCGCGGCTCGCCGGGGGTCGAGCAGGTATCTACGCCGGTAGCAGGCGAGTACTTGCCTCAGGCGTCCTCCAGGCCCTCGCCGAAGAGAGCGTCGAGATCCTCATCCAGCCCGCGCAACTCCAGCCAGCGCTGCGCTTGATCGGGCGTGAGCGGAATGTAGGCATGGCCATTTCGAAAACCGTCGTCGTCGCGGGCGCGCCAAGGCGACGACGGCCCACCTTCGGCGACAAGCAGGAAGGCTCCTTTCTCCGATCGATGCAGGATTTCCATGACCCACTCGAAATCGTCGAGACGGCCGAACTTGTATGTTGCGACCTCATCCATGCTCACAGCACGGTAGCGCAGTCCATTTCGGACGACGCTGAAGTTCGCGCTCGATCTACCTGGATTGTTCGGCTTGTCGCCGATCAGTGATCTGATGAAATCATCGTATGCCATGAGCGTTCTCCATCGTTGCTGGAGAAATTTTACGGCGGCGTAATTGAAAATCGTTAATGCACAATTGCCTGTACGGTTTTGCATCTATGCATAACCCTGCCCATTAACTCTTCTGGCTTCTTATCCTCGGTCACCTGTTACTCGAAGCCAGCGGGGCAAAAGCTGATAGGCAGGACGAAGCACGTCCTTCGATGGTTCGCCTGGGCTAAGTCATTCCGATCGATCCAGGGGCATGAATTTATTCGTGTCGTATCAGATGGTTAAGTCACCATGGCCGGTAGAATCATTGACTCTAAAGAAGGGTAGGTGACCACGCGGTCCTCGCGTAGCTGCAAGCCCTTCTTGGGGAAACCTCGTGGGAGGTTGAACGCGCCTGGGCGATCCGCATCAGCAGGCTTGCGCACCTGAAGCGGCCGATCGGATAAATGGTGAGGTGCTCGTAGTTCCCCGGAGCACGGCGGCCAGCGCGCCGACGCGGGCCTACCTGGATCGTGACCATCAGCTTGCGGAGCGCTGAACCATGACGACGTCCCCTCTCCTCCGCTGCATTGCCTGGACCGGCGGCACGTCGGCGGCCATGCTCACCGCAGCCTGGGGCACCATGCTCGTCCTCGGCTCAATGATCGCGCCGATCTTCATGCCGACCGGCCTGCCGCCCTCGCACAACGACGTCCTGTTGCTCTGCGTGATCGGGGTAGCCGGATTCCTGCTGACCCTCTTCTGCGTCGGCAAGATCGCTGTTGGCGCCGCCGAGCATTGGCAGTCTTGGGCCTGCCCGAAACATCCGCGGCTCGCTTGGCCAGCCGTTACCTTGGCGGCCGCGCTTGCCGTGACGGCAGCTGCTCTTCTGTAGCGGGTCGAACGGTGTTCCTGCGCTGGAGAGCGCCGGTGCCTCAAAACGGCTCCGGCGCCCTACAGGATTCCTTGTTCCAATAGCCGCCACGCTCATCGAAGCCGACGGATTGTTGACAAGAACTCGTCGCAGCGCCTCGGCAGAAGGTATGCCCGCGTTAGCTGGGATCGGGGTCAACCCGACGGTGCTGAACTGCCAACTCGATCTGACCGACGGCAATCTTCAGATCACCAAGGTCCAAGGCGCGCGAGGCGGAAATCAGTCGTGTTTCCAGCGAGGCGCGCACCGGATCCAATCCTTGGTCTGCTTGGCTGCCGAGGAGAAGACTGTCGAGCGTTGACCCCAGGGTCCTGGCAATGGTGACAAGCGTCTCCAGGTCGGGTTCGTGAGCGTCACGGACATAGTTGCCATAGCGCTGCTCGCTGAGCCCGCTTCGGCGTGCAACCTCGGCGTCGCTCAGCCCCAGCGCCTGGGCACGCGCCCGCAATCTTTGACCGAATCCTTGCATGGGACCGGTTTGCCGCGCCCCAGGCCCTTCGGTCCATACAGGTGTCCTTACGTTTCATAAAGGAATCCTGTGGTAGCAAGCTCGGGCTTAAGATCAGCCAGGAGTTTGGCGTGCGTAGGATCGTTCTTTGCGCGGCGTTGAGCGTGGTGTCCGCTCCCGCCCTAGCCTTCGACTGCCCTGTCGGCAGGGGCGCCGAAATCTACGACGGAACCAGGGGCGCGAAGCTGTACGCGGAACCGCGGGACGGCGCGTCAGTCGTCACCAAGATCGATCCGGTCGCCGCCGTTGCCGTGCTGGAAACCAAGAAGGACTGCCGCCTGCCCAAGGGTTGGCTCCGCGCAGATCACAAGGACAAGAGCGGCTACGTCAAGGAAACAGACCTGAGGCCGCGGGTGCGCTTCGGGATGCCCGAGTAATTTTCCGTTCGCTGTTTACTGGTGATGATTCAAAGAGACGCAGGTACTCCGCAATCGGGTAGAGGTCATTCGTGAAAAGAATTTCCGGAATTCTCGAGGGTTACGGCCCATCGGTCTCCCATCGCGGTGGGATGAAGTACAACTACATCACGCTCAGGCAGGACAACGGCAAGATTGTCAACGTCCCAGCCATCACGGCCTACCGGAACGTCGAGGCCGCGTTGAGCCGCCTCCTCCAGCGCCCGGAGGAAGGACGCCGGGTGACGCTCCACCTCAAGGGATACCTCCTCATCTACGCGCTCGAGGAGCAGGGCGGCCCCATCCACTCGGATATCGATCTGATCCGCAGCAGTTGGCACGTCTCGCTCGGCCTCACCTTCGGCTTGCTGATTGTCGCCGCCGCGTTGATCGCGTTCTCCGTCGCCACCGGCGACAAAGGGTCCGCACAGGCTGGGTTCATCCTCTTCCTCGTCGGGCTCTTCCCTTTCTTCAAGTTTGGCGGCAGCGTGGCTCACTTCTGGCCGGGGCCCGGCACGGCTGCCCTCCACCGCAGGTCCCTGTAGCCCCTGCCTGCGGCAATCATGTGGCCGAGGGCGACCGCTTCATCTCGGCGCTGTCGCCCCTCCTGGCCTCTCGGCTGCCCTGTTCTGCGCCCTGCGAAATCAGCCTGTACCGTCGTCAGGCTGGGCGCGCATTTGTGATTAACTCACTTTTTATCACGACTTTTCAGTCACTTAGTCAGAGAAAACCGGTAGAATCATTGACTCTAAAGGGCTTCCGGGCGCCCTCGGCCACGAGCCGGAGCGCAATACCAGCTTGCCGATGACATGATTCCTGGTCTGCCACGACCGCTCGGGGAGCACCCCCCAGGAAGCTGGCAATAATCCCATTCGACGGCTGGCGCGCGAATGCCCCGCCTGCCTTTCCTCTATGCCAAGGCATGTCCGACGGGACGCGGCCGACGGAGGTCCATGTAGCCTTGCCGTACTGGTTGAGGGGAGCACGATTTCGCAGTCTCCGGACCGAATAACCTGAACCGCTGACTAGGAGCACCTCTGCGACAGGTGGCGCATTACGCCCTTGCGGGACGTATAGAGAGGTCTTCCAGAACGTCTTACCCGGTCTCATTCTGGCCTATATTGTCCCACGAAATATTCGTTTTATCATCGACAAATAACCTCTTGCGCTTCTCTACGGTCTGATCGACCATAGTTACATCGACGGTCTATCGGGGTGGCGGTGAGCGTAATCCACCGAAACCATCGTAACCGTTCATACTCGGCGCAAACTCTCAGCACGGAATATCGATCATGAACCAGATCAACGAGAACACGCCAGCGCCGGGCGGTCTTCTGGAGATGACGTCGGCGATCATCACCGCCTACGTCGGCAGCAACCACGTGCAGGTGCAGGAGCTCCCGGACCTGGTGAAGGCCGTTCACGCTGCCCTTGCGGGGGTCAGCAAGCCGGAACGCCGCGAAGCCGAAGCGCCGCTGACCCCGGCCGTCCCGGTTCGCAGGTCCGTCACGCCCGACTACATCGTCTGCCTCGAGGACGGCAAGAAGCTGAAGATGCTGAAGCGTCACCTGCGGTCAACCTACGGCATGTCACCCGACGAGTACCGGGCCAAATGGGGTCTGCCGTCGGACTACCCGATGGTGGCGCCAAACTACGCGGAGAGCCGCAGCAAGCTGGCACTCCAGATCGGCCTGGGACGCTCGAACGGCCGGAAGCGTGGACGGGGTGAGGGCGGCCAGCGGGATCAGGAAGCCGCCTGAATCGTGGGAGGCCAGCCGCCTTGTCGACGGCTGGCCTCCGGCACTTGCAGGCCAAAGCCTGGTGAAGGCAGCCCGTCTGCCCCGGTGCGTTGAGGCTCATGTCATTGCGCCGGTCCGGCCCCGCCTTCCGGAAGCCGGATGTCGGCCGGGAACTGCATGCTGCTCAATCCCCACCGGTCCTTCCGAACCAGATCCCGACGAGCGCGCTGAAGGCAACGAGCATCAGGAATCCATTCACCGCGATGAGCAGCGCTGGCGGAATGCGTGGCGTGTCAGGGTGCGGAGGCGGCGGCCCTGCGAACAGTTGGCGCCATACGGCCGCACCGAAACAGAACGCGCTGAAGGCGACGAGGATGGAGCCAGTTCCCCAGATCATCCATTCAGGGACGACACCTTCCAGCAGCTTCTTGGCCCCGACGCCGCTGGCCAAGCCTGCAAGACCCGTGCGGACCCATGCGGCGTAGGTCCGCTCCGCCGCGAAGACGGTTCGATCGGCAGCCAACTGGGTTCGGCGATCAGCACTGTCCACTGAAGGCGCGGGCGGGTTCAGATCTGTCTGCAATCATGGTCTCCTGAGCCGGAGGAGGACCTGTAGAACGCTTGGGGCGTGTGCCCGGTTCAATCATCGGCTGAATTTGACCCGCACCGGCCTCATGGAGACCTGCTCGATCCCAGACAGACGCGATCCGGCCCTGGTTTGACCGGCGTCCAATCAGCGATACACCTGAGACTTGACTACCGACCAGCAGGCGACAGTGCGTGGCCTGCCAGCATCCTTGCCCTCGCAGCGGTCGCCGTGGCATCTGCCAGCGCACCGGACCCCATCGCCAGTTCCAACGCACGCTCCAAATCAGTGATCCGGAACGGCTTCTCCAGAAAGGCGATGGCACCGGCGGCCAAGGCGTCCTGGGCGGCCGCATGCCCGCTGCACACAATCACGGGAATGCCGTTCCGGGCGGTCAGGTGCCGCACGGCGGTCAGGCCGTTGGAGCCATGGGCCAGCCAGACGTCGATCACCGCCACGTCAACGACTTTACCGGCGGTGAGGTCGATCGCAGCCTCGGCGGTGTCCACGACACCAACGACGCGATGACCCAGTTCATCCAGTATATCGGCCAGCATCGCGGCGATGCAGGGATCGTCCTCGGCAACCAGGATGTCCAGACAATCGGCCATTCCTTCCTCCCGTCAATGCGATCTCAACTCACATGGCGGTTCGATGACGGAATTGCCTCCACTCACCGGGAGGCGGCGACACACTGTGGCATTTCGGCCGCCCTACCCTCTTAGACGGTTGCACCCTTTTCGCACGAGTTCACCGTCAACGAGCAGGACCATGGTCGGCAGCGCACCCTAAGAACACGCATGAAGCGGCCACGAAGGTCGCATCGAAGGAAAAGCTGACCACCGAAAAGGCTGGATCCGAGTCGCTCGGCACCTGGCAACCGGTCCGCGATGATCCAAGCCCTCTCTTCGCCTTGCATCGTCGCGTGAGATGACTCTCCCGCATCCGCCGTGGACGCCTGTCCACCGGCTTCCTGCTCGATATCTGGAGGTTCGCGCCGGGATTCTGCTCCTGAAGGTGGCTCCATGTTCATCCCCAGTGATGCGGGAGAGTCTGACTCGGTTGCCTGAAACTTGGCCGAGGCAGGCTTGGTCTTGACTTATGTCCGGCTTCTGAGGAACAAAAAGGGAACATAATCCTTCCTGGCCTGTCTCAAGAGACATGTATCCTGACCAGTCCCCTCGACCTGCCCTTCAGGACCTGCGCAACCGCATCCGCCAGCTGGAACGCGGCGGGCAGCGCGTCATGCGCGTGCTGCCGTTCGAGCTCGGCGAGATCGACGATCGGCTGCCAAGCGGCGGACTGGCTTTGGGGGCCGTGCATGAGGTGGCCGAGGGCGGCGACCTGGGAGTGATCCACGCTGCGGCGGCCACCTTGTTCGTCGCAGGCATCCTGTCCAGGATGACGGGGCCGGTGCTCTGGTGCCTGCGGGCATCGGACCTGTTCGCCCCGGCGCTGTCTCAGGTCGGCCTGGATCCAAACCGGGTCATCTACGCCGAGGCGCCGGACGAGAAGACGCTGCCCCTGCTGGTCGAGGAAGGCCTGCGCCACCGCGGGCTGGCAGCCGTGGTCGGCGAGCTCGCCAAGCTGCCCATGGTGGCGTCCAGACGCATGCAGATCGCGGCGGAGCACTCTGGGGTCACAGCCATCATCCTGCGCCGGTGGCGCAGCCCGGCCACCGCTGCCGCCGAGGTTGGCCAACCGACGGCCGCTGTCACCCGGTGGCGTATCTCGGCCCTGCCATCCAGCCCCCTGCCAGCGCCGGGTATCGGCCGAAGGCGATGGCGGGTGGAACTGGTGCGGTGTCGTGGCGGTGGGACCGGTGAGTGGGACATGGAGGGCTGCGATGAGGAGGGTCGTCTCGGTCTACTTGCCAACCTGGCCGACGGATCGGCTTCGCGCCAGGGCACGCGCGTCGAAGAACCGCTACGGCGGGTCGGGCTCCGGATCGGCGCCTGACGCCGACGAGCCGACCGACAAGCCCTTCGTCGTCGCGTCGACCGGCGCCCAGCGCGTCATCACGGCCGTGGACATGGCCGCCCACCGGCTCGGCCTACGCCGGGGCATCCCGCTCGCCCATGGGCGGGCAATGGTGCCGGACCTAACGGTTGCCGATGCGGATCCCGAGGCCGACGCCGAGGGTCTGCACCGGCTGGCGCTGTGGGCGCTCCGCTATAGCCCGATGGTGTCCGTGGACCTGCCGGACGGCCTGTGGATCGACGTCACCGGCGCCAGCCACCTGATGGGCGGTGAACGCCAGCTGCTCGACGACTTGGTCGGCCGCCTCGCCGGAATGGGCGTCGCCGCGCGGGCCGCGGTCGCCGGTACGCCGGGCGCCGCCAACGCCATCGCACGCTTCGGCCACCGGCCTGTGTGCGTGGTGGACGATGCGCTGGAGACCGTGTCCGCCTTGCCGCTGGCCGCCCTGCGGCTGCCGCCGGAGATGGCCATGGAACTTCGACGCCTGGGTTTCGAGACCATCGGCGACCTGGAGGCAACGCCACGCGCACCGCTGGCCCATCGGTTCGGTACATCGCTTGGCCGACGGCTGGACCAGATCTTCGGCCGTGTCGGCGAACCGATCGTGCCCGTCATCCCGACCGAAGCCGTCCAGGCGCGCCGCAGCTTGGTCGAACCCATCAGCACGGCTGAGGCACTCCAAGCCGTCATCGGGGCTCTGGTAACGGACCTCTGCGGGCAGTTGGAGCAACGGGGGCTGGGCGTCAGAACGCTGGACCTGCTCTGGCATCGGGTTGACGGCACGATGCAGGCCATCCGGGTCGGGACGGCCAAACCGGTCCGCAGCGCGGCGCACCTCACCCGTCTGCTGGCCGAGCGCGTCGATAAGGTCGACCCTGGGTTCGGCATCGAGGTCGCCGCCCTTACGGCCACGCTTGCCGAGCCCTTGACGGCCGAGGAGGTCGGCCGCCTGGTCGGCACCGGAACCGACCTTACCGCCCCCGATGATACGGCCACCATCGCCGGACTGATCGATGTCCTGGGCAACCGGATCGGCCATGACCGGCTCTATCGGTGCGCACCCTTGGAGAGCGACGTCCCCGAGAGGTCAGTCACGCGCGTCCCGGCTCTGGCGCCACCAATCCCAGCCGGTTGGCCGTCCCAGTGGCCGCGGCCGGGAAGGCTGCTGACGCCGCCGGAACCCATCGAGACGCTGGCCCTGATGCCCGATCACCCTCCAATGGCCTTCACTTGGCGGGGAGTTCGTCGGCTCATCAAGCGGGCGGACGGCCCAGAGCGCATCCATGGCGAATGGTGGCGACGAGATCGCGAGATGGCGGCCGCGCGCGACTATTACGCCGTCGAGGACCATGCAGGCGAGCGCTTCTGGCTCTACAGGTCCTGGGAAGGATCCCCGGACATCGGTCCGATGCGGTGGTTCATCCATGGGCTGTTCGGATGACCGGGGCGGATTGTCGTCCTGGCTCCTCGAATGCGGCATACGCGGAGCTCCAGGTGACCACCCACTTCAGCTTCCTGCGCGGCGCCTCATCCGCGGAGGAGTTGTTCGCACAGGCCGCGGCCTTGGGAATCCCGGCGCTGGGCATCGTCGACCGGAACTCGCTGGCGGGCATCGTGCGCGCCTACGAGGGGTCCCGGCAGACCGGCGTACGGCTGGTGGTCGGCTGCCGGGTGGACCTGACCGACGGCACGGCCCTGCTGCTGTTCCCAATGAACAGGGCGGGCTACGGGCGGCTTTGCCGCCTGCTGACCATCGGCAAGGCCCGGGCTGGCAAAGGAGCCTGCGAGCTCACCTGGGAGGATTTGGCATTGTGGGCTGAGGGACTGCTCGCCATCCTGGCACCGGACGATGCGGACGAGCACTGCACCCGGCAGCTGGAGCGCCTGCGCCGGATCTTTCCCGGCCGCTGCTATGTGGCGTTGACGCTCCGGCGGCGACCAGGAGATGCCATGCGCCTGCATCGTTTGACGGCAATGGCCGCCGCGTTGCGCGTGCCGACGGTGGTGACCAACGACGTCCTGTATCACGCGCCGGAGCGCCGGATCATGCAGGATGTCGTCACATGCATCCGCGAGGGCTGCACCATCGACGATGCCGGGTTCAAGAAGGAGCGCTTCGCCGATCGCTTCCTGAAACCCCCGGCCGAGATGGCGCGCTTGTTCGCCCGGTATCCCGAGGCGCTGGCGCGTACTCTGGAGATTCCGGAGCGCTGCCGGTTCAGCTTGGACGAGCTCCGATACCAGTATCCCGAGGAAGTCTGCACGCCGGGAATGACGCCCCAGGCGTCGCTGGAGCAGCTGACCTGGTCGGCCGTTGCCGACCGCTATCCCGATGGCGTGCCGGAGAAGGTCCAGGCGGTGCTCCGGCATGAGTTGCGGCTCATCG
Source organism: Azospirillum ramasamyi (assembly GCF_003233655.1). NCBI lineage: Bacteria > Pseudomonadati > Pseudomonadota > Alphaproteobacteria > Rhodospirillales > Azospirillaceae > Azospirillum > Azospirillum ramasamyi. The sequence continues at coordinate 509,049 of NZ_CP029830.1, forward strand.
GCCAGTTGGGCTACGCGCCCTACTTCCTGACCGTCCACAGCATCGTCCGGTTCGCCCGGTCGCGCGGCATCCTTTGCCAAGGGCGGGGCTCGGCGGCGAATTCGGCGGTCTGCTATGTGCTGGGCATCACCAGCATCGATCCCGAGCGCCACAACCTCCTCTTCGAGAGGTTCGTCTCGGCAGAGCGCAGAGAGCCGCCCGACATCGACGTCGACTTCGAGCACGATCGCCGCGAGATTGTGATCCAATGGATCTACGAGACCTACGGAAGGCACCGTGCCGCTCTGACGGCGGTGGTCAGTCGATACCGGGCTCGTGGCGCTATCCGCGACGTCGGCAAAGTCATGGGGCTCACCGAGGATGTCACGGCCGCCCTGGCCGGACAGATATGGGCCTGGTCCGATGAAGGCGTCGACGAGCAGCACGCGGCCGAACTGAAGCTCAACCTGGGGGACCGGCGTCTCAGGCTGACCCTGGAGCTTGCCCGGCAGCTGATGGGCACACCACGGCACCTGTCGCAGCACCCGGGCGGTCTCGTGTTGACCCAAGACAGGCTCGACGAACTCGTTCCTATCGAGCCCGCCGCCATGGAGGACCGGCAGGTTATCGAATGGGACAAGGACGACATCGACGTCCTCCGCATCATGAAGGTCGACGTTCTCGGGCTCGGCATGCTTGGCTGCATGCGCAGGGCCTTCGAACTCCTGGAGGAGCACAAGGGCATCCGCATGGACTTGGCAGGAATCCCGGCCGAGGACCCGGCGACCTACGCGATGATCCGGCGGACCGACACATTGGGTGTCTTCCAGATCGAATCCCGGGCTCAGATGGCCATGCTGCCGCGGATCAAGCCGCGAACCTTCTACGACTTGGTCATTGAAGTGGCCATCGTCCGCCCTGGCCCGATCCAGGGTGACATGGTGCATCCGTACCTGCGCCGTCGCGAGGGACTAGAGCCGGTGGAATACCCGAAACCGGAACTCGAGGCGGTCCTCGGACCGACGCTGGGCGTCCCGCTCTTCCAAGAGCAGGCGATGCGGGTCGCCATCGAATGCGCGGGCTTCACCCCCGGCGAAGCCGACAAGTTGCGCAAGTCGATGGCCACCTTCAAGTTCACCGGCGGCGTCTCGGCTTTCCGCGACAAGCTGGTCAACGGCATGGTGGCGCGCGGGTACACCCATGATTTCGCGGAGGCGACCTTCAAGCAGTTGGAAGGCTTCGGCAGCTACGGCTTTCCGGAAAGCCATGCGGCTTCCTTCGCCCTGATCGCTTACGCCTCCTCCTGGATGAAGTGCCACCATCCCGAAGTGTTCGCCTGCGCCCTGCTTAACGCGCAGCCGATGGGCTTCTACGCACCCGCCCAGATCGTCCGGGATGCGCGGGAGCACGGCGTCGAGGTACGACCGGTCGACGTCAACGCCTCGCGATGGGACTGCACCTTGGAGCCGATGGCGGACGGCAGGCTGGCTGTCAGGCTTGGCTTCCGGATGGTCAAGGGGCTGGCCAACGCCGCCGCGGCCGGGATCGTTTCCGCCCGCGAGGACCGGCCTTATGGCGGCGTCGAGGACCTGTGGCGCCGAGCGGGTGTGCCGGTGGCGGCGCTGCGCCAATTGGCCGCCGCCGATGGGTTCGCAAGCCTTGGCCTCAGGCGCCGGGAGGCGGCATGGGCCATCCGGGCGCTCCGGGATGAGTCCCTACCGCTCTTCGCCGCCGCCGGAGCCGAACGGGATGCCGATGAGCCGGAGGTCGCCCTCAGGCCCATGAGCGCGGGCAGCGAGGTGGTCGAGGACTACTCGACGACGGGCTTGAGCCTGCGCAGCCATCCGCTGTCGTTCCTGCGCCGGGATCTCCGCCGCCAGGGCATCATCCCCTGCACTGACCTCGCTCGCACGCGCGACGGACGCCGGGTCACAGTGTCCGGCCTGGTGCTGGTCAGGCAGCGGCCGGGATCGGCCAATGGCGTTTTGTTCATCACGCTCGAGGACGAAACCGGCATCGCCAACGTCATCGTCTGGAAGAAGCTCTTCGAGCAGGAGCGCCGGGTCGTCCTGGGCGCCAGCATGATGGCGGTGAAGGGCCATGTACAGGTCGAGGGCGAGGTCATCCACCTGATCGCCGAGCGGTTGACCGACCAGACGGACCTGCTGCGGTCCATCGGCAACCGAGGGGAGCCGATGCCGTTGCGGCCGTGCCGGTCCGACGAGGTCGGAACAGGAATAGCCGGACGGCAGATGCCGCAGGCAAAGGAGATGTACGATCCTGATCTGCGGCTCGGGTCTGGTATCAAGCCGCAGACGAGGGACTTTCGATAGGTCGCCTAAGAGCGCCTAACAGAACCATCTCTGGACGAAGCGCCAGCAGATGAGGCTGGCCGCGATATGGTGAAAGGCAGTGAAGATGTCGGCGCGCCGTTCGTAGCGGACGGCGATGCGGCGGAAGCGGGCAAACCAAGCGAGCGTACGCTCGACCACCCATCGGTGTCGGCCAAGACGCTCGCTGCTCTCGACGCCACGCCGGGCGATCCGCGGAATGATCGCTCGTTGGCGCAGCGCCTGCCGGCAGTGTGCAAAGTCGTAGCCCTTGTCGGCGTGCAGCTTGGCCGGGCGGCGCCGGGGCCGGCCCGCACACTGGCGGATCGCCGGCACGGCATCGACCAGCGCCTCCAGCAGCTTGCTGTCGTGCCGGTTGGCTGGCGAGATCCTCAGGGCGAGCGGGATGCCGTTAGCATCGACGAGGATGTGGCGCTTGGAGCCCGGCTTGCCGCGATCCGTCGGGTTCGGGCCGGTCTCCTCACCCCCCTTTTTGCCGGGACGCTGGCGCTGTCCACCGCTGCACGATCCCAGTTGATGGCGTTGGCATAGCCGAGCCGGTCGAGCAGCACACGATGCAGCCGTTCCCACACGCCAGCCCGATGCCACTCGTGCAGACGCCGCCAGCAGGTCATCCCCGAGCCGCAGCCCATCTCCACCGGCAGAAGCTCCCAAGGAATACCCGTGCGCAGCACGAATAGGATGCCGGTCAGCGCCGCACGATCGTCCAACCGGGGCCGTCCGCCTTTTGGCTTGGGCGGCTCCGGCGGGATCAGCGGTTCGATGATCGCCCACAAGGCGTCGGAAACAAGAGGGGCTGCCATGCCCCTACCAACCGTTCCTGGCCGGTTTTGTTACGCACTCTAAACCGTGATCGGCTTAGTTAAGGTTGGGCAGCCGAAAGCAGCGATCCGATCTCGAACAGGAGCATCGTCGCGAGACCGAAGGATGGAGGCTAACAACCTGTTCTTTCCGGCGAGCCCTCGACGGGTGGAGCGGGTGCGCAGGACTTTGCTGCACCATGTCCCACGTTACCATCGGCAGCCGGTGTGGCACGGCCATTTACTCCACTCATGTCGTAACCGGTCCAGGCAAGATGGCCCGGCGACATCAGCAACGGCGCCCAGATTACGGCCGACAGGACGTTGAACGTCTGAAACTTCCGATGGGGCATCGCCATCATCCCAGCCGTTGTCGGCACCACCGCACGCAGCGGGCCGATGAAGCGTGCCAGGAACACGCTCTTGCTGCCATGCCGGAGAAAGAAGGCTTCGCCACGGCCGCGCAGTTCGGGATGCTTGCTGAGGGGCCATAGGCGGAACATGCGCTCGCCGTAGCGTCGGCCCAGCCAGTAGGACGTGGCGTCTCCCAGCACAGCGCCGCCCGCGATCGCCAGATAGACCGACCAAAAATCGAGAACACCCGCGGCAACAAGCGCGCCGCTCGCGGTCAGCATGACGACGCCGGGAATGAGAAGCCCGACGAGTGTCAGCCCCTCTGCGAAGGCCATCAGGAAGATGATGACCTCAGCCCAGTCCGCGTGCGTTTCGATGAAGGCCGCGAGCGCGGCTCCGTAGCCCGAGAAATCCGGAAGTCCCGTCAGCACAGTGTCTGCGCCCGCGTCGTCTCGCACCTCAATGAGGGTTGGCAGTCGAGGCAGGGCCGGTGCAGGTCGATCATGACGAGGGCTGAGTCCTTTCAGGGTTCAAGCGCTTCACACCTGGGCCCGGCGCCATGGCCGCACAAGACCGTGTTGTTCGGTTTATGGCGCGGGGAAGAGAAGGACGGCGGTCAATGCCAAAGCCCGGACGCACGCCAGCGCGGCCGATGGGTGGGCGGCGCAAGGTGACCAGGGACCGTGATCGACCGTGCCTCATAAGCCGGTCGCAGGGATGCGACCTGTTGAAGCGAGAGAAGGCGCTCGATACGCTCTTCGGTAGCCGGATGGGTGCGCAGCACGGACGGGTGGGGATTCCGCCGACCAGGGAACAGCATGCGCTCCCAGAAGCCGGGATCGTAGCGCTGGAGCTTGGCCAGAGCGGAGGCCAGACCCGCAGGGTCCCCGGTGATCGCCGCCGCATCCAGGTCCGCGTCGAACTCCCGTGTTCGGGACAGGGTGAGTTGGATGAGCGTGTTGATGGTGGGTGCCCCGAGGAGCAGGGCAATCAACAGCCAGGGGAACCCGTCCTGCTCCGCCAGTATCAACGGCAGGCTGAAGAACAGCAGGATGATGCCGCTGGTTGCCATAGCTCCCGTGACCCGGCTGATGATGTCGGCCAGCCCCATGATGAATAGGTCATGGTTCCGGACATGGCTCACCTCATGGGCCAGGACGCCGACGAGTTCCCGCAGGTTCATGACCCTCAAGAGGCCGTCCGTCAGGACGATGGCGCTAATGCTCGCGGAGCCTACGGCGAACGCATTCGGCACCGGCGTCGCGAGGTAATGCAGTTCGGGGATGCTGGGCAGCCCGGCCTGCCGGGCCAATACCGCGAGGCTCTCCTGGACCTCTGGAATCTCGGATCGACGAAGACGGCGGGCGCCATAGAGCCTCAGGATGACTTGGGGTGAGATGGTAGGGCTGAACGCCAGCGCCATGGCGATGAGGATAATAACCCATAGAATCCCCGCCGCTCCAAAGAGCAACCAGCCGATGGTCGCGGCGAGAAGAGTCAGACCTCCCACCAGCAGGATGGACTGCACCACGTTGCGGAGCTTGTGTCGACGAAGCTCCTGTTCATTAAGGTGGAGCGCGTACATGGTTGCCCGTCTTCCGGGTTTGCTATGCATGCAGATTTTGGAAAGGCCTGCCATCCGATCAAGACAGCATGGCATCGTTGCGGCCTGTTCCACGAACGAGGCCTCGGCCCAAGTTACCCCTGGAGTCGTTACGTCGCTGGAAAGTCGGAGGACATCGCCAGGTGGACGTCTGCGCGGCCGGACACATCAGCCAGAGCTTGAATTTTGGTCGTCCGGCCACCGCGAGACTGACCGATCGCCTGCGCGCCCCATTTAGCCGCCCTGTGCTGAGCAGGGCTTCATGGTGGGAAGCAGCGGCCGCGCATTAGCACGGCCGCCGCCGACCGGTTACGCCGCCTTGAAGGCGCGCTGATTGACCTCGCCCTCGGCAAGCTGGGTCAGCTTCTCATCGGTTGCCTTCTCCTCGCTGAGCGTCTCATCGAGCAGCTTGGCGACATCCGTCATGCCGCATGTCTCCGCCAGCGTCCTGAGGGAGCCGTAGCTGGCGATTTCGTAATGCTCGACCTTCTGGGCGGCCATGATCAGGGCGACGTCGAGAACCTCCGGCGAGAGGCCCTGGTCCATGATCTCCTCGGCTTCCTCGATCAGCCCCTGGGTTGCCTCGCAGGTGTTGCCAGCGGGGTCGGCCTGGAGGATCTGGAAAATCTGCTCCAAGCGCTTCACCTGCCCATCCGTCTCCTGAAGGTGGGTCTGAAATGCCTGCTTCAGCTGAGGAGATGACGCCGCGTCCGCCATCGCAGGCAGCGCCTCGAGGATCTGGGTCTCGGAACTGTATGCGTCCTGAAGCTCCTCGATGAGGAGATCCTTCAATGCTTCTTTGGACATGGGGGTGCTCCTGACGACTGTTTTCGGTAAAGGCGGTTGGCGAGGGCGCCCCAACCTCAACAGGGATGCAGCGCGTTCCTTGCGGGCAGAACCTCGGATTGGCCGTCCGTACAGCACGCAGCAGTTGATCGCCATGACTCGACTGCGGGCCTCGGTGACCACCGGTGCGCTGCTGTTGGCGGCCGGAGAGCATCCGCACTGGACGCGCATCGCGGGGTCTGCGCTTGTCGGCACCGTTCCAACGGAAGACGCCGCCAGGAGCATCCCAATACCTTAGACGGGCATCGGATTGAGCCGGGCGAACCCCTCCTGCGTGCGGTACGGGTAATAGGGATAGGCAGGCATAACGTCGCTGGCCGCGTCGAGACGAGTGATTTGCTCGGGTTCGAGCTTCCAGCCAACGGCACCCAGATTGTCCCGCAGCTGCGCCTCATTGCGGGCGCCGATGATCACCGAGGAGACGGTCGGCCGCGCGAGCAGCCAAGCGAGGGCCACCTGAGGAACGCTGCGCCCGATCTCGGCTGCCACGGCGTCGAGCGCGTCGACGATGCGGTAGAGCCGCTCCTCTTCGACAGGCGGCCCCCACTGTGCGGTGTCGTGGAGGCGGCTACCCTGGGGGATCGGCTGACCACGGCGGATCTTGCCGGTCAGCCTGCCCCAGCCGAGCGGACTCCAGACGAGCGCGCCGACCTTCTGGTCGAGGCCAAGGGGCATCAACTCCCATTCGTAGTCACGCCCGGTCAGCGAATAGTAGACCTGATGCGCGACATGGCGCGGCCACCCTTGGCGGTCGGCGACGGCGAGCGACTTCATCAGCTGCCAACCCGCAAAGTTCGAGGCGCCGACATGGCGAACCTTCCCGGCACGGACGAGCGTGTCCAGCGTGTGCAGGACCTCCTCCACCGGGGTGAAGGCGTCGAAGGCGTGTAGTTGGAGCAGGTCGATGTAGTCCGTCCCAAGCCGCCGGAGCGCCGCCTCCACGGCGCCGATCATCCGGTGACGGGAGACGCCTGCGTCGTTCGGCCCGTCGCCCATGGGCAACCCGGTCTTGGTCGAGATCAGCACCTTATCGCGCCTCCCGCGGATCGCGGCGCCGAGCACCTCTTCCGAGCCGCCGTCGGAATAAACGTCGGCGGTATCGAAGAGCGTGACGCCAGCTTCAAGGCAGATGTCGATCAGCCGACGGGCGTCATCGACGTCGCTGTTCCCCCAAGCCGAAAACAGCGGTCCCTTGCCGCCGAAGGTGCCCGTCCCGAAGCTGAGCGCGGGCACCTTGAGGCCCGAGGCACCGAGTGTCCGGTACTCCATGTCCTGTCCTTCCGTGATCGAGGCTGTCGCGGTTGTGCCGATGGCGACGGGTGTCGATACCGCCGCCATCTGCTCGCTTCGGCCGCCTGCCAAGGATATAGCTAACGGAACAGCTGTGAATTAGGCTGCCTCCAGTCTCAGGACTTGTGACGCGGGGTCATCGTTATGACGCGGATGGATGTCAACCGGGCGGCCGAGATGGAGGTCTTTGCGCGGGTCGTCGATCTCGGTGGGTTCACCGCGGCGGCCCAGGCTTGCGGCCTCACCCCGTCGGGTGTCAGCAAGCTCATCACGCGGTTAGAGGCACGGCTCGGCACACGGTTGCTCCACCGGTCGACGCGCCGCCTCAGCCTGACGCCGGAAGGTCAGGCGTTCTATGCCCGCGCAGTGCGGATCCTGGGAGAGATGGAGGAGGCCGAGCGAGAAGCCTCGGCCGGTGCGGCGCCGCGTGGACACCTGCGCGTCAACAGCAACGTCCCCTTCGGCATGCGCTACCTGATACCGCTGGTGCCCGAGTTCCTGGCCAACCATCCTGGTATCACCCTCGACCTCGTGCTGTCGGATGCGGTGGTCGACCTGATGGAGGAGCGGGCCGATGTCGCGATCCGGACTGGACCGCTGCACGATTCCAGCTTGATGATCCGCAAGCTGGGCAGCACCCGCATGGTCGTGGTCGCTTCTCCGGCCTACCTGGAGCAGCATGGGACACCGAGACACCCTGGCGACCTCGCCCGGCACAAGGGAATCGGTTGGACCTTCCCGCGGACCATCGGCGGCTGGCCCTTCCGTACCGACAACGGGATGAAGGAGCACATGCCGCCTATCATCGCACGAGCGAGTGACGGGGAGGCCGCGCGCCTGTTCGCGCTGCGCGGCGTCGGGCTGGCGCGGCTGGCGCTCTTCCAGGTCGAGACCGACATCGCCGCCGATGCACTGATGCCGGTGCTGGAAGACATGAACCCCGGCGACGGCGAGGACATCCACGCCGTCTATCTCGGAGGTATCAGCCCGCTGCCCGCCCGCGTTCGCGCCTTTGTGGATTACATGGCAGCCCGGTGCCGTAATCCCAACGCCTAGGGTCCAGACTCATAACTAGTAGAACACTTCGATAAACCACCTCTGTACGCGCGTTGAGGGCGACGAATGGGCCGCACGTGAGGAGAAGCGGCGTTCTTTGGGGGCAGAACTCACGATCTTCACTGAAAATGTGGGAGTGTGCGGCATTTTTGGCGCTATACGGGGGCAGTTCACCCTTCACGCCAGATCAGGGGTCGGAAATTGCAGGCGAGGTTGGCAATGCCAATCTTCACCGCCGCGCGACCAAGGCCAATGGTGCGGATGAACAGCGCCATGCGTGCCTTCTAGTCAGCGAACACATGCTCGACGGCGGAACGCACCAGCGAGCGGGCGCGGTTGGCGCGCTGGTGCGGCTTCGGCATCGGCCGCCCCTTCGGCTTGCGGAAATGCACCATGCTGCGGCGGCCCGCCGCCGCAATGGCCGCTTCCGGCGATGTTGATGTGCGACTTGTAGCCGAAGGCCGGGATCAGCAACCCCTCCACCATGCGTGCCTCCGATCCATCGAGCGTCGGCCCCGGCTTTGCCTTGACCCGCCCCCGTTTAACCGTCCAGCGTGCCTACGTGTCCTTCTGGCGCGCCTTGGCCGGTAGCTAGGGCCGGTCTTCACCGTTACGGATTTGCCGCTTCTCTTCCCGGGTCAGCCGCTGCCGGAGCGCTTCCACGATGGAGGCGTCGACAATCTGGCCGCCCAGCGCGAAGTAGCCACGATCCTTCAGAGCCTCATCGAAGCAGGCGAACAGCCCCTCCATCGCACCCGCCTTCACCAGCGCCTCGCGGAACAGCCAGATCGTCGTGCGGTCCGGAACCCGGTCGCCCAATCCCAGCCCGAGGAACCGCATGAACCACAGACGGTCGCAAACCTGATACTCCGCCTGCTCATCCGACAGGCCGTACAGCGCTTGCAGCACAAGGATCTTGAACATCGTCACCGCGTCCAGCGACGGCCGACCACCCCTAGAGCGATCCTTGCGACCCAAGGCAGCGGCCAATGTCGGGCGGAAAACCTCGAAGTCCACCACCAACAACAGACGTTCCAGCGAATCGCCGCTCTTGCTCAGTTCCACATAGCGATCCTGAAGATCGAACAGCCCTGCTTGACCGGCCATGCTTCCGTCCCGCCTCGCCTTCAGGACAAGGGAATCACCAGAACGTCGAACACGCCACAGTTTTTCGAGGCGTCCATCTGTATAACAGCCCCTTCGCTATGAAACGCCTTCTGACAAGTTGATGTTGCCCAGCGCCTTCTGGAAATCTCCATCACAAAAATCGTGGTTCTGAGCTAATGAGCGGAGGAGTGCTACTCTCCAATCATTCATCCCAAAATCCTTTGTGTGGGTTCTAATTGCCCTTTCCAGAAACTGAACTACAGATTGCGCCTTACCAAATTCAAAGGCCATCTCTACTGATGGCCTAATTGTTGACAAAAAAACGTTTATAGACGCAATAAGCCTTGTATTAAGCTCAAATTTTGAAACCTGGGACTGAGCACGCTTTAGCAAAATTGGATCGGCATTAATGCTCATATCTATTGAAAATGTAACCACGATTCCGCCGCTTTCAGGAATAATAGTTTCTGCAACCAGAAACGGGCAATCAGGCAGGGAGTCATAGTATGGCTGTATTAAGTTCTCAGAGAGCGAACCTGGAGTAAAGGCTCTCTTCACATTATTGCATGGATGGCAGGATGGTACGAGATTGCGAGGGTATATCGCAAAATCTTTGTAAATAGATCTCGGTAGATAATGGTCGAGATCAGTAACAGACGGAGCGCCACAGTAAGGACATAGCCTAGCCGCGCTAATCAGTTTGTTGCGAAGCGTTTCGAGACGAGCGCCCAACTGGACCTGAGAATAGGAATCATACAACGCAGACAGTAGTGCTTCATTAAGAGTTGTTTCTTGAAGTTTCTGAGAGCCAAGCCCACCGGAAGAATCAAATTCCTTATAGCGGTCTAGAACTTTTATGCGCTCCGCATCTGTGAGTTGGTATGGTGCCACCCCACGATCACGTGACAACGCCCTATCCAACTGAGCCGCAACGTCGTTGATTTCAGGTTGAATCAAAGTCCACATTAGGAAGCAGCCTTCTTTCGCGCAGCCAGCAAACTCATTACAAAAGCTCTCGCCTGAACACTCAAGCCTCTTTCGAACAAATTCTCAATAGAGTCCAGATCATCATACGCATTAGCTAGAGCTTTCAGCACAACATGATAATCAGTAGAGGAAGCAGAGAGAGAGAAGACCTCATTTGTTATTGCACCAATACTTTCACCAAATGTCTCAATTTCGCTACTGTATATGCGCCCTATATCTCCGTAACGGGTAATTTTATGCACCTGCTGCGACAGGGTCTCTTGCACCACGACGGGAGAGTGAGTTGCTACAATAGCAAAAGCCTCGAGCTCATGTAGAGCTAGCCGCAGTGAGTGCATTAGTGCAGCTAACAAAGGTGGGTGAAGATGTGTTTCCGGTTCATCGAATAAAATGATAGATTTGCGTTCAGCGTAAGAAATCACTGACGCAATTGAGTGAAGAACTATTTTATGGCCTGTGCTTAAGTTATGAAATTTTTCGCGAGAATTATCGCCATAGAATTCGCTGATGTCTCTACCGTCTCCAGAATACAGCGAAGGATCCCTAAACAAAGGGGCCGTACATACCTTGAGCATTCTGCCGCGTTTTTTTGAAAATATTCTGTCTATTGCGGTTTCGAATTCATCGGTGAGCCTGTCCAATGATTTAATGCGATTTGCTGGTAGACGTTCTAGCAAAATAGTGGGCTTATCCGGATCAATATGCTCATTGTCATCTTGATCTTTTATGAATTCTTCCGTCTCCAAACCTATATCCCGTAGGCCGCAGAACATGTAACGACCAGTTCCCTCAAGGATCTCGCGAGCAATTTGTTTCTTCTCATTTAGGGTCAGACCAGGCACCAAAAAGCTGTCAAATGCGCTGTAGCTTATTGCAAGAATACGAGTAAACCCCATTCCAGATGGCGTAATTCGTCCTAATTTGAGAAGGATATTGCGGTTGCGATCCGAAGAAGATGCATGAGCTACGCGAGCTATTCGTGCTAGAAGTGTGCTCTTTCCTGAACCATTTCTTCCGACGAGGACAGCAATGCGCCCAGGAAGTCTTATAGGCTCATTTTCATCTGAAAGTGTATTTTCAGTGAGCTTCGAGTCCGGCGGTGTAAAATCCAATACAAGTGGCTCAACCCATCCAGCTGGATGAAAAGAAAATTTTAGATCCTTGCCGGGAAGGGCATCGTAATCTCTCTCTACAATAGCTTTGGCTGTCACTAGGAATTCCGCATTCTGCTGAAAATTGCGGAAGAGAGAAATTCTCCAGCCCTCCTCTTGCTCAAAATCTGCAACAACTGAAGGAAGTTGTACAATATCACGCAAGCCGGTAAGGGCCTCGTTTCTTATATCGATACCAAGGCTTGCCAGCCTCTCATAATAATCTAAACTCTGTCCTACTGAGCAAAATTCCGAGCCAAGAGAGGTAATGCGACCGATTGCTAGCTGCAACCCGTCACTTCTACTTTGCCCTTTACGCAGAATCTTAACGTCACCAATACGTTGTGGCTGCTCGTCATCCACAGAATAATAAAGCTGATACTGAGTTTGAAATCCATAATCGTTCCAGTAATCTTGACGCAAGATGAGACCTCTTGCGTCTTGGGGAAGTCGTCCAGGAGGAACTACAAGGAAGGACATTGGCGCTCCGCTCTATCAAAGTACGCATACATAAATGGAACGTGGCCCATTTATCTTGCACAGGGCTTCCGAACCGTGTTGATGGGTTGGTAGTTGGAAATCGTAGGGCCGGAGGAACTCCAGCACCTCGCCGTCGACCTGGTGCAGGGTCGACGTCATCGAGAAGGTGATGACGCGACCCTCGACCCGATTGCGCTCCTCAATCGCCTCCACGATCTGCCGGTCTTCCAAGAACTCGAACTCGCCGACCTCGGACGTAACCAGCACCTTTCCGTCGACGCCGGGGATGCGCGCGAACCGAAAGGGCATCAGTTGATAGTCCGGTTCCTTCGGACGAAAGTCAGCCAGCGGTGCAAAGGGGAGACGCCCTGCCAACCTAGCCTCCTACCGCTTCGCCGGTGCGGGTGCGCTGGCCTCGGCCAGGGCCGCGGAGACGATGGCTTCGCGGACGGCTCGTGTCTTCTCCTCGATGCTGGCGCGCAGGCCGAAGTCGATCAGCGCGTTCCCGAACTCGCCTCTGATGGCATCCGGGTCAGCCGATGGGGCCTTGAGCCTGAAGCCGACCAAGATGCGCACGCCCTCCTCTGACTCGAGCCAGCAGTGGCACCGGTCGGTGAAGACGTAGCAGGTGCGGAGGACGACTTCCCTGGGGAAGATCGCCGTGTCTACCGACACCGTGAAATCGAACGGGAACGCCGCGCCTCGCGGGACATCCGATGGTTGGGTGACGGTGGAGGCTGGCATGGCTAAGAACCGTAGCTGGCGCACTATCCATTAGAGGTAGCCCAGCCTGTCAAAGCACAGACCCAGTTTCAATCTATTTTTGAGAGACAGCCTGCATCCACGTAACTCTTGCGAGCATATCGTAGTATGCGAAGAACTCAACCTTTAACCGGCTGGAGGGACGCGCACCTCTGCCAGAAGCTCGTCGAAGAACTCGGCGTAAGGCTCCGGCAAGGTACCCGCGACCCAATAGGCGAAGGCGTCGCAGTACCATTCCTCAGCGATGGCATTGTGGTTGGACAGGAGCTTGCGCGATACCGGATCGGCGAGCCACCCGAGGTGGTTCATCCGGCGCAGAAAATCAGCGTGTCCGGCCTCGATACCTCGGCGCACCGCGCCGGGGCTGGCTTCCTGGGCTTCCAGAAGCTCGACAACGAAATGGGCGTATTCATGCAGGATGACGAAGGCGATCTCCTGCTCAGACCCGACGCCCCACTGCGCCAGGGCAGCGAGCTGTCAGTGCCGATTGGATACTCCCCGGAAAGGGCGGCTGAAAATTCCCCAGGCTAACGCAACGGCAGGGCTCCGGGGCGTACGCCCCGGAGCCCTGCGACCGCCCGTCGCCCATGATCACCCTCCGAGGCGGAGGGAGAGGGCCGGTGGTCAGACTTGGGGAACTCGTCATGATTCTCGATCTCGCCCGCGAGGGCCTGTCGGTGTCGGCGATCGCACGCCGCACCGGCCTGGATCGCAAGACCATCCGCAAATACATCGCCCGCGGATTGGAGGCGCCCGCCTACACCCCTCGGCCGGCTCGGCCGACGCTGCTCACACCCTTCGAGCCCTATCTGCGGGAGCGCCTGCGGGCCTTTCCTGATCTCAGCGCCCGCCGCCTGCTGCGGGAACTCAAGGAGCGCGGTTACACCGGCGGCTATACCATCCTGAAAGCGGTGGTTCGTGCCATCCGTCCCACCCCGTCACCGTCCTTCGAGCGTCGCTTCGAGACGCCGCCCGGCAAGCAGGCCCAGGTCGATTTCGCCTTCTTCAAGACGACCTTCACCGACGAGCCCGAGGTGGAGCGGATCGTCTGGCTGTTCTCCATGGTGCTCGGTCACAGCCGCATGATGTGGGCCCGTTTCGTCGCCCGCCAGGACCTGCAAACCGTGCTCCGCTGCCACATCGCCGCCTTCGACAGCTTCGGCGGCGTGCCGGAACAAATCCTCTACGACCGCATGAAAACTGCCGTGCTGGGCGAGATCGAAGACCCCGATCAGCCGACCCAAGGCATCGCCTACAATCCCAAGCTCCTCTCCCTGGCCAGCCACTACGGTTTCCTGCCGAAAGCCTGCAAGCCGTACCGCGCCAAAACCAAAGGCAAAGTCGAACGGCCCTTCCGCTATGTGCGCGAGGACTTCTTCCTGGCCCGCAGCTTCCGCAATCTCGAGGACCTGAACATCCAGTTCACCCAGTGGCTGGATCAGCTCGCCAACCGCCGTCGGCACGCCACCACCCAGCGGGTCGTCGCCGAGCATTTCGCCGAGGAGCGCCCCCACCTCAAGCCGCTGCCGGCCGGCCCCTTCAACAGCGTCCTGGCCCTGGAGCGCCGTGTCACCCGCGACGGCATGGTGTCGGTCGGCGGCAACCTCTACTCCGTGCCGGATTGCACCCGCCGGCGGACGGTGGAGGTGCAGGTCACCGCCGGCACCGTTACCATCCTGGAGGACGGCATAGCCGTCGCATCCCACCCGGCGCTGGAAGGACGAGGCCAGCGGCGCATTGCCACCGGACACCGGACCCAGCCTCCACCGCCCAACAGCCAGACGCCCAGGGAGGTCGCAACGCCCCCGGCACCTCCGCTGCAGGGCGGCACCGTCACGCCCCGCTCGCTGGCCATCTACGACACCATCGGCCGCCACTTGGCCGGCCAGCCGGGGAGCCCGTGATGAGCACCACACCGTTGGAAGCCGGCCCCGCCACCCTCGACCGTATTCGCCAATATCTGGTTGGGCTGAAGATGCCGCGCGCCTTGGAAGCGCTGGAGCACATCCTGCGCCGGCTGGAACGCGGCGAACTCTCCGCCCTGGAGGCCATCGACGCCCTGCTGGGCGAGGAACTGACGCTGCGCGAGGGACGTCGCATCAAGGCGGCCCTGAAGATGGGCCGGCTTCTCTCCATCAAGACGCTCACCGGCTTCGACTTCTCCTTCCAGCCTTCGCTCGACCGCGACAGGATCATGACCTTGGCGCAGCTCGACTTCGTCGACCGGCACGAGGTGGTCCATTTCCTCGGCCAGCCCGGCTGCGGCAAGACGCACCTGGCGCTCGCTCTGGGAGTGGAGGCCGTCAAGGCCGGCCGCTCGGTCTACTTCGCCACCCTGGCCGACATCGTGAGCTCGCTGGCCAAGGCCGAGCGCGAGGGGACCTTGCGGGAACGCCTGCGCTTCTTGTGTCGGCCACAGCTGCTGATCGTCGACGAGATCGGCTACCTGCCGGTGATCCCCGGCGGCGGCAACCTGTTCTTCCAGCTCGTCAACGCCCGCTATGAACGCGGCGCCATGATCCTGACCTCCAACCGCGGCTTTTCCGAATGGGGCGATGTCTTCGGCGGCACCGTCGTCGCTTCCGCCCTGCTGGACCGCCTGCTGCACCATGCCGTGGTGGTGCAAATCGAAGGCGCCAGCTACCGCCTGCGCCGCCACGCCGAACTGATGCCGGACAACAACCGCAGCAGGCCGATCACCGCCCCACCGCCGGCACCACGACGCCGAGGCCGGCCACCGAAAGCGAGGAGCGCCGACACCGAAGCCAATCCATAGCCCTTCAAACCATCTGGGGATTTTTCAACCGACCGTTCTGAGGAAACTTCATTCGGCCTTTACACGAGCCAAGCCAAGTTCAGTCGGACGTTTGCCGTGCCCTTGCTGTGCAGACCGATCGCAGCGCCCGGCCGATGAAGCTCCTCAATGAAATAGCTGACGCTGCACGGTGGCAGGCCGCCCAAGCCCTTGGCCTTCAACAGGCGGTTGGCCAGCGCAGCCGCAGGTGCGACGAATTCGTCAGCCACCTGCGACTGCTCGATGAACTGCGCCGACGGCAAGAACCGCATATCATGTCTCCATTGCCCGTCGAAGACAGATGGGGACGAGCAGGAGCCCACTCTATGGGGTTGCCCATCCATACGCTTCTTTGCAGGCGGCCCTCGGGGTCACCCATGGACCTGAGGCATTTTGGTTGCCCGGCTTCTGCATACGGCGTGCATAATTGTGCCTTGGATCTCAGACAGCCTTTTAACTTCGAGGTCGCCAAAAGGAGCCGATGCTCTAGCGATGCCCAGGCCGGTCGCAGTATGTTTCCGGTGCATGGCTTATGGGGGATGTTTCTTGTTCCCTAATACTCGGATTCAATTGAGAGTGTTTTCACGGAAGACGGTAGGAAACAATAAGGGCTAACGGAAAACATATGCCGCTTCTCTATTATTGGCGTGGCGACAACTACGCTCGCGATCTAGACTTTGGCACCGCCTATCACTTGAACCAAGCAAACCCACTGCTCCACGAGATTGATCTCGGCGACAGTCTTTGGGCCTTCACCCGGCGACGGGACGGCGTCTACGTGCTGGTGGCCGAACTGGTCGCGTCCGCGAAGACGCTGAACCCCAAGGGCTACCGGTATGGTCCCTACCGGCTCTGGGGCGACCTGCGGCGATCCCGGTATTTCCAGGCCGACGGCCAGCCGGATGTCACGATGCAGATCCGCAGTCTGTCCATCCGGGCCGGTGGTGACGTGCTCGGCCGGGCTTTCCAAGGACATTCCGCCGTTCGCCGGATTTCAGAAGCCGATCACCAGCTGCTGGCTGCGTATGCAACCAAGCTCCCACGCGAGCCACGTGCGCGGCTGGTCCCCGAGGAACGACTTGAAGCCCTTCTGCTCGCCGGGGATGAGGAGGCCGTGGCTGTCCTCATACGCGACGAGGAGCCTGGCCTGGCCGAGGAGCGGCGACGTTACCTGACAACGGAGGCCGTCCGGCGCGATCGGCAGCATGTGGAGGCCCTGCGCGACCTGTATGATGGCAGGTGCCAGATCTGCGAGTGGGCGCCCCGGGCGCGGTACGGTGCCGACATCTGCGAGGGGCACCACGTGCGCTGGCTCAGCCGCGGGGGAGATGATGCGCTGACCAACATGGTGCTGATCTGCCCAAACCATCACCGGGCCATCCACAGGGTTGACGCCCCTTTCGATTTCGCGGCCGGTGGTTTCCTCACAGCCGACGGAATCGAGTGCCTGTCGCTGAACCGGCACGAGATCTCCGCGTAAGTCCTTCATGCCGATGCGGTCCCTGAAGGACTGGAGGGCTTCCTCCGCGCTTCGCGGCGCTGGCCGCGGAGTTGCCGGGCACAGGGTTGATGGCGGAAGAGGTGTATGGCGGCGTCTTGGAAGGTGGGACCTGCTGGTTGGCCTATCAGGCAGTGAGATCGGATACGACGTTCTGGTCCACGCTGTCCCAGGATGCGGCGGACGCAATCTCCTTCGACGCCGCCTGCCATCTCGCCTCCGCCGGGAGCGGCAATGGCATGTCCCCGAAGCAGCGCCTGAACGCCTTGATGCTGCTTTCGAGCCTCAATCCGAAGATTCTCCCCCTAGCGGACTCCGTCAGGCAGGAAACGACGCTGGCGGTTCCTCGACGCCCTGCCGAGGAGTCAGCTGGCCATTCCACTCCAGCAGCTGCTGTGTCGCCCTGAGCATCAACCGCTTCGCGGCTACGGCCTCCAGGACTGGCCCCGAGCGAACCACGCCATCAAGTACCGCTTCTACCGGCAACGACGCGGCCGCTTCCCGACCGAACCGGCGCGCCAGGACATCGCCGTCCCGAAGATATGCCCGCTCCCACCAGTCCGTAATCCGGTCGCCGCACCGGTCCAGCAGATCGGCCGTGATGAGACGGTCCGCCTTTCGGTGTCTGTTCACGCGGGCGTCGGCAGGCATCAGATTCCACAGGTCGGCATTGGGCCATGCGGAGAACGGCAGGCAATGGTCGATGTCCAGACCCTCCTGGCGCAGCTTCCGGCCGGTCCACACGCAGTAGACCGGCTGCCCGGCATCGAACATGGCGGCGGTGAGGCGCCGGACCTCGGCCGTGCCGCGCTGGGGATCGAGCCAAGCGAGAGCCTCGGCGATATGGCCTTCAGCCACGGAGCGACCTTGACGGGCAAGGTACTGCTGCATCAGCCGAGTCCACTCCATGGTGAGCGCGGGTTCGATCCAAGTGTTCAGGCGCGTCAAGGCGAACCAGACGTTCAGCGGGATCCGGAAGTCGCCAACCGACCACAGATAGGGCGCGTCCAGCACCAGCCGTTCGCCGATCCGGGGGCCGCGCCGGGTCACGGCGCCGAACACCTGCCGATCGCTGCCCGGGTACGTGATGTAGTGCGCAGGCATCTCGGCGATCGTTCTCGCCGCGTCCCGAATGGCCCCCGCCAGCGCTTGGCCAGCATCTCCCAGGAACTCTGCGCCGACCCGGAGTTCGGGCGGCGCGGCGCCAGCAAGCCGTCGGAAGGGTTCCTTGACGAAGCCGAGCCCGCCCCCGTTCCGGCTGGTCGGCGTCTGCGGCAGATCAGCCGCGACCAGCGGCAGGAACATCCTGATCCAGTAGAGGGCGATCAGCCCGAGCGGGAGAACCACACCATCATCGCCGTCGGCCATGGCGAGACCGGGGGAGGCATCGGCCGCCCGCGCGACCACGCGCAGCAGGGCCAGCTTGTAGCTGCTGGATTTCGCGTCATTGAGGACGATATGCCGGATCAGCGGCAACGCGCTGGTGCCGTCATCCGCCAATTGGACAACGACGGTTTCCCAGCTGACGTCCGACCGGCCGAGGCGGTCTGGCGTCTTGATGACCCGGCTGACCATTGCGCCATGCTCGGCCGCGAGGCGCTCGATCTCGGCGCGGTTGACGGGGAGCATCGGCCGTTCCGGATCGCTCGGCCCATGCCGCAAGCTGACGATCATCCGGCCACCCGGCTTCAGCAGCGTCACCAGTTTCCGGAACGCGCGCCGCCGGTCGGCCGGGAGCACGTGCATCCAGACGGCAGCCAGCAGGATTAGGTCGAACACCATGCCGGTGCGGTGGACCCGCTCCAGTCCCGGCAGCCGGTCATCCATCCACTGGATCCCGGTTGCCGTGTGCCTGCGGGCGGCCTCCTCACGCATTCCAGCCGCCGGTTCGACGGCGACAACGGAATGGCCGCGGCCCGCCAGCCAAGCCGCATCGCGGCCGGACCCGGCGCCGACATCCAGCACGGCTGAAGGCTGGGACGGCATCAGGTCGAGGACGTCGGCGTAGAGCTCCTCGAAGGCGACGGTCTCGTACTGGGCGACGAACTCCTGGGCGCGCCGCGAGTATGCCGCCACGGTGTCCCCGTTCGGCGTCGTATCGAGATGCTCCGGTGCTGTCGGGTGAGGATCGGTCATGACCAAACACTGCCGTGCTGGCAAGGAAAGTGGGAGTCGCCTCGACACCATTGCCGAGACGCGGAACCATCCGGCTCGCCGCGGCCGACGGAAAGCAGGTGCCGGATCATGCCGCCTTAGCCCTCGCCGAAGATTGCCTCGAGCGGAGCCCCCGCCATAGGCGCATCGCCGATCTCACCTTGATGAAGAGGCCGATCAAGAGCGATATCGCGCCGAGGATGGCGGCGATCAGGGCCAATATCAGCTTTGCGGTGATCTTCACGATATGGGCCATCGCAGAAAACACACGCTTCCCGGCAAGGCGGAACGCGCCGCTTACCGGCTTTCCCAGGGCTTTTGCCGCACGCTCTGCATCTTGCAATTCCTTGACGTCGTCGACATGGCGCAGGATGGCAAGGGTTCGGGAGGGCGACGTCACCCTGCTGACCTGAGCCACCGAGGCGAGTACGCTCTGCACCTCCCTCGTATCGACACGGGCGGCGTGGCTGCGGGCGGCTCTCGCCAGATCGTCGACGCGGTACCAGGGGATCCCAGCCACCGATTGGCGGAACGCCGACGTTTTGACGGCCCGGGCGACAATCCAGGAAAGCTCATCCTGGAACCGGGCGGTCAGCTTGCCGGTCTTCCTTGCCAGCTTAGCCAGGGAGAGGCCCGTCTTGATCGGCAAGGCGCCTCCCGCCGTGACCACGGTCGCCGCTGACATCGACACCCCGGCTATCGACAGCCCCAGCACCAAATCATCGACCGGCTCGTCCCGCACGATGCGGGACGCCTGTTCCGTCAGGTCACGAATGTCGCCGACCACCGTCAAATCCGAGGCGATCGCTGCGGCCATTCCAACGGTCCCCTCCCCTTCGCCGGTTACGAACCCCGTTGCGGCCCGCCAGATGTTCCTTTCCGCAGCCCGCAGGCCCGAGTTCTCGTCCGCGAAACGGGTGCGCAGCGCGGGGTCGACCGGCACCTGGAGGAGCTCGGCGACGTCGAGATAGTCTTCGGCCTCCTCGGGTGCGTCACGGTCCAACGCCGACACGATCTGCTGCTCGAGGCGCTCCTTGGGAGCGACCTGCTTCAGCATAGTGATGAGAGCGTCCCGTACATCGGCATCGGTCGGAACGGTATCGGTCAGCGAGACGGTAAACGGCGTCACGACTATGGCGACCGAAAGCCCGGCGACCATCATTCGACGCGCCATCCGGGCCGTGGCCGCCAAGCCCATTTGCGAGCGGCCATCTGGGTTGGCGGGAACTGAGGATGGAAACCGATTCACTGGACGGTCGCCGTGGAACGCTGGCGGGCAGATGTCATGGCTAGGCTGCCTTCCTGAACCGCTCAAACCGGACCGCAAGCCGGTCAGGATCGGGCTTCATCAGGTCCTCGCGCGGCATCCGGATCACCTGTCCCTTGAGTGCTTTCAGCCCGAGCTCCAGCATCGGCCCGTCATGCTGCTCGAGCAGGCGTTCGGAGATGTGGATGCGATGGTCGGGGTCGATGCCGATCAAATCCGCATCGTAGGCGGCGTGATGCAGTTTCGACATGCAAATGCCATTGCGGATGTCCGGCTGCCCACGCTCGACGTCGCCGTCGGGAATGATGTGGGCGGCGTCCACCAGCCTCACTTCGGGCAAGCCGGTCAGCGCACACCGGCCGCCATAGGCCGCGACCACGCGCTCGCGGAACGCTGACTGGTGCAGCCGCTGCTTGACCTGCCTCAGCGCGTACCGGCGCTCGTCCGGATTTGGCGGCGTCCAGAGGGTGGCAGTTTCCGCGAGAGGCTTCGGAGCCAGCTTTACGGACAGCGATCTGTGGTCCCACTCCACGACGTAGGCCGGGAAGATCGGCTCGTAGGAGCCTGGGGAGACGCCGTAGAAATAGATGAGCGGAAGCTGCTGCTCCATGGCGCCCCGAAGCAGCCGATTCTGGGTATCGTCCGGGTTCGATCCCTTGAAGGCATAGTCGAGCGTATCGGTGGCCGTCCGCAGCTTAGAATCAGACTCCAACTGGTCATGATACCAGACCCGGCCGCCGGGCTTCGGAACGACCGTCTTCACACTCAGCACACCCTGCATCTGGCGCGGTTTGAAGATTCCTTGCGCGGCGCTGGCGAACAGGATGTGCTCCTGGCCGCAGGAGAACCCCTGCTGAATGGCGCTCCAAGGCAATGCGTTCCCGTGGAGCGGCGCCAAGAGGCGCAGGCGCTCGAAGGCTGCAAGCCGGATAGAGGCGTCAGGATCGTTCATCGGCCCAGGAGCATCAGATCGGACGTCAAAGGGTAGCAGCTTCCTCGCCGCCGTACAGGCAGATTGTACCCTCTCGAGAGGGCTCCCGCCTCGGATGTGAACCGCCCCCACATCAGCGAGTATCGCAGCCCATAGCTGACCGTATGATCGAACGACTGGCGGGCCTTTTAATGGAACGTGCGCTGCTGAAGGAGCCCATCAGCCTCGAACAGCGCTCTTGAAGGCTGCCGACAGGGCAGCGAGCGCGGCACGCGGTTGTCCATCTCTGACCCTGGTGTGCAGAACCACGGGCAGGCGCGGAAGGACTGGAAGCCCCAGCCGCAGGCCGACGTCGACGGCGCCGAACGGTATCATGCGTGGCGACAATGCCGCGACGCCAAGTCCGGCCATGACGGCTGCCGCCACTGCGGTCACGCCGCCACCGACGAAAATCTCCGTCCACGGCATGCCTGCGGCGTCGAGGAGTTGTCCCGCCAACGCCCGCACTCCACAAGGTTCGGCCATGGTGGCGATCGGCAGCGGTTCGTCCGCTCGATGCTGCCAGCTTGGTGCCGCGAACCAGCCGAACTGCTCTTCGGTAATGAGCTCCCCGTCATCACGCTCGGCGTGCAAGCGGACGATCACCGTGTCGAGCTCCCGTCGGTCGAAGCTCTGGAGCAGGTCACCCGATGATCCAATCCGGATCTCGATCACCAACTGCGGATCCTGTGCGTTCATCCGGGCGATCAGCGCGGGGAGCTCCGGTCCCGCCACATGGTCGCTGATGCCGATGGCGATGCGCTGCCGCCCCCGTGTCAGCGACGCCAGCGCGCGATCATGCGCCTCCAACAGGTCGCGGGCATGATCCAGGAAAGCGGCGCCGCGTGCTGACAACTGCACATAGCGTGGCGTCCGCTCGAACAGACGGCAGCCAAGCCGATCCTCAAGGCGCTTCAGCTTCAAGCTGACAGCTGCCTGCGTCGTCCCAATGGCCTCGGCCGCGCGCGTGAAGCTCTCAAGTTCGGCGATGCGTACGAAAGCCCGCACCGCATCAAGGTCGAGAGGCGGCTGAATCATTTCAGGATGTTATCTCAGATATTGAAACTCATAGCATATGAAAATGACTGACCCATAGCTATTGTCAAGGCGGACATAACGGAAAGGACTTACAATGCCGCTCGTTCACATCTCACTGCGCGCTGGAAAACCGGAAGCGTATCGGCAGGCAATCTTCGATGGTCTGTACCGCGCCATGCACGAGACCTTCAACGTGCCCGAAGACGATCAGTTCATGACCATCACTGAGCACGACGCAGCGAACTTCCGTTACGGTGCATCTTATCTTGGGGTCAACCGAGGCGATGACCTCGTCTACATCCAGATCACCGCGAACAACACCCGGACCGCGGAGCAGAAGAAGGCGCTGTTCCAGCGGATTATGGAACTGCTCGGCGAGAACCCCGGCATCCGGCCACAGGATGTATTCGTGAACATCGTCGAAGTGGCAAAGGAAAATTGGTCGCTCGGGAACGGCGTCGCGCAATATGCTTGAAGCGGAGAGTCCGTTCCCATCGCAAGGCTGATAAAATCAAGTGCTTCGAAGACGGCCGCATCCCTGCCGGTAGCGGCTGCTAATCCTGCCCGAGGTGGCCAAACGTCGGGCGGCCGTGGTGGTGCGAAGTGCCATCGGTCGAGGCCATCAAGCCCGGGTTGGCCTCCACACTCGATCCCTGGACAGCGGTCGCTCCCCTCAGACGATGAACGGCTTCAGCACGGACGATGGACCACAACCGGGCGGGCTCTTACCCCTTATCTGCGGCTAGAGTGTGTGCAACCACCGCATTCGCGTGGCCATGCCCCATCCCATGGTCATTCTTCAACATGGCAACCAATTCCATGTGCTTTGCCGGAAGGTGCTTTCGGACAATGTCCTGCCACTCGGCAATGGGGCGACCATACTTTTTCTCGATGGATGGAAAGTAAGACGCAGGTCCCTTGATCGGTTCGTCCGCCACCGCATCACATCCTTGAAGTTCCGGAGTCCCATAACATCTTGGCTGCCCACTCCCTGATCCGCAAGAACGGTCTGAAAAGCTCCTGGCTAGCTGGAGATCGATTGCGGCTGCGTTTGGCTGCTCACTGATAAGCGGTTGGTCCGAGGAAAATAGACCGGGACGGATCGCCCTCGCCCTCCTCTCGGCCATAGACATCCTGTTCACCGCAAACCACTCACCGAGTTTCGATGAACCTGTCCACCTGGACGTATTGGCTGCTCGCGAGTCAGTCCCAAACCGGAACGGGCCAGCTTGGTGCTTGTTCTGGGAAACAGCATCCTTTGACCCCCACGCTGCATGCCATCGGAGACGTCGATGTTCGAAGGCTTCCGTCTCGAGATGGTGGATCTGCCGGAGGCGACCTTACGGGTGCGCCATGGTGGGAATGGCCCGCCTGTGCTGCTTCTCCATGGACATCCCCGCACCCATGCCACATGGTACCGTGTCGCCCCTCTGCTTACGGCGAATCACACCGTCGTCTGCCCGGACCTTCGTGGCTTCGGCCAGTCGTCGAAGCCCGCCGATACGCCGGATCATGAAGGATCATCCAAGCGTGCCAAGGCCCGTGACTGCGTCGCGCTGATGCGTCATCTCGGCTTCGACCGCTTCGCCATCGTCGGGCATGACCGGGGTTCCTACACGGCCTTCCGCACGGCGATGGACCATCCCCTGGCGATCACGCATTTGGCGGTGCTGGACGGTGTTCCCATCGCAGAGGCCCTCGGACGTTGCGATGCCCGCTTCGCTCAGGCTTGGTGGCATTGGTTCTTCTATGGCCAGCCGGACAAGCCAGAGCGGGCGATCCTTGCCGATCCAGACGCTTGGTACGGCGGCTCGCCTGACGCAATGGGGGCCGAAGTCTACGTCGACTACCGGGCGGCCATCCATGACCCGGAAACGATCCACGGCATGATGGAGGATTACCGCGCTGGCCTCGGCATCGACCGGGAGCATGACGAAGCGGACCGGCAGGCGGGGCGGACCCTCGCCTGCCCGACCCTGGCTCTATGGTCACTGCGCGATGACCTCGAAGCGCTCTATGGCGATGTCCTTTCCGTCTGGCAGCCATGGGCGCCAGACCTGCGCGGTCGTGGTCTCGACTGCGGGCACCATATGGCCGAGGAGGCGCCGGAGGAGCTTGCCCGGGAGCTCCTGACATTCCTGGCCATGGAAAGTCGCCCATGAGTTGACAGGCCTAACCGAGGACGACGCACACCACCTTGTCAGGCCAAAGCAGCTGATGAGTTACGCTCCGATAGACCGCCAACAAGGCACTCAAGCAGGTTTGGCGTCGGATAAAGCGTATGGGAGTCCAATGGAACACAACGAAGCGGTCGGAACCCGGTGGCCTTGGCGCAAAATCCCGGGAAAAACGGCGAAAATCTGTGTTTAAGAGCGCATTTAGGTCGAATGCATACAGGGATACTCACACAATCCATCACCCAGCCCCCGTCGTTTTGCATGCCGAGGGGGCTTTGACACGATAGCTGCTTTACGTGTCTGCCCGGACGTCCTTCGCCTCATGGTGCCGGGCCGGTGGATCGGCGGGAAGGGTGCGCCAAGAGGCGATGGCCCTGACCGCCTGCAAGGCGCTGGCGTTGTCGGCGATGTGGACGTGGCGGCGCAGTTCCGCCACGGCGGGCCATTCGCCCTGCTCGTGGAAGACCATCTGCACGGCTTCAGCCATCTCCTTGCTCACGACGAACACCAGCAGACCCCGCGAAAATGCACGCCTGGACAATGAACAGGCCCCGGCAGCCAAGCAAGCGACCTTTCGGCGGGCGCTTGGCGGGAAGGGGAAATTCCTGCATGACGAAGACGTGGCTGTTCGGTAGCATTAAGCTACAGCCGTTCCCTCATGAGTAGGCGCATGAACCTGCCATCCGCAGCGCTCCGCGGATTTCACCTAATTGCTCTTGCCGCCATGATGATGCCTTTGGCCGGTCACGCAACCCTCGCGGCCGAGATCTCCGTGATCGCCGGAGACCGGATCGAAGTGGAAGGACGGGACATCCATCTCTGGGGCGTCCGGGCGCCGGAGGCCGATGCCCTATGCTATGGAAATGGCCAAGGGGAACCGTGCGCCAGGGTGTCCCACCGCCTGCTCGAGGCGCTGATCGGCAAGGACGAGGTCATCTGCATCGTGAAGGACAGCGGGCCGGACAAGCCGGTCAGCGCCCAATGCTCGGTCGACGGCGCTGACCTCGGCAACCTGATGATCACCTCGGGATGGGCGACGGACGACCGGGCCGAGAGCGCAGGGTTCTACGAACTCCAGGAACAGGCAGCGCGAACCGAACGGGTGGGAATGTGGAAGTACCGGTGAGGCCAGCACCCGGTCAGCCGTCGATTGGGATCCTGGTCTCGTACTTGACCCGACTAATCACCGTCAGGGTGATGAAGCGTTTGATCAATGGGTTGGTGTAGAGGGTCGCCCGGGCGAATTTCTCGAATTCGCTCATGTTCCTGACGCAGACCACCAGGACATAGTCGGTAGACCCGGTGACCAGATAGCACTGCATCACGCAGTCCTGGGCGTGGATGGTCTTCTCGAAGGCATCCATCAGCACCCGGTCGTCGCCCTTGAGCTCGACGGTCACGATCAGCTGGATGTGGCTGCCGAGCTTGCTGGGATCGACGATCGCGACATCCTTGGCGATGACCCCGGCCTCGCGCAACCGGCGGACCCGGCGCAGACAGGTCGGCGGCGACACCGCAACCGCGTCGGCGAGCTCCAGGTTGGTGATCTGGCTGTTCCCCTGAAGCAGGTTGATGATCTTCCGGTCGATTTGGTCGAGTTCGATGTCAGGCATGGGCAACTGCTCGTTTAAGGCGATTTCACACTTATGAGTGTCGCGCCTTGCGCCGTCAATTTTTCCATCGTGACAAACCGGGTGGCAGAATTAGAAATTTCATGCCGTCAAGATGGCGCTACAGTCTGCTCATCACGACGCAATGAACTGCGCCGCGGCGCAAACAGCCTCCCAATAGTAGCTAATTATCCCCGTTAGGCCGGGGACACTCGCCTAAACATCAACAATAGAAACTGACCCATTCAGCGAAGAGGTTTCGAATGCCCGGAGATGTGATCTCTCGGTTTTCCTCCGTGCGCCTTGGCACCAGGGGAAATCAGCGAAAAGAACACGGTCTCGGCCAAGTCAACGGCCATCACGGCGAGATCCTCCAGGGAATCTTCCCGGACGATGCAGGCCGCCTGCACCGCGGTCTCGTCACGCTCCCGTGCAACATCGTTTCATCCACCGCCGTCTTCCGCCCGGCACCGGGAAATCTGGTCACCGTCCCGGACGACAAGCTCAAGGCGGCCGAGGCCGCGCGGCTGACGCTGGACAGCCTGGGCCTGCATGACCAGGGTGGCCACCTGACGGTGGAGAGCACCATCCCCGTTGGCCTTGGCATGGGATCCTCGACCGCCGACGTGGTGGCCGCCATCCGCGCCGTCGCCGACGCCCACGGCGCGGCCCTCGGCGCCGACGAGGTCGCCCGGCTGGCGGTTCGAGCGGAGACGGCGAGCGACAGCATCATGCACGGCGACCTCGCCGTGCTCTTCGCCCAGCGTGAGGGCATTGTGCTGGAGCATCTCGGCCCCGCCCTGCCGCCGCTGGAGGTCCTCAGCGTCAACACGGCTCCCGGCGCCCTTGTGGACACCGTGAAGCAGCCTCCGGCCGACTACGACGACTGGGAAATCCAGGCGTTCCGGCCACTGCGCGGCATGCTGCGGCGGGCAATCCGCACCGGCGACGCGGCTCTGCTCGGCCGGGTTGCCACGGCCAGCGCTCGCATCTCCCAGCGCCATCTGCCCAAGCCCGCCTTCGAGGAGATCAACGCCATTGCGGCCTCCACCGGGGCGCTCGGCATCCAAGTCGCCCACAGCGGCACCGTCGTCGGCCTGCTCTTCGACCCCCGCAACCCGGCCACGGTCCGCCGGGTCGCCGAGGCGGCCGCCAGGCTCGACACCATCGGCCTGCCCCCCGCCCTCCATTTCCGCACCGATGCCGCCGAGGTTCGCCATGTCGCTTGAGTTGACGATGTCCCAGCCCCTGTCCCGCGAGTCCCGTGGCTTTCCCGATTATGAACTCCCCCGATTGGTGCGGCTGACGGACAACCTGCATGGCGCCGCCTTCTTCCTGATGAAGCTGCTCCCTGCCCGGCACATGCTGGACCGCGCGGCGGCCGACGGGCGCCTGAAGCCCGGCGGCACCATCTGCGAGACGACGTCGGGGACCTTCGGACTGGCGCTCGCCATGCTGGCGGCGGTGCGCGGCTATAAGCTCATCCTGGTCAGCGATCCGGCCATCGACGAGCACCTGCACAAGCGCCTGCTGGAACTGGGCGTCACGCTGGAGATCGTCAAGAAGCCCTATGAGATCGGCGGCTTCCAGACCGCCCGTCTCGACCGGCTGCGCGCCGCGCTGGAGGCCAACCCGGGCAGCTTCTGCCCGTCCCAGTACGGCAACGCCGACAACCCGCGCGCCTACGCCGAGGTGGCCGAACAGATCGCCGAGCGCCTCGGTCATGTCGACTGCCTCGTCGGCACCGTCGGGTCCGGCGGCTCGATGTCGGGCATCGCCCGCTTCCTGCGCCACCTCAACCCCGACCTTCACGTCATCGGCGTCGACACCCCCAACAGCGTCGTCTTCGGCCAGCCCGACGGCAAGCGGCTGCTGCGCGGCCTCGGCAACAGCTTGGTGCCGCCGAACGTCGACCACCGCCAGTTCGACGAGATCCATTGGGTCGGCGCAGCTGAGGCGTTCCTGGCCACCCGCCGCCTGCACCAGCAACATGCGCTCTACCAGGGCGGCACCAGCGGGGCGGCCTACCTGGTGGCCGACTGGTGGGCACGCACCCATCCCGACCGCAAGGTGGTGACGCTGTTCCCCGACGAGGGTCACCGCTACGTCGCCAGCATCTACAATGACGATTGGCTCGCAGCGCTGCCGGGCTGGACTGGCGTGCTGCCCGAAGCCCCGCAGCCGGTGGCGCATCCCAGCGACGTCCGGCCCAGCTGGAGCAGCTACCGCTGGGACCGCCGGACGCTGGACGAGGTGCTGGCGGCTGGCACCCCGGTTGCGCGCGACCTCGCGGAGGCCGCGTGATGCTGCGCCTCCTGCTGTTCATCGAGAGCAATACCTCGGGTACCGGCCGCCTGTTCGCCCACACCGCCCGTACCCTCGGCTTCGAGCCGGTGCTGATCAGCCGCCAGCCCAGCCGCTATCCCTATGTCACCGAGGACGCCGTCCGCAGCATCGAGGCCAATACCGCCGACCTGACCGTCCTGCGCTCGCTGGTGCAGCAACTGGCGCGCAGCAAGGGGGTGGCCGGGATCACCTCCAGTTCGGAGTATTTCATCGCCACCGCCGCTCGCTTGGCCGCCGAACTCGGCCTGCCGGGGCCGGATGCTGACGCAGTGGCCGCCTGCCGCAACAAGGCGACCCAGCGCCGCCGCCTGGACGAAGCCGGTGTCGACCGCGTGCGCCATGCCGAGGTCACTGAGGCCGCCGATGCCGTCCAGGCCGCCATCGGCATCGGATTGCCCGTTGTCCTGAAACCGGTGGCCGGATCGGGCAGTGTCGGCGTCCGGCTCTGCGCCACGATGGCCGAGGTGGCGGCCCACGCCAGAGTGTTGCTCGCCGACCCGACGTGTGGCGCGCTGCTGGTCGAGGAGGTCGTCCGGGGCGACGAGTATTCGGTAGAAATCTTCCACGACGCGGTCATCGGCGTGACCCGCAAGCACCTGGGCGCCCTGCCGCACTTCGTTGAGATGGGCCACGATTTCCCGGCCCCTCTCGCCTCGACAGTGGCAGATCGGATCGCGGGCTTCGCGCTGGCCGCTACGCGGGCGCTCGGCCTCACCTGGGGGCCGCTGCATGTCGAGCTTCGCCTCGGCGAGGACAGCCCGCACCTGATGGAGGTCAACCCGCGGCTCGCCGGGGGATTCATCCCCGAGCTCGTCCGCCAAGCCACCGGCATTGACCTCATCCGGGCAACCGTCGAACTGGCCGTCGGCCGGACGCCGGAGGTGACGCCGACCCGGCAGGAGCACGCGGCGATCCGCTTCCTCACGCCACCCGACGACGGACTGTGGTTCGCCACCGAGGGTCTGGAGGCGGCACGGGGTGCGCCCTTCCTGCGCGACCTGCGGCTCTACCGTGCATCCCCACTGCTGATAGCCCGCCGAGGTGATTTCCAGGACCGCCTCGGCCACGCGCTCACCAGCGCCCCCACCCTGGAGGCAGCCGTGGCCGCCGCCGAACTGGCGCGCTGCGCCATCCGCTTCCGTGTCGCGGCCGACGGCACCGGAACCCTTGCCACCGTCGCCTGACCGGAACAGCAGCAGGAGCCCCCTTCCATGTCCTCAACCTCCATTGCGGCCGCCGGACCTTCGCGCGCCGGGGCGAACCCGGCGCTGCTCTCCCTGCTGGCGGGCGCGCTCGCCATTGCGCTCGCCCCAATCCTGGTGCGGGTCAGCGAACTCGAACCGATCGCCACCGCCTTCTACCGGCTGGTCATCGCGCTGCCCTTCTTCTGGCTCGGCATGCTCGCCGAACGGAAGGCGCCCCAGTCTGCCAGCGCGCGCGTCACCGTCACCGACATGGCGCTGATGGGGGTGGCCGGGCTGATGTTGGCGGGGGACCTCGCGCTCTGGCATCTCAGTATCACCATGACCTCGGTGGCCAAGGCGACGCTGTTCAACAACTGCGCCCCAGTCTTCGTCGCTCTGCTCGGCTGGCTGCTGTTCCGCGAGCGGATCGGCCTCGGCCTGATCGTCGCCCTGGCGGTGTCGCTGTCCGGCATGGCGCTGCTGATCGGCGACGGGCTGTTCGCGTCGGTTGGAAGCGCGGCGGAAGGGCAATGGCAGGGTGACGCCATCGCAGTCAGCACCGCCGCCTTCTACGCCGTCTACCTGATGGCGGTGAAACGCCTGCGGGCTAGCCACTCGACCAGCGTCATCATGGCGGGGTCCAGCGCTGCCGCCGCCCTGGTTTTGGCGGTGGCCGCCTGGATTGAGGGCGGCCCGCTGCTGCCCGCAACCGCTTGGGGTTGGGCCGTGGTGCTGGCGCTGGGCGTTGCCTGCCATGTCATCGGCCAAGGCCTCATCACCCATGCGCTGGCACACCTTCCGGTCACCTTTTCGTCCATCGGCCTGCTGATCCAGCCGGTCGCAGCGGCGGCGCTGGCCTGGATGCTGTTCGGCGAGGCTCTTGGCCCGCTCCAGTGGCTTGGCGGCGCGCTGGCATTGGTCGGCATCACGCTGGCCCGCCGGACCTCCAGCCGCTGATCCGGCAACCAGCCACGCTCCGACCAGCCATACACCCGAAATTTCTTCTCACCGGGAGTCCCCCTCATGGTGATCAGCAACGCCCAGATTCTGGCCCACCTCGGCGACACCGGCCGGGTGGCTGGGACGCTCAACCCGAAGGCCCAGTCCATTCTCTTCGGCGACGTCGCCGACGACGCCATCGACCGTGACCTGCCCTGGATCACCCAGGTCGACCGGGCGCACCTGGTGATGATGGCCGAGACCGGCCTACTGCCTATTGCGCAGGTCTCACCTCTGCTGCGGCGCATCGACGAGATGGAAGGGTCGGGCTTCGCCGTCCTGCGCGGACGTTCGGCCCCGCGCGGCGTCTATCTGCTCTACGAGACCTATCTCATCGCCGATCTCGGCGAGGAGATAGGCGGCGTCCTTCAGACGGCGCGATCGCGCAACGATCTGGGGGCGACCGTGCTGCGCCTGCGGCTGCGCAACGTCGTCGCCGACCTGCTGACCGGCTTGTCCAGGCTCCAGACCACCCTCCTGCGCCGCGCTGCGGCCTGCACCGACGCGGTGTTCCCAATCTACACCCACTATCAACCCGCCCAGCCGGTGACGCTGGCCCATTATTACGCCGGGGTCGCTGCGGCGCTGGACCGCGACGCCGAGTCCCTGCACGCCGTGCTGGCCGATCTCGACCGCTGCCCGCTGGGTGCTGGAGCGGTAGGCGGCACCGGGCTTCCCATCGACACTCGGCGAACGGCTACCCTGCTCGGCTTCTTGGGGCCCTGGACGCACTCCATCGACGCCGTGGCCTCGCGCGACGCCGTCCTGCGCCTGCTGGCGGCGCTGGGCATCCTCGGCGTGACGCTCAGCCGTCTCGCTCATGACCTTCAGCTGTGGACCACCGGCGAGTTCGGCTTCCTGACGGTGGCCGACGATCTGGTCGGCACCAGTTCGATGATGCCGCAGAAGCGCAACGTCTACATGCTGGAGCACGTCAAGGGCTTGGCGGCAGCGCCGATGGGCGCGCTGACGTCGGCGGCGATGGCGATGCACGCCACCCCCTTCTCCAACTCCATCGCCGTCGGCACCGAGGGCGTCAAGCCGGTGTGGTCGGCGGCCTCGGGAATGCTGGACGCCTTGACGCTGATCCGGCTGATCGTGGCCGGGGCGGAGCCGAACCAGGGCGCCATGCGCCTCAGGGCGGTGTCCGGCCAGACCAACGCCACCGCGCTGGCCGACTGGCTGGTCCAGGAGCATGGTATGCCGTTCCGCCGCGCCCATCATGAGGTCGGGGACATCATCCGCTCGATGATGGTCCAGGGAGTGGTCGATCTCGAGACCGCCGCGCGAGAGGCCCGGCCCGAATGGTTCCGCGGCACCCGGTCGCCGGTGTTGCGGCCGGTCGACATTGCCGCTGCCCAGGAGCATGGCGGCGGTCCTGGGCGCGAATCCACCGCCAGCGAGATCGAGCGGGTGCGGGCCTCGCTTCGCACCCGCCGTGGCGCGCTGGTAGAGCAGCGGCGGCGCTGGCGCCAGGCAAGCCGGTCCTTGCGTGCAGCAGTCGACGGCGTCCTCGGCATCGCCGTTCTCGACCGCACTGGCCGTAGCCGCTCCGGCCAAGCGTAAGCGGGAACGAGAGGTCGATCATGCCAAGCACGGCCAAGGTTGCGTCAAGGGCGAGGGCCGGGAGACCGGCGGCCGCCAACGGCCCCCGGCCGTTCCCGGTGATGAGGGACCCGAGGATCGGCGGCAGCCTGGAGGGGATGCCGGACGAAACCCTGCTGTCCTCTTTACTCGCAATGGCTGCGCCGGACGCCGATGGCGATCTCCTGGCCCTGCGCCTGCTGGCTGGGCATGGCTCATTAGAGACGGCGATCGCAGCGGCGTCAGCGGGGAAGCTGCCCGGCGGCATGCCGTGGGACGATCATGCTGCCCTCCGCTTTCAGGCCGTCATCGAACTGGCGGCACGTTTGGTGCGCCCTACGCTGGAACAACGCCCGCTCCTATCCTCTCACGAGGATCTGGTCACCTACGCTCGCCTTCGTGCCGCCTGCTCGGCGGTCCAGACGCTGCGCCTTCTGTTCCTCGACCGCCAGCGCCACCTGATTGCCGACGAGCTCCACAGGACCGGCTCCGTCGGCGATGTTGCCTTGGATGTCCGCGAGACCATGGGCCGCGCGCTGACCATGGACGCCAGCGGCCTGGTGATCGTCCACAGTTGCCCCGGCGATGAACCGGCGAACCCGGCCAGCGTCAGGGTTTCCTGCTCGGACATCCAGAAAGCCGGGAGCCTGCTCGGGGTCGAAT
This sequence comes from Azospirillum ramasamyi, assembly GCF_003233655.1. Lineage (NCBI taxonomy): Bacteria > Pseudomonadati > Pseudomonadota > Alphaproteobacteria > Rhodospirillales > Azospirillaceae > Azospirillum > Azospirillum ramasamyi. The sequence continues at coordinate 542,099 of NZ_CP029830.1, forward strand.
TGGTCGAGTACCTGCTCATCGGCAGGCGCTCCTACGTCACCCTGCTGGGCGAGCCTGTCGTGAAGCGGCTGGCCCGCCTCGTCGCGGCGGAACGGGACGGTGCCACGGCGTCGCCCGAAGGCGCCATTGGCTAGGCATCGGTGGCGGTCAGAAGGGCGTCTGCCGGGTCGTCCGCTGCGGCAACCGCCTTGATCAGGTCCAGCAGCCGTCTGCGCAAGCCTCGGTCCTCGATGCGGTAATAGGCTCGGACGAGTTCGAGCGTCTCGCGCCGCGCCATCGGGTCCGGCTCTCCCGGTGTGCAGAGGTCGGGTTCGAGGACCACGTCCGGTAGATCGCCCTGGTCGGCAAGGCCGTCGAAGAAGAAGGATACAGGCACATCCAGCGTCGCCCCAAACTGCCATAGGCGGGATGCGGAGACCCTGTTGGCTCCCTTCTCGTATTTCTGGATCTGCTGGAACGTCAGGCCGACGGCTTGGCCCAGCGCCGTCTGGGTCATGCCCAGGAGTGTGCGGCGCAGCCGGATGCGACTTCCAACATATCGGTCAACCGTTGTGGCCTCTGCAATTTCGTCTTTAGCCTGGGTTCCATTTCTTCGACGCGCCATGCTACCCAACCAATCCGGATACGTGAGCGACTTCGCTCTTTATACAACCTATCGGCCTGCGCATCCAAATGTACTTTTCCAGACCTGAGTTGGACAGGTGGAACAAGAATGGCCTCATAGCGTGTGCTGACGGCCGCTCGGATGTGCCGGTGGGTTTTGCCTCTTCGGGCTCACCGATTACCGAAACGGGTTCTCGACCGAATCTGTCGGCTTCGGCGGAGGAAGTTGGTCGGGAAGTTCGGCCTCGGTCTCCAGGGATTCGACGATGGCGGCCAGCAGGTCACGGAGCCTGCGGGCATGTTCCAGTCCCTGCTTGTCGCGCGTGAGGTCAATCGACCCGTAGAGCGCCACCCGATCGGTGCCGTTCTCGACCTCGATGTCCCCGATCTTCATGGCTCCAGCGTCGTCAGCATAAGGCTTGATCATCGCACCAACTCCTTCAGGAACTTCAGGACGTCGCGTTCAGAGAAACCGGGCTCATCGTTCTTCCGCCCCCGCCCCGGCGCCCGGGGTTCCGGCAGAGACAGCACCGTCGACTTGGCCGCGGCCGGGATGCCCGGGAAGACTGCGATGCCGGTGACCTCTTCCAGCTGTGCAATGGGGATGCGCTGGTAATCGTTCCCCGGTGCGTTGGGCACGAGATAGGCGGCAGCCTCACGGCGACGCGGATCGTAGATGGCTTTGTAAACATGGGTCGGCACGAGAACCCGGCCGCCGATGCGCTGGAGGTTGGTGCCCTGGAAGACGGGACCGGTCACGACGTAGATCTCGCCGCGGGTGTTCGCGAGATGCCGGGTCGCTCCTTCGATGGCGCTCCAGATCCCGCGGTTGCTCTCGCCAACCTGGGGGATCATGTTGGCTAGGGTAAAGCTCTCCTGCTGGGCTTTCGGGGTCGGTTCGTTAGCTGATGGAACCATGTGCCCTCTATCGTAGCCAGAGCGCTTATAGTCCGCCAACTCGGCACGCTCGTCCGGCGGCAGCCTGGGTTCGGCATGGAATGCGCTGGCTTCCGGACGCTGGAGGCCCTTGGCGGCCGCGACGCTGTCCCGGGTCAGGTGCTCGACCGCATAGAGCGGGGTGCGCGTCACGCCAGAATGCAGAACGGCAAACGCCGAGTAGCAAAGCTCCCGGGTCTTTGCTGCCAGCTTCGGGTTGATCAGGTCCGGCGCCATGGCCCCGGCATAGTGGGCCGGACAATCGGTCGGCGCGGCATTGGCCGTAACCGGAAGGGCGAACAGAACGAGCGCTGGAAGCGCGCAGGCGACCGCCCATCGGGCAATGGCACGAGGTCCGCGAGGCATATGTTCTCCATCCCCAAAACAGGCTGAAGCTACGACAGCTTGCGGACGGATGTCACGTGAGCCGAAGAGCGAGCGCTGCCAGAGGATTCGTTGGCCCTCATATCCGCGACTGCCTCGATTGTAATTGAATTGCGCAGATTTGGAAAAGACTTTGCCAAATGCCACCCGTTGTTAGATATTTCATTATTCAATCCTCATTCAAATCTTGCGCGCCCTTCCATCATTTCGCAGAATTGTAATCTCCAGAGATACATCAGGGTAGCGACAGATTTTGTAAACAATTTTTGCGAGTCATTGCCATTGAAAATCCCTCATAGGTCGTGTCAGGCTGGGTTTGATAGCCTATGACGTCATTAGCCGGGGCCGCGCAATTGAACTACCAGCAGCTGTCGCGCGAGCAGGCCATCAGCCTGCTCGTCAAGCGCGACGCCCAACGCAAGCTCGGGCTCGTATGGGAACGCGAGGAAATCGAACGCGACCTCGCGCTGAACGGCGACTTCGTCGTGATGGACCTCGGCGGCGACGACCGGCCCAGCCGGGGCGAGGCGCCCTACCGGAACCTCCTCATCGAGGGCGACAACTTCGACGCGCTCCGCTGGCTGAGCATGACCCATGCCGGGCGGGTGAGGTGCATCTACATCGACCCGCCCTACAACACCGGCAACCGCGACTGGGTCTACAACGACAAGTTCGTGAAGAAGGACGACCGCTTCCGCCACTCGACCTGGCTGGAGTTCATGTTCCGGCGCCTCGAGATCGCCAAGAACCTGCTCGCCCCGGACGGCGCGCTGTTCGTCTCCATCGACGACAACGAGGGGCCGTACCTGAAGCTGCTGCTCGACGAGGTGTTCGGGCGCGACATGTTCGTGACCTCCTTCATCTGGCGCAAGGTCGACAGCCCAAACGACAACAAGGTGAAGATCGCCCCGGACCACGAGTACATCCACTGCTACGCCTCCGACGAGGCGCTGGCCCGGTTCCGCCGGATGTCCGCCGACTCCATCCTTGACGCCTTCCGCCAGCGGGACGAGCGGGGCCGCCTCTGCCGTGACCGGCTGCTCCGGAAGAACGGCAAGAACAGCCTGCGCAAGGACCGGCCGACCATGCACTTCCCGCTCGCGGCGCCGGACGGGACCGAGGTGCTGCCCATGCTCGACAACGGCCTCGAGGGCCGCTGGTCGCACAGCAAGGACGGCATCGCCCGGCTCCAGGCCGAGGGGCGGCTGATCTGGAAGCAGGTGCCCGGACAGGACGGGCGGCTGGCCTGGGTGCCATACGCCCGCGAGTACGCGCCCGAGACCCCCGACCGGCCGTTCCCCAGCATCTGGGCCGACGTGATGACCACGCGGCAGTCCAAGGCCCACCACAAGGAGATGTTCCCCGGCGTCGAGCCATTCGTCACGCCCAAGCCCGAGCAGCTGATGGCGCGCATCCTCGGGATGGCGACGGAGCCAGGCGACCTGGTGCTGGACTTCTTCCTCGGGTCGGGGACCACGGCGGCCGTCGCCACCAAGATGGGCAGGCGGTGGATCGGGGTGGAAACCGAGGCCGAGATCGCGGGCTTCGCCTCCGCCCGCCTCGCCAAGGTGATCGAGGGCGAGCCGGGCGGCATCTCCGAGGACCTCGGCTGGGACGGCGGCGGCGGCTTCGCCCACCTCGTCGCCGACCGCGTCGCGTTCGAGGACTTCGCCTACGACCTGAAGCCGCGCCACCTCTGGCTCGCCATCCAGGCGATGCACGGCGTCCCGCTGGCGCCCTACGACCCCGACGCGGCGCTCCAGGTCGGCCTGGCCGAGGACGGCGCCGCCGTCGCCTACTGCGACCGCTTCACCCCGGCGGCCGAGGAGCGCGTCGCCGACCTGCTCGCGCGCCACCAGTTCCTCATCGTCTACGCCTACACCCCGGGGCCGCTCCGCGACGCCCTCGAGGGGCGCAACAGCGTGGAGATCCGCGCCGTTCCCGACGAACTCGTGCGGAGGTTCCAGGCATGAGCGCCGCCGACGGCGCGAGCGCCACCGCCTTCCAGCTTCTGCCCCTGAAGCCCTTCCAGCAGAGGGCCTCCGACACGGCGCTCCGGGTGATCCTCGACACCGCCGCCAAGATCGAGGCCGACCCGGCCCGGCGCCGGGCCATCGCGCTCGCCCAGGGCGTCACGCTGCTCCGCTCGCCGACCGGTAGCGGCAAGACGCTCACCATCGGCCGCACACTGGAGCGCGCGGTGGGGGCGCTGCCCCGCAAGGCCGTCTGGTTCTGGTTCACCCCGTACTCCGGCCTCGTGCGGCAGTCCCGCGACGCCCTGGCGGCGCAGTGCCCCGGCCTGCGCCTGCGCGACCTGGCGACCGACCGGCTGCCTCGCGGCACGCGGGACGGCGACGTCTTCGTGATGACCTGGGCCAGCGTGGCGTCGGCCACCAAGGAGGCGAAGCTCGCCCGCCAGGAGGGGGAGCTCCTGCCCAGCATCGACCTGCTCGTCGCCGCCCTGCGCGCCGACGGCTGGCTCATCGGCGCGGTCATCGACGAGGGCCACCTCAATTTCGGCACCAACGCCCGCCAGGCGGCCGACTTCTACCTGGGCGTCCTCCAGCCCGACGTCACCATGATCGCAACGGCGACGCCGCGCGACGAGCAGCTGGAGCGCTTCGAGCGGGTGGCCGGGATCGGCCGCGTCAACCGCATCGAGGTGAGCCGGGACGACGCCGTGCGGGCCTGCCTGAACAAGCCCGGCGTCAAGGCCGTCCACTTCCGGCCGGACGAGCGCGACGCCTCGCTGCTCGACATGGAGGAGGTCGCCGTCGTCGCGGGCCTCGCGCGCCACCGCATCATCCGCAAGGCGCTGGCCGACGCCGGGGTCGCGATGGTGCCGCTGCTCATGATCCAGGTCGACAACGACGCCAGGGACAAGGTGGACCCGGTCGCGAAGGTGCGGGACATCCTGGTGGCCAACGGCGTCGACCGGGACGCCATCGCCGCGCACACCTCCGGCGAGCCGGATCCCTACTTCCACACGCTGGCCTACGACGAGACCAAGGAAGTCCTGATCTTCAAGGTCGCCGCCGCGACCGGCTTCGACGCTCCCCGCGCCTGGACTCTTGTCTCGCTGCGCAAGGCGATCGGCGTCGAGTTCGGGCTCCAGGTGCTCGGGCGCATCATGCGGGTGGACCCCCGCGTCCAGCACCTGCACGCCTTCGCCTCCGACCCGCCCCGGCCGCCGGACGGCGTCCTCGACTACGGCTACGTCTTCCTCGCCAACCCGGCCCAGCAGGTCGGCATCGCCTCGGCCGCCGACGAGCTCAAGACCATCCGGGACAGCATCGAGACGGTCACCGACAACGTCGTCGTCGTCGAGTTCGGCGGCTCCAGGGTGGCCCTGGTGAACCCGGACGGCGGCTTCGCCGAGCTCCTCGATCCCCCCGCGCCGGGCGGCGGCGAGGCGGCTGGCGCCGACGACACGGCGGGCCGGGTGCGGGCGGCGGCGCTGCGGGTCCAGGGCTCGCTGGACATCGCCCTGCATGACGCGCGGCGGCCGCCCGGATTCGGCGGCCGCGCCCACCAGGCGGCCGAGGAGGGCTGGGGGCTGGCGGTGCAGGACGCCCCGGCGGCCGCGGCCGGGCGGCCGGGCCGCGTCAGCTACCCGCTGCGGGCCGACCTCCGCTTCCCCCGGGCGCTCGCCCGCGAGGTCATGCCGCGCTCCATGGACGGCCTGGTCCAGGGCATCGCCCGCCGCATCAGGATCGACGACGGCGCGATCGCCCTGGTGAACCGGACCATGGGCAAGGTGCTGGTCACCGAGGAGGACGTCTTCGAGGCCGCGCGGACCACCGAGCGCGCCAACGTGCCGCTCTCCAACCTGCGCATCGCGCAGCAGGCGCAGATGGCCTTCCGGTTTAACGAGAGCATCGACGACCGGGACCTCAAGCCCGCCCTGCTGGAGCGACTGCGCCGGGAGCTCGACGATCGCGGCCACGCGGTCCCCGGCGAGCGCGACCTGCGGCGCGCGGTCGACCTGCTGGCGATGGCCCGCCCCGACCTGCTGCACGACGCCTGCCGCGCGTGCCTGGCGCAGGTGGTGGAGATCCGGCAGGACGAGGAGATCCCGGCCTTCTACGAGGGCCCCGACCTGCTCGAGCGCGCCGACAAGGGCCTCTACGGCGTCTTCCCGGCCGACATGAACGAGGAGGAGCTCGCCTTCGCGCGCCTGCTCGACCAGGACCAGACCGGGACGGTGCTGTGGTGGCTGCGCAACGTGGAGAACGCCCGGTGGGCGGTCACCATCGTGCTGCCGAACGGGCGTCGGCATTTCCCCGACTTCGTCGTCGGCGTCGACGCCCGGCGGAAGTCCAGGGACGGCATCGCCCTGGCCGAGGTGAAGGACGACGGCCGGACCGGGCGCCTGTTCAGCACGGTGAACACCGACAAGGTGCGCACCGAGCACCGGGAGTACCGGTCGGCGCTAATGGTGTTCAGGAACGACCGTGGCCAGTGGTTCAACGTGGCCTACCGCGCCGACCTGCGCATGCACCAGCCCGGCAGCCAGTTCACCATCGACGACCTCGTCTGGACGCAGCAGTAGCCGTGCGGGGACGGGTGGTGACATCGAAGCCAGGAGGTGTCGAATTGACCGCTTTCAGTCTGCCCGCGACCTGAACTCATGCCCGCGGGGCATGGTCCTGCGGCTGCGGGCCCGACGCCGGTAGCAACGGCCTCAGGGCGGCGGCGTCGAGGCACCGGACGCCCCGGGTCGCGTCCGGGGTGCCGTCCCCTTCCCTGACGGCATCCAGCAGGCCAAGCCCGTCGAGGAAGTACAGCACCATCGCCTTGCGGACCGGGACGGCGACCTCGCCGTCATGCATGCAGTGCTCGCGCTCGACCACGGCGCGCTGGGTGGCGCTCAGCCCCGGGTGCGGCGCCAGCCGGACGGTCACTGTCTCGTGCCACAGCGTGTCCGCGATCTGGTCCACCCAGGGGTAGGACGGCTCCGGCTCGGCCGACAGGATTCGGCCCACGACGAAATCCGTGAAGATCCGCCGCCGGTCATCCCATGCCCGCACGTGAACCCGTGGCCCGTGGTCGACGATGTGGTGTGGGCAGATCACCCGCTGGCTCGGCTCGGCGCTGGTCAGGGACTGGTAGCGGATCGACAGGGCCGTCCGTGTCTCGTAGCTCCCGATTAGCGCCATCATGATCTCCGCGTCAGCCCGACGCGCCGGGATCGGCACCGACTCGCAGGGCAGAACCGAGAGGTCGCCGGTTTCGCGGCCCTGGCGCATCCAGGCGAAGGCGTCCTTGAGGAACAGCGGCTGGAACCCCTCGGCCCTCACGTAGCCCTTCGTCGAGGGATCGAGGACCGCGTTCGCGGGGACGATCTGCTGGTATTGCGAAATGTCGGCGGAGGCTTGCTGTGGCGAGAGCGAAAAGCGCGTGACCATGTCGCTGCGGCGAAACGAACCATGCCAGTACAGCCTGTCGTCTATCCATCGCAACCGGCGTATGATGGCTGCCCCGTTCCTCACACCTTTAAGATCGTCTACTGAATGGATTGACATGGACCCGTTATCCGATCAAGTTCGCCCTTCCACTGGCTGAAGGCGACTATGGCCGAAGCATCCCCCGAAGTCACTGCGGTTCTGCTCGCCAAGGGTTTCTGCGACCTGCACGACCGCGCCGCCAACGACGGCTCGGCCGTCCAGCAGGACGCCTCCCTGCCGCCTGCGGCCCGGCGCGCGCTGTCCATGCTCTCCGGTCTCTCCCTGTCCGCCGGGATTTCCGACGACCTCGGGGCCAGCGTCCACACGGCGATGGATCTGGCTTGCGGACCCTTCCGGGACTGGGGACTGCCGCAGTTCCGGCCGCCGTTCCGCCACGCCGACGTCGTCCTCGTCGAGCGCGACCTCGGCGTCCCCACCGCCGACTGCCGCGAGTTGGCGCGGGCGGGCGGCTCGGAGGCCGCCGCCCTGGAGGAGATCCACCACGAGGCGCTCCGGATGGCCTTGAAGGACTACCCGGCCCGCGAGCGCGCACGGGCCTACACCAGCATCCGCGAGTTCGTGGTCCGCAACCCGGCGGTCCGCGACGAGGACCTCCACCGCTTCCTCGTCGAGGGCGGGCACGCCGCGGCCGCGCGCACTATCATGTCCTTCTACCGCCCCGTCCCGCAGGCCGCCCTCCACGGCGGGGTCGGCCGCCGCTGCGCCCATTGCGGCTCGCTGCTCTGGCCGGACCGCGACGCCGCGAGCTTCCCGGACGGCCGCTGCCGCATCCGCCAGTGCCGCCTCGCGAACCCCACGCCCGCCAAGCGGGACGACGTCGAGGCTCCCGGCCTCTGGCGCCTCGGCACCAACGCCGTCCTCGCCTACTGGGTCGGCCCCGGCCTCGACGAGATCCGAATACACGACGCGCTGAAGGCCGCGGGGCGGAAGGTCGTCCTCTACCCGCAGGCCGACGCCGCCGACGTCGGAGTGGACGGGCTGGACATCGGCATCGACGTCAAGACCTACGCCAGCCCGGTCGTGCTGGCGGCGAGGCTCAGCCGCTCCATCGGCCGCCTCGACATGTTCGCCCGCCGGATACTGGCCGTGCCCGACGACAAGCTGGACCTCAACCCCCGCTACCTCCAGCAGCTGCGCGACGCCTACCAGGGACAGCACGCGCTGGAGTTCATGACCTCCTCCCAGGCTATCCGGGAGCTCTCCCGATGAGGACCAAGCCCGAGGGATACGTTGGCGCTCTGGCCGCCCAGTGGCTCTGCGCCGCCGTCGAGACCCTGCTCGGCGAGCGCGACCTGTCCAACGTCCCCACCCTGATGTCCGGCTACGGGTCCGTCCTCGACCATCCCAACGCCCGCGCCTTCGCCGCCGCGGCCTTCTCGCTGCGCCAGATGGGCGTCACTGCCTCGTCCGAGATCCAACTGCGCCAAACGGTGCACGACGCGATCGGCTGGGAGGAGGCTCACGAGCTCGACGACGACTACGCGCAGCCGCCCTACGAGATCGACCCGGAACGGCCGAACTACCCGTTCCGCCGCCGCTCCGGCACCGACCACGTCGTCGCCGACATGGTCCGCGCGCTGGTTGGCGGCCTGCCGTTCGCGGGCTGGGCCATCCCGGTGGCCGATCCGACGCGGCCGATGCACGTGATGACCGGCGCCTCCGACGGCGCCGAGCGCATCGCGGTCGACCTGTCGGCGGTCGCGCCGCCGCCGGGGCCGCCCCGGCATGACCTGGGCCGTGAGCCGCGCGGCCCCATCGACGTGCCGCTCGCCGACCTCGAGGCCGTGGCCGCGCGCCTCGACGCGCTCGACGCCGCCCACCCCGAGCGGCCGCGCGGCAACTGGGCGGCCCGCCTGCGCGAGGCCACCGGCGAGCGCAAGTTCCATGTGCTGGCCCCCGACCGCGCCACCGGCGTGCTGGTCGAGGCCGACACCATCCGCCTCGACGGCCTGAAGCACCTGATCGGACTGCCCGGCACCGGGAAGACCACGCTCATCGTCCTGCTCTTGGTCTGGCTGGACGCCAACGGCTACCGGACCGTCGTCCTCCTGCCGTCGATCAAGGCGTCGCTCAACCTGCTCGGCGACCTCCGGTTCTACGGCGCCGACGTCGGCCTGCTCGTAGGCCAGTCGCCGCAGGCCCGGCTGGAGCACGCCCGCAAGCTCGGCGAGCGCATCGCCTCCGACGAGGCGCGGGGGTTCGGGCGCACCGCGCCCGGCGCCGACCTGCTCGCGCTCAACTGCGCGCTCGGCGCCTTCGACACCGACCCCGACGGCGGCCACGAGTTCCCCCACTTGGCGCCGCCCTGCACGACCGTGCGGCAGCGCGGCCTGAAGCGCGACGGCTCGCCCAAGGCCAAGGAAAGCAACCACCTGTGCCCGCTCTCGGGCTGGTGCGGCCGCCTCAAGGCCCCCCGCGAACTCACCTCCCGGCGCATCTGGCTCGGCCACGTCCTGTCGCTCGACACCCGCATCAGCCCCCATTTCGCCGCGGACCAGATCCGCCACTTCGAGGCCGTCGCCATGACCGCCGACCTCGTGGTCGTCGACGAGGCCGACGGCGCGCAGGCCGTCCTCGACCGCAAGGCCATCTCCGCGCTCGACCTGACCGGCAGCGAGGACAGCTACGAGCACGCGCTGAACCGCGACCTCTTCACGCCGCTCTCGGCTGGCCGCAACGACATGACGGCCTCGAACCTGCGCCAGTACAGCATGGCGGCCAGCGACTTCCGCGAGCTCAACCACAGCCTCGTCCTCCAACTCCAGCGCGACCGCCAGCGCAACGGGCCGGAGGGGCCGCTGTCGCGCTTCAAGGACACCTTCGTCACCGGCAACAACGTCATCACGGCCCTGTTCTGCCCGGAGGATCCGTCGGCCCTGCCGCCTGCGGCCCGCCTCGCCGAGGAGCGGCGGTTCAACGCCATCCGCGCCTTCTGGGACGGCTGCGTGCGCGCCGCCCTGTTCCGCCGCACCGACGTCGACGCCGACCTCGACCAGTACGACTTCGACCCCGAGCAGGTCGCGGCGAACCTCGGCGCCAGCCGTGAGGAGGTCGAGCGGGCCGGTCTGCGCGTCGCCGCTCTCGTGCGCGACTGGATCTCCGAGCCGCTCCCGACGCGCAAGGACCGCATCGTCGACGAGATGCGCGGGGCGACCTTCGCCCTCGTCCCGCCGCGCGAGGGCATCGGCCCGGAGGCCGGTGCCGAGCTCTTCCGCTTTCTGGTCGGCGTGACCACCGTCATCATGCAGTTCCTCGCCCTCGTCCCGGCCCAGCAGGCGATGGTCGCCGAGGGCATCCACAGCGAGCCCCTGTTCCGCCAGGGCATCTCCGAGGATCTCGCGCGCGTCGTCCCCGAGGCGCTCATCGGCCGCCTGTCCGGCATCCGCTTCCACATGGACGAGGGGGACGGCCGCCCCAGCGCCCGCCTCCAGTACGTCTCCTTCCGCGGCGCCCCCCGCACGCTGCTGTACCGCCTGCACCACCTGCTGCGCCACGACGCCGCCCAGCCCGACCGGCGGGGGCCCGCGGTGCTGCTGGCCAGCGCCACCTCCTTCCTCGCGGAGAGCCCGACCTTCCACATCCCGGTCGGCCCCGACCTGGTGCTGCGCCGCGCCGGGGCCGACGCAGGGTGGCGGGACAGCGCCTACGCCTTCGCCCCCATCCCCGATCCCGAGGAGCCGACGCGCGTCCTGCGCTTCAGCGGCGCGCCGCTCGGCCAGCGCGACCGCATCCTGCGCCGGATGACCGACCACTACTTCTCCGGCGAGGATCCGCTCGCCGTCGCCATGACCCGCGACTTCGACCCCGGCCGCAAGGTCGGCTTCGTGGTCAACAGCTACGCCCAGGTCCGCCTCGTCAAGGAGCACCTGCGGCGCACCCGGCCCGACCTCGCCCACCGCGTGGTCGCCGTCATCGACCAGACGCCGCCGGGCAACGAAGGCGACTGGATCACCGCGGCCCAGGTCGAGCGCCTCGGCCTGCGCGACGACTGGGACGCGCTCGTCTTCCCGATGAAGGCGCTGGCCCGCGGCGTGAACATCGTCTTCGAGCAGGGCCCGCGCCGCCGCGACGCCCTGCTCGGCACGCTGGTCTTCATGACCAGGCCCCATCCGGCCACCGAGAGCCTCGACCTCGTGGCGGGGCTGGCCGGGGCAGGGACGCTGGCCTTCGACACCGCCCACCTGCCGACCGCGATGCCGCTCCGCGCCGTCTCCGCAGCCTGGACCGACGCCCGCCGCCAGCTGATGGCGACCGCCCGCCAGCTGCTTCGCTTCCCCGTCCAGGCGAGCCGCCTCGGCCCGCTGGCCGAGCCGTTCACCGCCGACATCATGGTCGATGTCCTCCAGACCATCGGCCGCGCCATGCGCAACGGCTGCAAGGCCCGCGTGATCTTCGCCGACGCCGCCTGGGCGCCGGTCTCGGCGTCGGGCGACCCGTCCCGGCGCGACGGTCGCCAGACCAGCATGCTGGTGATGATGCGCGACATCCTGCGCGCCCGGGTGAACGACCCAGATCCGGTGGACCGCGAGGTCTACCGCGCCCTCTACGAACCCTTCCTGCATCCCCTCGAGCGCTGCTCCGGGGTCCGCTTCCCTGACGGAGCCAGCCTTGACGACGAATGACGCCGAGCTTCCCCCGCTCTTCCGCGCGGTCAAGGGGAGCCGGGCAGGCAGCATCCAGCCGGTCGCCTGCGCCCTGACCGTCGAGCCGACCGGCAGCCTCCCCGTCGCCACGGTCCGGGTCTCCTGGTCCCCGCTCATGGCGGCCCGCCTGCGCGGCCTCGCGAGGCTGGCCGCGGACTCCGGCGAGCCCGAGGGCCGCTCGCTGCCCTACGCCTCGCTGCGCGCGGCCCTCCAGGCGCAGATCCCCGAGGCGGTCCTGCTCGCGCGGGATCTCGGCGCGCCCTGGAAACGAGAGGAGGGCTTCCCCTTCCTCGACGCCGAGGCGGTCCCCGGCGGCGCGCGCGACACGGTCGCGCTCGCGGCCTCGGCGCTGCGGACCTGGATGACGATGGCCCTGCGCCCCTGGGCGGAGCGCGTCGGCATCGACGAGGAGATGATCGAGGCTGTCCACGCGCTCGCGACCCCCGCGGACGCCTTCGCCGCCGAGACGCTCGAGGTCGACCTCGGCGAGCGGCTCCGCGAGCAGGGCGGCTTCGACCGGGTGAAGCACGGCATCCTCCAGGTCGTCGCCCGGCGGCTGGAGGGCCGCGAGCTCTTCGACGGCCTCGGGCCGGTCCACCGCATCGTGCGCGCCTCGTCCTCGGCCAACGAGGTCAGCTTCCAGACCTGGCCCGCCACCGCCTCGACGGGCGGGCTCTACTCCATGGTGGCCACGCTCTCGGTGGAGAGCAGGCCATACCTCGCCACCCCGGTCGTCACCGTGCACGCCTCGCGCCGCCGCTGGTACGACGCCGTGCCGGACGCCAAGAAGCTCCGCCGCCTGCGCACCCTGTCCGGAACCGTGATGGGGCGGGCGGGCGCCCCGGTGGCGGTGGATTTCACGACGCCGGTCCGACGCGGCGTGCCTGAGGAGCCGTTCAGCCCCTCCTTCATGATCCAGGCCCTCAACGTCCGGCAGGATCTGGCGGCCGACCTCGCCGGGATGGTCTCCGCCCAAGGGGCGCGCGGCGTCTTCGTCGGCATTCCCTATTCCCCGCAGTTGGGCGGCTCCCACCCGGTCGGGGGCGGCGCCACGACGCGCGACCTGCTCGACCTGTTCGACGCCGTGACGTGCCTGCTGGCGGCGGACGGCTTCCGGCCCCTGGCCGTCCGGGAGGTCGTGGTGAAGGAGCGCGTGCCCAAGCGCGCGGAAGACCAGCACAAGGCGTTCCAGGCCGACATGATGATCGCCGACGTCGCGATCTCGCTGGGGCGCAACCACCTCGACGGCGAGGCCCTCGAGGACGCCTGCCGCAGGCTGATGACCGGCGGCGAGGTGCCTGATCTCAAGCCTGAGGTTGCCCTCAAGGCGAGGGGCGTGCTGGAGGGCATCCGCGCGGCCAACCGCGACCGCATCCGCCGGGCCTTCGGGGGCACGCGCCCCGTCGTCGCCCTCATAGCCCGCACCGAGCGCGAGCGCGAGGTCATGAGGTCGTGCGTCGCCGGTCTGTTCGGCCACGCCGTCGAGATCGTCGAGCACCAGCTGCCCACCGGGGTCCACGGCGCCCGGGCGGACCTGCCGATGGCCGCCGGGAAGGCCGCGGAGCGCTTCGCCGCGCGGGTCGGGGCCTGGCAGGCGCTCGCGTCCGACATGGCCCGCGCCCACGGCGGCTGCCACGCGCTGGTCCAGGCCACCGACTGGTACGACCGGCGCAAGGACGACCCCGTCAACAAGCTCGCCGGGCGCTATGCCCTGGCCTCGGCGGCGGACGCCAACGTGCAGTACCTGCGGCCGCCTGAGGCCGGGTGGCGCGGTCTGGCCAACTATCTCCACCGCATCCAGGCGGGCGTCTACGACCTGCTGTTCGGGCACTCCGGCCTCGTCTCCGAGGTGTCCAGCCTGCTCAAGGGATTCTTCCCCAGCGAGGCCGACCGGCCGCGCGCCATCGTCGGCATTTCCGTGGTGACCCAGGCCCGACTGCGGTACGGGGCGGGCGGCGGGCGCGTCTGCCTCGCCACCCGGATCGACGCGGCGACCGGCCGGACCACCGCGCGCGTCGGCTGGTACGACGGCCGCATGCTGTGGACCGAGACCTGGGAGCCGTTCTTCGAGGCGATGAAGCGCATCGCCAGCCCCGAGGTGACGGCGAGCCTGGGAGACGGCCGCAACGTCGAGCGGGATTCCTTCCAGAAGTTCGTGCGGACCGTGATCGACGACTCGGCCCTCGCCGGGGACCGCCCCCTCGTCCTCATCGATTCGACCAGCGCCGCCTCGCTGTGGCCCTGGCTGACCGACCGCGAGATCGGCGACGCGGTCACCATCGGCGGCGAGCGCGTGGACATGGCCTCGCGCTGGCCGGGCACCCGCATCGTCCGCGTCCGCACCGGCCGCGCTGGCCGCGTCGTCGAGCGCAAGACCTCGCGCTACGAGCGGGTCGACGGCGCCACCGGCGAGGCCACCGGGGAGTTCGTCGACCGCTACTGCCCGTCGATCACCGCGCGCGCGATCCGGCTGTCCGACGCCCTGGCAGGGCGCGGGGTCCATTAATGGATCACCTCCGGCTACTTCCAGATGTCGATCCCGCGCGGCCTCAGCGTCTACCGCAACCTCCACTCCTTCTTCCCGGCGAAGAAGGAGAAGGGGCTGGCCCTCCCGCGGGGCGTATCGGCGGCCGGGCTGTTCACCCGGCACGTCTTCGACATCGCCAAGGCCCTCTACCGGTTGCCCAACCCCATCGACGTGACGGTGGCGGCCTGCGCCGAGGGCGACGACCCCGACCGCATCGCCCACCTGGTGGCCAGCCTGCGCTACGGCTACGGGCACACCGGGGCAACCACCACGCTCCCGGCCCCGCTCTCCTTCGAGTCCAAGGCGCGTGACTACATGACCCGCTTCGCCCTGGACGAGGCGGACGCCGAGGACGCCCTGGATGACGAGGGCGGCGACGGCCCGGACGACGACGGAGGCGGGGGGCCGGGAACCCCGGCATCGGACCCTGACGACGGCGACGATGCCCCCGACGGGGACCCGGTCGCCCCGGACACCGGCGGCCCGGACCCGGAGAGCGAGGGGCTGGGGGAGAGCGAAGGGCCGGGAGGGGACGAGCCGGGCACCGCGATCCTCCCCTTGGCGCGGCCGGTGTCGACGGGACAGCTGCCCGAGGTCGGGAGCGATCGGTGGACAGAGCTCCTCTCGGCCTTCGCCGTCCCGAGGACGGCGAAGGCCCTTAGATCGAGCACGGCGCTCGGCGGGGCGCAAACGGCATTCGCCTGCGCCGGATCAGGTGGCGCGCCGGGTGGATGGACGCGGTGGGAACAGGAAGAAACGGAGGACGAGGACATGGGCACGAACGGGCACACGGGGACGGCGTGGGTGGCGAAGGTCAGGGAACCCGTGCTTCCCATCCCGGTCTTCGTCACCCGGGAGTGGTTGAGGCCGAAGATTTCGATCTCGAACACGGCGCTTCGTGAAATCCAAAACGCGCGTGCGGAGATCGAGCTCATCTCAGGCTTCCGCTGGCCCGAGGAGCGACCTAACCAAGAGGTTCTCCTGGACCTGATGCTGGATGGCCTGCGCTATCCCGGCTTCGTCCGCGCCGTCACCAGGGTCGCGATCCGTCAGGTCAAGAACCCGAAGAAGCTGGCAGACTACGGCCTGTTCGGCCCATTCAGGACGCAGGTTTCCGGCCTGCTCTTGAACTTGAGCAAACGTCTCCGCCAGCCGTACCCGGCCAAACTGAGCGAATCCACCCCGATTTTGATAGAGGCCGACAAGGCGGACATCGCCGCCACCAACATCTACCTCAGATGTCACGGAAGCGGGTATTACGACAAGCTGCTCGACATGGCCACCGAGCATGAGAACGTGCTTGGCGACCTCATCCCCTTTCTGGAAGTCGCCAAGGACCATCTCGCCTACAAGGAATTCTCCTGGAAGGACGAGATCGTGGAGCAGCGCACGGTCTTGCCGTCCTCCGCCGTCGGCGCGGCGGTGCCGTCGGCCACCGCGACGGACATCCCCTTGATGGCTGCCTGCGACGAAGAGGCGCCTTCCGCCGGGACTCCCCCCGGCGAGCCGGACGGCATTTCGCCCGAACCGGCCCCGGCAGAAGTCGGCGCCGTGGTCGCGGCGGCACCCTCCCACGAGGAGGACCCCATGGAAGAGAATGACGCGGCCGGGCAAGCCGATGCCGAGAAGCCCGAGTTGACGCCCTTGGAAGCCGCCCGGGAAGCCTGGGAACGGGCATTGCTGGACGTGGCGCTCCTGGCAGCGGTCGCGGCGGCCGGGGATCCGGATGACGGCGCCCTGGCTGCCCTGACCCCGGTGCTGGACAGGGCGCGCGCCGCGGCACGGGACTGGGAGGATGCCAAGCCGAAGCTGGTCGACGTCGCGCCGCTCATCGAGGAGATGGGCGCAATGGCCGCGACGCTCGTCGACATCGCGGACACAGAGGAGGCCAAACCCGTAGACCTCCCGTCCGTGACGCTGGTGCTCGAGGAGGCCGCCGTCGCCGCCGGGAACGCCCTCGCCGAGGCGCGCGAGGCAGCCGCCGAGGCCGCCAAGGAGCGCGACCGGGCGTTCTCCCTGATGGGCAACTACAAGACGCTGGGGGAGGCCGCCGCCTCCAAGGAGCGTGGGGAGAAGCTCGCCTTCTCCGGCCTGGAGGCCCTCCGCCGGGCTGCCGCCCTGCTGGCCGAGGGCGTGACCGTCCCGGCGTCCAAGCAGCCAACGGTCACCACCGCATCGGAGCCCGGTGACGCACGGCCGGAAGCGCCTCCCGCGGACGAATCCCAGACCGCCATAACCGAGGCGATCACGCCGGGAGGAGACGCTGCCTCCGGTACGCCAGACCCGCTGGAAGTCGCGGAGGCTCCGGCCGAGGAGGTCGACGGCACCGCCGGGGACGAGAATCTCGATGCCCGGCCCGCCCCTGCCGAGGAGCCGAAGGCTTCGGGCGCGGCGTCCGACGGCGACTTCGGGCCGGAGTTCGACGCGGCCCTGGAACTGGCGACCGAGTTGGCCGAGGAAGGGACGAACGGGATAGCGGC
Source organism: Azospirillum ramasamyi (assembly GCF_003233655.1). Classification (NCBI taxonomy): domain Bacteria; kingdom Pseudomonadati; phylum Pseudomonadota; class Alphaproteobacteria; order Rhodospirillales; family Azospirillaceae; genus Azospirillum; species Azospirillum ramasamyi. The sequence continues at coordinate 559,140 of NZ_CP029830.1, forward strand.
CGAAGCGGCCGTGGCTCCGGCGGCAATCGACACCGCAGACGAGCCGGTCGTGACGGCCGAGGCCGCCGCTGATGCCCCTGAAGCGTTGGACGTCGGGTTCGAGGATCCGCTCGCGGCGTCGATCCGCAACAAGCTGCTGGCGCTGTTCGCCGAGCAGGAGTTCGGGCTCGCCCACCACCTTCTGCTCGCCGCCGAGCGCATCTTCCCGGACGGTGACTTCGGCTTCTCGGTCGCCGAACTCAGGCTCGCCGCGGTCGCCGGTCACATCAACCACGCCTCCATTCAAGGCAACCCGGCCTTCCTCGACCTGCTGGAAGCCGTCCTCGCGAGCGCCGGGACGGCGCAGCCGGGGGCGGCCTCCGTTCCCGACGAGGTGGCAGCCGCCCGGCGCATCGTCCTGTTCGGCGCCACCGCCGCCATGGCCCTGTTCCATCCCGGCAGCGCCGCCGTCAAGATCCTCGAGGCGATCAACGGCGTCGCCACCGGCCTCGAGGAGCACATCTACCCGCTGCGCGACGCGCTGACCGAGGCGGAGCGGTCCGGCATCGGCTTCACCCCGGCGATTTTGCGGGCCGTCAGCCGAGCGGCCGAGAACGACCGCTACGGGGACGAGTGCCTGGCCGCGGTGATCGAGAAGATCGACCACATCGCGGGCCTGCACTTCCGCTTCACCCTCGGGAACCGGATTCGAGCCGCCCTGGTGCATGGCGACGGGCTGCTCGGCGAGCTCAAGGAGCGTCTCGGCGGCGGCGACCGCGAGGCCGTGGATGCCGCGCGCGATTTCGCGGCGACCTACGCCGAGCGCAGCGCCGTCATTTTCATGTTCGACGAGACCGAAGCTAAGTTCCACTCCAAGATCCAGGGCATCGACGGGGACGCGCGCGAGCGCCTGCTCGCCAACATCCAGGATCTCGCCGCGCGGTGCGCCGAGTTCGTCCAGGCGCGCGAGGCGGCCCCGGCCATACGGAACCCGATGCAGCGCAAGCTGGTGGAGGGAATCCGCAACGCCCTGCTGACCGGCCTGACCCAGGCGCAGGCGGCCATCTCCGGAATGACCGACGACGATGACCCGCTCATCGCGGCCGCCGCCGGGTTCGCCACGACCATGCTCGCGCGGATGCGCCTCGCTGTTGACGGGGACGCGCCGGTGCCCGGCCCGGTCGACCACCTGCTCGCCTTGCACGGTCCCCTGCTCTGGCTGCCGGGGCTTCGTTACGGACGTTCCTGGCTGCCGTCGCCGTACCAGCCGGAAATCGTCACCAGCGCCATCCTGGAGGCTCCCGTCCCCCTGCTGCCGCCGCCGGGCGAACGCACCGAGGCGCTGGAGCGGGCCGTGCGCGATCGGCTGGACGAGAACTCCTTCGTCGCCGCCAGCCTGCTCGTCGAAAGCGCCGCATTCCACGGCGTGCCGGAGGACGAGCGGGGGCGCCTGCGCGAGATCGCCGAGGTCGACGTCCAGACCAGGCGCGACGAGATGGGACGCAGCGTCGCCGAGGCCCGGCGCATGGTCGACCGGGTGCAGCGCATGGACATGCTCGCGGACGCGGACGAGGCCCAGGCGATGCTGTCCCTCCTCGACCGCATCGAGATCGACGCGCTCCCGGCGGCGCCCGACATCGACTCCCGTTCGGAGGCGGAAGAGGGAGAGGTGATCCTCGATTTCTCCTCGGCGCAGGTCGTCCTCGACGATGTGGGCGACCGGGTGGCGCGCCTCGCCGACGAGCGCCGGGGAAATCTCCTCAGGCGCGTCGACGAGATGCTAGCCGCCGGTCAGGTCGGGGAGGAGGACGCCAGGCACGTCCGCGGCATCATCGGCAAGGACGACCTGATGACCGCCCAGGAATACCTCGACTTCCTCCGGGACGGCCGGAAGCTGACGACGGCCGCCTCGCCGAACACGCGCTTCCGAGCTTTCTTCCCTGCGGTGCCGACCGCCCTCTCCCGATCCGCCGCGCCGGGTCTCGACGCGGTGGCGGACTGCATCGCGCAGGGACAGGATCTCGACGCGCTGCCGTTCTCCCGCATCCCCGAGGGAGGGCGCGAGGACGCCCTGGACATCCTGTCCCAATGGCGCAACCTTCGCACCAAGGTCCATGCCGGGAACTTCACGGAGAACGTGACCAGCCTGCTCCACAGCTTCCTGGAGCGTCTGGGCCTGACCGTCGCCTTGAAGGCGACCGAGGCCAAGCTCACCAAGCTGAGCCGCAAGGTCTACGTGACGGCGATGCAGATGAGCATCCCCACGGATCTCGAGAGCGTGCTGCTGCCCGACTTCGGGAGCCAGACCGGCGGCCATTACCGCGTCTGCATCGTCGCGAAGATGCCCACCGAGGCCGAGCTCACGGGGCTGTGCGACAGCACCGGCGTCATGGGCGTGATCGTCTTCGTCGCGGCGCCGGTCGACGCCGAGCGGCGGCGGCAGCTGGCGGCCAACAGCATCAAGCTGGGCCGCAAGGTGCTGGTCATCGACGAGGCCATCCTGCTCTTCGCCCTGTCCGAGCCCGAGTTCCGGCCGCTGACCATCTTCGAGTGCGCCCAGCCATTCTCGTTCGCGGCCCCCTACCGCGACTACGGGAACCAGGCTGTCCCCAGGGAGATGTTCTTCGGCCGCGAAACCGAGTACCGCAAGCTCGTGGAGCCGTCGGGCAGCTGCATCGTCTACGGCGGGCGCCGCCTCGGCAAGACGGCGCTCCTCCAGCACATCAAGGCGACCAAGCACGACCCGGCCAGCGGCATGGCGGTGGGCTACGCCAACATCCTCGACATCGGCAACAACACGCTGCCCGCCAGGATCTGGGAATACGCCTCGCGCGAGCTTCCCACGGTGTTCCGCGAGCCGGTGTCGACGGCGGCCGATTTCGCGGCTGGCGTCATGGCCTGGCTCGACGCCGACACCCGCCGCCGCATCCTGCTGCTGCTCGACGAGTCCGACCGCTTCATCGAGACCGACGCGCGCGACAACGGCTTCCGCGAGTTCATCCGGCTCCAGCAGCTGATGGACAACTCCAGCCGCCGCTTCAAGTTCGTCCTGGCGGGCCTGCACAACGTGACGAGGCTGGTCCACACCGAGAACCCGCCGCTCAAGCAGATCGCCTCCGACCCGCAGCGCATCGGCCCGCTGATGCACGAGGAGTTCAAGGACGCCGAGCTCCTCGTGACGAGGCCGTTCGCCGCCATGGGCTACCGCTTCGAGAACCGCGAGGACGTCTGGCGCATCCTCAGCCACTGCAACTACTACCCGGTGCTCGTGCAGACCTTCTGCAAGGGCCTCCTCGAGGCGCTCACCCGGCAGGTCGCGCAGGGTTCCCGGCCGCTCGACACCATCACCGCCGAGCATGTCCGCGCCGCCCTGGAGAACGAGCGGATCGCCCACGAGATCGGGGAGATGTTCGACTACACCATCAGCAAGATCGAGGACCGCTACGCCCTCATCGCGAACATCATGGCCGACCATGCGCTGAAGGACATCGCGGCCGGGCGCGTCGACGAGGGGGTGACGGCGGTCGAGGTCATGGACGCCGCCCGCAACTACTGGCCCGCCGCCTTCCAGCACGTCAACCGGCTCTCCACCGTCGAGGATCTGCTCGACGAGATGGAGGGCCTCGGCGTGCTGCGCCGGGTCGGGAAGGACACGTGGGCGCTTCGCTCGCGCACCGTCCTTCGCCTGCTCGGCAACGACGACAAGGTGCTGGCGAAGCTGGTCGAGTTCATCGACCGACCGGCCCCGCCCGTCTTCGAGCCGCGTTCCATGCGCCGGTCGCTCAACCAGTCCGACGTCCTGAAGATTCCCGCCGGATACACCTGCCCGCTGACGCTGGGACAGGAGCATGACCTGCTGACGCTGGAGGCTCCCTCGCCGACGGCCGCCCTCGTCCGCGTCGTCTTCGGCAACGAACTGTCCGATGTCTCCATGGTCGGCGCCGCGATGACCACGGCGGGCCCCCTCGTCTCCGACGGCACCAAGGTCGAGGTGGTCGCGCGCGTGTGGGGGAACTCCGCCGACCTCAGGGAGGCCATCGGCCGGGTCAGGCCGAAGGAGGGCGAGAGCGTCCTGTACGTGGCGGACGCCAGGACGAACTGGGATTTCGACTGGATCGAACCCGTCCTCCGCAGCCAGGCGGTGAGCGGGCCGAACGGGCGCGTCCGCGTCGCCTTCGTCGGCGGCCCGAACCGCGCCCTGCGCTGGGTATCGGACGACAAGACCCGCTCCCTGCATCCGCAGGTCCGCGTCATGCCCCTCCAGACCTGGTCGTCGGCCATGGTGGCGCACAGCCTCAACCACGCGAACCTGCCGACCGAGCAGTTCGCCGACCTCCTGAGGCGCCAGACCGGCGGCTTCAACAAGCCGATGACGCACCTGCTCGGCACCGCCGGGACGCGCGACCGCTTCCCCGGCCGCGTCGAGAAGCATCACGAGAAGATGCTCGCCGATCCCGGCACCATGGCCGAGCTCGGCCTCGTCGAGCCGATGCGCGAGGTCTTCCTGCGCATCCCCGAATGGCTCGACAAGGCCGGGCGGATCACCGCCAGCGACATCGGCGCGGTCATCCTTCCCGAGGTCCCCGCAGCCGCGGGCTTCACCGGGCGGCAGGTGGTCGAGTTCGGTGTCCTCATGGGCCTGCTCGAGGGCGAGGCGCTGGACCACGTCACCGAGGAGGAGGGGCGCCGCTACGCGCTGAACCCGCTCCTGGACGCCGTCTTGAAGTCCGTGCGGACGACGGAGGGCACGCGATGACGGACTGGCGCTCGCTCGACTGGTTCAGCCTCGCCGGACCGACCAGGTTCCTCGACCGGGCCGTCACGGCCATCCTCGGGGCGGAGGCCCGCGTGGTCGGCCTCACTCTGCCGGGCCGACGCCCAGACGGCCTCCTCGACGCGCTCGCCGGTCGCCTGGAGGCCGCGACCGCTTCGGCGACCCTGCGGGTCGATGCCTCGCCCGGCCTGCGGGGGCGCTCGCCCACCACCGTGCTGGCCATGTCCGCAGGGGAGGGGATCTCCGGCGTCAGGTCGGTGGCGGATCTCCTCGACGCCCCGCGTCTGGCCGGGAAGGTCATCCTCGTGGACGGGATCCCGCCGGAGGAATGGTTGCGCTGGGCCTACGTGCTGCGGCAGATACCCCCCGAACGCGCCCGCCGCGCGCGCATGATGCCGCCGTCGCTGGCCGTGGTGTTCCCGCCGGGGATTGCCCCGAGCGACGCCCGCGCCGCAGTCGACCGCGACCTGCGCTGGAGCGGCCATGTCTCGCGCCTCGATACCCAGACCTTCGTGGAAGCCCTCCTGGGCTGGCCGGACGACAGCCTCGCGTCGCGGACGGCCGCCTCGGTGATCACGGAGATGACGGGGTGGGATCCCTCGATGGCCCGCCTCCTCGCCGACCTCGGCGTCGAGCAGCAGATCGACCCTCGTGCCACCATGGCCGCCCTGCCGGACGTTCTCGGCGGCCAGCGTCCGTGCTGGGAGAACGGCATGGTCGATCGGTGGGACGGGGCTCCGTGGGTTCACACCGCGGCGCTTTCCTCGGCCAAGCGGCACGATTCCATCGCCCAGAGGGTATGGCGCGGGCAAGTGCGCACCGTCTTCCCCTTCCTCGACCAGATGCGCAATGCCTTCGTCGCGAAGTACGAGGACCGCATCCGCGCGCAACCACCCATCGTCAAGGACTACAACGGCCGGAAGGTCACATACGACGACCCGTGGACGCTGGAACTCTTCGACCTGAATGCGCTGATCAAGGCCGACCTCTCGGCGAAGGAGGCGACGTTGCTCTCGGTCTGCATCACCGTGCGCAGGGGCATGGCGCACTACGATCCGGCCGACGGTGCTCTCATCCGGAGGGCGTCGGATTTGTGGGAGGAAATCGGCCATGGCTTCCCCGACGGCTGCGCCGCGTGGGAGTGGCCGCGCTGCGGGCAGAAGCTGGTTCTCATGGTCGGCCCGACCGGGGCCGGGAAGTCCCGCTGGGCGCGGCGGCGCTTCGCCGAGGGGGACATCGTCGAGGCCGACGCCATCCGCAGGTCGCTCAACGGCTCCCTCGACATGGCCGGGGACCAAAGCCCCGTCTTCGAGCGCGTCCGCCGAGAGGTCCTGGAGCGCCTGTCGGTCGGCCGGACCGTCGTCGTCGACGCCACCAACATGAGGCGCGAGGACCGGCTCGCCAACGCCCTGCTGGCACCGCCCGACATCCCCGTGGAGTACGTGGTTGTCGACCGCCCGCTTGAGGAGAAGCTCGCCATGGCGGGGTGGCGCGCCGACAAGCCCGGCCTCATCGAGGGTCACGCCAGGCTGTTCGAGGCCAGCCTCCCGGACATCATGGGAGGCGACGGCCTGCCGAACGTGCGGGTTGTGGACTTCCGGGTCCAGCGGGCCGGAGACGCACCGGGGACCGCCTCCGGCTCGTCCCGGTGACGGGGCGGCATCCCAGCCATCATCGAAAGCAGGACACAGGGAGACCAGCCAAGCCATGCCAATCGAAACCATCCGCCGCGGCCTCGACTACGCGGCCAAGGACTACGGCCTGATCGCGCTGCTCGACCACAAGGACGTTAAGCCGAAGGAGGACCAGATCAAGTGCGCGCTCTATCGCGCCTTGTCCGAGGACGGTTACTCCGTCCGGGTGGAATCCTCGACGTCGCGGGGCGGCTGCCGAAGCGACCTGCTCGCCGTCCGGGGCGACCACAGCATCGGCATCGAGATCAAGACGGCGTGGGCCGGTAGCGGCGGGTGGGTCAACAAATATTCGGAGCAGCGCAACTCGTGGACGGCGGACATCGGGCGGCTCAAGGATCTGTGCCAGGGCCAGGCGATGAGCGCCGGGTACTTCGTCCTCGGCTTCGCGCATGAACGCGGCTCGCGGGCCGAGGCGAACCTGCGGCAGTACATCGCCGCCATGGAGGGCGACGCCGTCGTGGACCCGGTTCCCATGGACCTGCCGAACTGGAACGGGCTGGACAGCATGGAATTCCACGTCATGAGGGTCTTTCGGCGCACCTGACGGCCTCCCCCCGGCAACCTCGAAGGCCGAACGCGACCATGGCCAAACGCTCCCCCTCCGGCAGCCCAACCCGCCTCATCCGCGAGATCCTCCACGTCCCGACCGGCGAGCGCAGGCGGACCGACGACGGCTGGCTGGACGCCATGCCCGACGACGAGTTCGTCCACGCCCGGCGCCGCGCCACCACGGCCCGGAACTCGGGCGGCTCCGAATGGGCTTGCGCGGCATGCGGGCACCCGGCATTCCCGTCCCGGCACCACCTGACGCGGCTGCGCCACTTCCGCCATTTCGCTGGGGCGCCCGCCGACTGCCCGTGGCACCAGGACGACGGCTTCGACCTCGCCGAACTCGACACGCTGCGCTTCGGCGGGAAGGGCGAGGGCGCCCGCCACCGGGAGGTGAAGCGCTTCCTCATGCACATGACCTCCGTCGACCCCCGGTTCTCCCCGCCTAACGTGGCGAACTACGATCCCTACAAGGAGCATTGGGTGACGGCGGCCAACGGGGACCGGCGCAGGCCGGACGTCTACCGTCGCCTGCACGGAAACCCCATCGCCTTCGAGATCCAGCTGGCCCGGACCTACCTGAATGCCATCCAGGGTCGCGAGACCTTCTACCAGGAACAGGGCATCCGGCTCGCCTGGGTGTTCTGGGAGTTCGAGAAGGTCCGCGATCGTCTGAGCGCGCAGGACATCTACCACTTCAACCGCTCCAACGCCCTGTCGCTCGACCTTGAAGCGGTCGAGCACTCGCTCGGCACCGGCAGGCTGCACTTCCGGGTCTGGTGGTGGGAGCATGTCCTCGATTCCTGGGGGAAGCCCGGCCGGGTCTGGCGGGAGCGTTTCGTCGACGTGGACGAGCTCCTCTGGGATCCGGAGAGCGGGCTGCCCTACCTGGTGGATCCCGAGGCGATGCGCGTGGCCGCCGCGGAGGCGCGCCAGGCCGCGGCCGAAGAGAGCAAGGCTGCCGAGGCCCGGCGCGTCGCCGCGCTGGCCGACGGCGTCGCGGCAATCTGGGCCGTCGAGGCGGATCGCCACCCCTGGAGACTGTCGGATCGAGGCTTCGATCGGGAAACCTACGAGCGCTTCACCGAGCCTCCCTGGTGGGTCCTGGCCCGAGCCGTCGGCTGCACGGTCTCCTGGGACGAGGCATACGAGAAATATGGCTGCTCCAGCGTCCTGCCGCTGCTCTACGCCATCCGCGACGGCCGCGGTTACGGAGGGATGAACCTGGCGGCGGTGGTCATGAACCTGCTGGAGCATCGGCGCTGGGCCACCCACGCGGTGGTCGCGGTGGCCCGGGCCTATGGGCGCCGGGAGTCCCTGGACGGCCGCCCCAACGCCGTCGCCAAGGTCGTCCGCAACATGCGGGAGGCGTTCCGGGGCGTCCCCGGCAGCACGCCGGTGCGCCAGATGGACGAGGTGCTCGCCACCCTGTTCCCCGAGGCCGCGGAAGCCATCAGGCAGCCCTGGCCGCCACAAGCGGCCCTGGAGCGCATGCGCGCGCAGGCGGAGGCGTCGGGCTCGGAGCGGTAGGGCTGGGGGCGGGCCGACGGTCTATCGCCACCATGCAGGCGGCCAGCGACGGGGGCGTTTCCATGTGCTGGCGTGCCAGAACACGCCCCTTGCTCGTGCGCTGGCTGCGGGGCAAGAGATCTCGGCAAGCAAGGAGGAGCCGTCATGTCCAACTTCCTCGAGACCCTTGTCGCCGAGTGGTACGAGTTCTCCGGCTACTTCGTCCGCCGGAACGTGCTCGTGGGTCGACGCCCGAACGGTGGGCATGACTGCGAGCTCGACGTCGTCGCGTACCATCCGGGAGAGCGCAGGCTGGTCCACATCGAGCCGTCCATGGACACCGACAGCTGGGCTAGGCGGGAGGAGCGGTAAGCGAAGAAGTTCGCGGCCGGGCGCCGCCATATCCCCCTGCTGTTCGCCGGGATCGACCTGCCGGACGACATCGAGCAGGTGGCGCTCCTCGTCTACGGTTCAACGGCCAACCGGAAGACGCTGGGCGGCGGCCGCATCGTGCCGATGGCGGAGTTCATGGCCGAGGTCCGGTCCACGCTCGCGGGCCGGGCCATCGAGCGCGCCGCCGTGCCCGAGGGGTTCCCGACGCTCCGGGCGCTCCAGTTCGCGGCCCACTACTGGAACGTGGCGCCGGTTGCGCCGACGCCACGCCCACGTCATGCACCGCTGCCCGTAACCTGACGGAGGGGCGGGCGCCGCAGGACGGTCACTCGTCCTCGCCATCGCGCCCAACCTCCCGCTCCGACCGGAGTTGGTTGACGAAATCCCGGATCCGGCGGCGGGAGAAGCCATGAATGCGGCTCTCCAGATGATCCGTGGCGCGCTCCAGGTCGTCGCCATGCAGCTGATTCCGGACAATCGCCAAGGCGATGATGCCCTCGGGAGTGGCGCCGCCCGAACGCATCGGACCGCTGGCCAGAGGAAGACCGTGGGCGTTGGCCCACTGTTTCATCCAGGCTCTCCACCGTGTCCGCCGAATGTCGTCGTAGTCCATGTCGGCGAAGCCGTCCTTGGGCATGATTCCGACGGCGAAGTTGCCAACCCCCGAAGTATTGCCAGAGTCCGTCTTCACGTAATCCCAGAGAATGACGGCATCCTAATAGGGGATTTGACTGCCAATAAGGAGATCCGAAAACACCCCGAGGTTCGGGCAGGCATCTGAGTGCTTTGTAATTGCTGGAGCAGCCATTGAGTTGGATGCTCGCTCCGACACGACATGGAAGCCGATCTTCGCGAGTCCACCCCGCAGATATTTCGCCAGGACAGGTCTCTTTTCCGCAATGTACATCACATCCCCAGCGTCCGAATTGCGATACGCATGGGATACAGCGTCCTCGAAGGTGCCATCGTAATCTCGTCCGATCCACATAAGCCCCATGAGTTCCATGAGCTCATCGTGGTTGAGCGCCTTTATGGCGCTATAGAGATCAATTACAGCGGGACTTGGGCCTCTCAAGATGGCGTCAACCACGGCATCGGCATTCCCGCCAGCACCGATGGACAGGCGACGCGCTCCAGAGCCACTTTGACGTTGGTTCGCGGCCTCCACCAAGCCGATGATGGCGGTAACCTTCGATACGGTTAGATGCTTCAGTCGCGTTTGGATTTCCGGGATTGACGCGAGAACGGGGAACATCAGGCCAAGCGTGTAGGGGACTGATGGTGCGACTGTCCGGAGTCTTCCGGCGAAGGCGCCCTCGTTGAACTCCACGGTGACGGTGCTGGCCTTCAGAGCGGACTGCAATGAGGCGTTGGTCTTGTACCCGAAGCCTGCGGCCAGCGCCTCCGACAGATGAGACGAGCCGACCTGCGGCAAGGCAGCCCACGCGGCGTCCTTGACGAGCTTCATGTTGGTGGGATTGATGGCATAGCGCATCTTCGATCACCCATGATCGCAGTCAGCGCCTGCCGATTAAACGCCGACCGCATGGGATCGAGCGATGCGGTGGTTTACGTGTAAGGCGATTTCACCCGGCAGGACGTGACGCTCGCGACGCGCGTCCACACCATGGCAAATCACGTAGCGGGATGCAAGCCGAAGCTCTACGCGATGGCGCTCACAGGCAGGTACAGGCGCCTGGCGTTGCTGATCCGGGTGTCGCAGGCGCTGGCGCGGTTCTACCAGCACTCAACGCCAGCAGAGCCTTTCGGCTCGACGAGATCCTCCCGAAGGCAATTTGGCAGGGAGTTCCTGCCAAATTGCGAGGTCTGGCCACGCCCTCGTGAAACGAACCTCACAGCCATGAACAGCGGGGCTTCCGTCGGTTCCGAATGGCGCGCCGTCGCCAACCGGATGACGGCCGGACTCGCGCGCCGACTGCCCTTGGCCATCAGCTGAACGGATGTCGCAACGGATCGCCGCCCCATTGCCGCCGCTCACGGGAGCACCCGCCCGGCCGCGAGCATCCTGAGCCACTGGGACAGGTCGAACACGGGCGCTGCGGCGTCGGCCAACCCGTCGCGCAGGGCCTGAAGGTGGCGGCTGTCGCGGGGGCAGGCCAGAAGCCGCCAGCAGGTGGGGATCTCATCATTCGGTGCCGTCCTGGACCACGTCTCCAGTACCAGCTGGCAACGGTCCGCCCGGAGCCGCCTCAGGGCACATTCGAGCTTGGCCGCCTCGTCGGCAGGAACCAGGACCGCCCACCATTGCCGGGTGAGCACGTCGAGCGCCTCAGGGTCGAGGCCGTATCGGGTAATGCGAGCGGGGAGCACGGTCTGCACCAAGCCTCCATGAACATGGAGCCATGCGATCCGGCGTGCCGTCGCATCGTTCCGTGCGATCAGGCGACCGCTCCAGCCCTCCTCCCAAAGGTCAAACCGACCGTTTCGCATGCAGCCGGAATGTTGCATGACATTTTCAAGGATGACCTGATGCTGCTCCTGGAGGGACGACGCGACCAGGGATTCCGGCGTCGTGTCGATGGTCTTCAGGAGCCTCGGCAGGTTGCCGATGAGCCGCCCCTTGGAGATGGCAACCCCGGTTACCTTGCGGATGTCCACCTCCTCGTCCCGTTCACTCCCCTTCACGAGCAGGCCGCCAACGGCCTTGGAGACCGGATGGGAAAGGGTCATCCCCCACCGCAGGGAGAACAGGATGTCCATGGCCGTGGTGAAGTCGGCATCTCCGATGAAGCGGGCAGACTTAGGATCATGCACGGCGGCGGCCGCAGCACGGATCGCCTTGGAGCGCCCGAACCCGACGTAAGCGAGGATAGTGCGCAGCATCTGTTTGGTTCTCGTCAGCCGCCCACAGATTGCCGCGCTTGCATTCCATAATGTTGCTTCATGGTCATCCGCAGCTTCTTGGCCTGCCACGCATCAAGACGCAGTCCTTCCTGGTCTCTCCTGATCAACAGGGGCTACTCGGCCGCAAGCAAGCCGTCGTTCCCCCTTACTTCGATAGCCAGCGGAGTTGGAATATATCCCATGAGCCCGACAATCTGCTCATCTGGGCAGCCTCGACGACGCATGTTGTCGGCAACCACACGGTCGAAAATGCTCTCCCTCGGACGCCGTGCGTCCTCTTCCTCAAGCTCTTCGATGGCGACGTGCTCAAACGGAACCATGCCTATGCATTCTTCAGTCACGAGTTTTCCTCCTCAATGCTTGATTCTCCGACATAGTCGTCAAGAATCAATCGTTGCATAGGATCGGCTAAATTCAACTGCCCCTCCCAACTGTGAGATGGTTCAGCCAAAAGCCAGCGGCCTAAAGGAATTGTAGTTTCCTCATCGACTTTCACCAAGGATCTTGCTCGTGCGACTTCTTGGATGGCGAACGGCTCCAGGGCATTGAGCGCGTTGTATACTGCAAGCCGTTCTGCGAGAGGTATGCTCAGGCCCGGGAACCCCACCTCCAATCTAGTCCGCACAAGCTCACGGAATCGCTTCCAAACATTGTTCTTCGGGACAAGCCCCCACCGCGCGCAGAAGTAAGCCCCTGCGCCGGTCGCTTGTCCTTCGATCATGTCGATGCCGAGGTTCAGGGCGATGTCCCGCCGATTGCGAATGATTTTTCGCCCAAGGCGATTTTCCCGAAGGCCATGCGTGACCAATGTCCGCTGGAGCAGCCATACGAAGCCCCGCGTATTCGGGGACTCCGCGCGCGGTTTCGCTGTCGGCTTGAGTGACCCGGGTAGACGGCAGGCGTCATGCCGCGCAAGGCGCTACCGGAAGGCTTCTGATCTGCCGGTCCAGCCATCCGGCATCGGCCCAGGCGTTCAGGACCTGATCAGGCAGCGTCCACCAATGCCAAGCCCCTTCGTGATCGATGGGACGCCGCTGGGATCCATCACTCTCGCGCCAATCGAAGCGCTGCTCCAGCACGCCATCTCGGACGGCGTAGGTCTTGACGTCGCGTCCCTGTCGCACCCGAAGGAAGGTCTCCGTACCCCTCCCGGTGAAACCTGCCGCGCAGGCCATTTCCGTCCCCGGAGAGCGAAGCGCGAGGATGCTGGCTATGATGCCGGGCAGGACCGGCCCCACGTAGACCCGCGCCTTCCGGAGCACCGGATCGTGAGGCCGCGTGGACGCTATCCAGCCGATCGCCCCGGCCAAGCGGTGGTTGCCGTTGCCGCACTGCACGGCACCGCCGACGCTGTAAAGTTCCAGGATGCCATTCGCGCCATCGGCAGGAAAATACCGGTCGCAGATCTCCCCGTCGAAATAGTCGAAAACATCGTGGGTCCAGCCATTCCCGTGGAGGCCGCGGTCGATGATGGTCCGCCAGGTGTCGCGGTTGCCGAGCAGTCCATCGCCTCGTCCAAGTGCGACAACCGCCCGTATCGGTACGTCGATTTCTTCTCGAAGCAGCTGCCCATCGGGATCCCGGACAAGGTCCGCGAAGGGGCCGAGGCAGTAGGGTTCCGGTGAGTGGTTGTCGAGCAGCACCTCGGTGTCGAGGATGGGATCCCGGCAGTCGCGAACCCGTTCGCGGATGAGGCTCAAGGGGGCGGACGTCACCATGTCTCACTCCGTCGCAGGAACGGCATCGAGGACCTTGCCCGCCATCAGGCGAACTCGTTCATCCCTGGCGTCCGGCTGGACCTCCACGAGCTCCGCGGGGCCGTGATAGCCGTCGAGGAGCATGACGGCCCCGTCCGCGGTGCGATACCGCACATCCCGGAGGTCGAGGGCCGAGGGGTCGATCACCACGGCCACCGTGGCGTGCTTGCCCACGTTCCTGACCCAATCGCCCCGCGTCGGGAACCCCGCGAAGGCGTACGCCGCCTTCCTTCCCTTGAGACCGACCGCGCTGAGCCTACCCGACGACGGCCGGATAAGAACCCAGCCCGGCATGCCGCCCTCCATGCTGGAGCCGCCGCGGGCCATCTCCGCTGCCCGCTCGGGTGTCGTGAAATGGACGACCGGCCCCCGCAGCACCTCATCCCACTTCTCAGAGGTCATCCGTCGCGGCCAGTTTCCCGGAAGCTGGAACACGACCGGAACCACGATGAACAGGATCGCGCAGACCAGAAGGTATAGCCATGGCAGTTCAAGCTGATACCACCCCCCGAGCAGGAGAGCAGCGAGGACCAGATCCCGTGTGGCCGACGCACGCATGATGGCGTGCCATTTGGATACTCGCATCTTTGCTCACCTCGACATCATCGAAGGTTCATTGGTTGCCATGCCCCGGCCACCCCCGCTCGCGGTCGCCTATGCGGGGACCGGCCGCCGGGCCTGTCTCAGGGCGCCGTAGAGAAGCTCGAAGATCGCGTCGGCCTGGGCGTGCGCGTTCTCGGGCAAGGCGCTAACTGGACTTCTTCTTCCAACGTCCCAAAACCTGACTCCTGAACTCAGCCGCAGAAATCTCGCCGGAGGCATACCTATCGCGAAGGAGCGCAAAGTCGGGCTTAGGGCGCATACCCTCGAAGGCTGAGATGGCGGCCATCTGGTTCATGTCCGCACGCCGCGAACCAGTCTCCATGCGGCCCGTGTCCACCTGAGGGATCCTGGAATCTTCAACAGTACCGCCGCGCCTGAACTGAACCATCGCCCACCTCTCCATCCAGATGTCCCATCCTGCCGGATGGGGCGTTGAAAGGCACAACTCCAATGCGTGCGTAATCCATGCTCCCGCCGATGATCATCTCAACCTCGCAGGACGCTGGGAACCACCCCAGCGGCTAACAGCTGGCCGGGCTTGCCCAGTTCGCTCGGTCCAGTCCCGCCCTCCTGAGCAGGTGCTGGGCGCCATAGTCGGGGGACACCGGCAGGCGCAACGCGCCGATCAGGGCGCGCAGCTTGTCCGGCGTCGGCAGACGGCCCTCCCATTCCCGCTCTCGGAGTTCCTCATAGACCAGCTTCTCCTCGCCATCCAGGTGATCCTTCATACCCTTCCGCATCAGGGCGTCCTGATGGGCTTTTTCGTTGTCGGACAACACGGTCATGTGCTTGATGAACCGCCCGTCCGGCCCGAACAGATCGTGGCGGCAGATGGTGTTCTTCACCATGCCCTCGTCGACCACGCACAGGATGATGTGGGTCTCGCCCGCAACGCCGGGTAGCCGGTCCGCTTTGCGCACGGTGTACGCTTCCCAGTCCGGCCATGGGATCTCCGTCCTGCTGGAGGCACCCTCCGGCCAAGCGTAGGTCAGACCGTCTTCCGTGTCCGCGTTCTCCAACTTCAATTCGTGTTCTCCGACCACATCGCCTCGCCCTCGGAATCACGCCGAGCGGCATTCGCAGCCTGGATTGCCAACGCCATCAAGAGTGTCACCTTCCTCAGCGCCGACATTCCAGATGTAAATGTCTGGCAACGTCAGCGGGTCCTGAACCCAATCGACCACTGACTGGGCGAGCCTTTCCGCCTGCTCCGTGTCCAGCGTGTTCGGATAAGCAATCCTGACGGCCGGAATGCCCTGCTCAAGAAGCGGCGACAAGCGCAGTTTGGCCTCGGAAGTTACGTCGTCGGCATGATGGGGGCCGTCGAGCTCCACGACAGCCACCCGTCCGGCGTGGAAGATCAGGAAGTCCGGCTCCAGGCGGCTCCGGCCGCCCTCACCCCTCCGGGCATGGGTGATCGCTGGCAACGGGGCCATCGTCACCCCCAGGCGCTTCAGGGCTTCGTAGAACCGCATCTCCGCGCCGGATCGGAAAATCAGCCCGTCATGGTTGACCGTCGGCCATTCGACGGCGCCCAGCTTCCCTTGATTGCTTCTCGGCGGCCCCGGAGCGACGAAGGCGTACACGATCTCGACGAACTCGTTTATCCCGCGCCTCTCCAAAGCCTGGAAGATCGCGTTCTTCATGGCATGGCCGCAGAACGTGGACTTGTCTTCGGGCAACTCCTCCTCGGGGACGTACAGATGAACCTCCCAGTGCCGCTTCGGGTCGGGACGTCGCTGGGATAGAACCTCGTAATAGGCATCCCCGTGTTCGCTGACCTCCTCGCTGGAGGCCAGCGCCAGCAGACGTGCCTCGACGGCTTTCCCAGCTGCCCGCATTGCACGCGCCGCAGCGGAGAGGATCTCGGAAGCCCTGCTCTCCATGGTTCCAGGGTGCAATGGCATAGATACAATGTCCCGTCTGTGAGACTTGGGTTGATCCCTATGCGGGGACCGGCCGCCGGGCCTGCCTCAGGGCGCCGTAGAGAAGCTCGAAGATCGCGTCGGCCTGGGCGTGCGCGTCTTCCGGGGAGAGCCTCTCCACGTGCCCGGCGAAGGCGGAGGCGTCGAAATTCGCCTTCGGCGACGAGGTCGCGTTCGCCCGGATGGCCCCGACGATCCGGTCGAGGAGCTTGCTCTCGCCGTCGTCGGAAGGAACCCCGTCGAAGGCGGGGTTCACGGTGATCCAGTCCCAGTCCACGCGGGCATGCTGGCGGCCGGTCGTCGCGTAGACGTAGGGGATGCCTCGCCGTTGGCACTCACCGTGCCAGGCGTTGAGGGCCGGGCGGTCGCCGTCCTTGAGCACCGCCCAGATCCGGTTCGGGAGATCGGGCGAGCGGGCAAGAGCATCGAGCGCCGGAAGCGTCGCGACCCGATGGCCGAGGTCAGCCAGCCGCGCGGCGAAGGCGCCCTGGTCGACGGTGGCGAGGGACGGCATCTCGGCTCCGTCCTCCCGCAAGCGGGTGGCGAGCGCGATGCCGGTGCGGCTGCCAAGGGCGGCGGCCAGCGCCTCGGAGAGGTGCGAGGAGCCCACGGCGGGAAGGTCCGCCCGCAGGGAGCGCTTGAAAAAGGCGAGGTTGTCGTTCGTGAGGGCAAGCAGGGCCATCTCGGATCCTAACGCTCGGTCGATGTCCGCCGATTACGCATCGACCGCGTGGGGATCGCGGCGGCTCACGAACCGTCCTCTTTAACCCGGGGGCAGGTCTGGTGGGACAACCGTACGCACGGTAGCAAACAGACTCGGCCAATGCAATCGCAATGGCCGATCGCCAGCAACCGCTGCATGAATTCAATGGGCCGCATCATCCGGCGGAGCGCGGTGGACAACAGGCTTTCACGAAGGCGCCCATAGGAGACGACATGTGGAGTGCAGGCTCTGGAGCGGCCTCGCAGGCCAGCGCCACAACGGACACTCGGGCAGGTCGAGTTCCGCCTGACCACGGCTGCCGTCGTGGGCCACCGCGCGGCTCGACTCCGCCAACAAAAATCTGCTACTCAGAGGTCATGCCGCAGGAACTTACACTCGCATAGGCCATCAACACCGTGTCGCCCACAATCTCTACCTCGATGGCTGCCCGCGATGTCTCTGGTCAGGTGGTGCAAATCCGCATCAACCGGTACGATGCGGAGTATGATAGCTCCCTAGACGCCGCGATGCTCGATGCCTTGGTTGGCCAGATTGAGAAATTCTGGAAGCCGAAGCTGGATCTGGGAGCCCTGATCGAACGCGATGCAGATCTGAATTGGGACTGGCGCGGGCAGGTGCTCACCCCAGCCTTCACAGAGGTGGGAACCCTCGAACCGCGCGGCGGAACGTTGCTTGTTCTGGAAAGCGAGCGGGATCCTCACCAGCCTGAAGCCGTCGCTCGGGTCATCTACGACTGGAAGACACGCCATCTGCCCCGACAGACCAAGCAGCGCGGTCGACCGCCGGTCAAGCCACTCGCCGCCTATGTGGATACCCTTGCGGTAGCACCTTGGAATCGGGCAGAGGCACCGCCTCCCGCACGGGTTCGAGAATTGGGCAGACTGCTGCTGTTTGGCGCGATCCTGCTTTCGCACGAGAATGGACATGGCGGACGGATTGCGCTTCATGCGGCGCCACTCGCCGAAAGCTGGTACCAAGCGGCCCTGCCTGGGGCCAAGTTTGAATATGACCGCCAAGAAATCGGGGATCTCCAGGACGCATCCGGCAACCACGCTCCCTATGTAGAGGTTGATGACTCTGTAGCCTGGACGTACTGTACCAACACCCTGGCGTCCATCCAGGATGCTCGCGGTATCGCTTCTGTCGTCAATGGAAACGTGGTGAACACCTTGGCCCGGCTCGGTATGAACTTGCAGGGATTGCCTTGAGGAGCTCATCGAATGACCACCGTTGAACGGCCGCTTCGTTGCGGAAGCGATGATTCGGATATCCCGGTCGGGCTCGGTCGGGACCGGTTCCCGACGAGCAGCGCTCCCATCGAGGTTGGCGACCAGGAGGACTTTGTCCTCAGCCTGGATCAACCGCGAAACCAACGCCGCCTGCCGGGCGCAGTGGAAGTGGCCGTACGCTATCGCGGCGAGACGTTGCTCAAGGGCCAAGTGGATCCAGAGGCGTTTCTCGACGACTTGGCGAAGAAATGGCGCAACCTGCTGAAGGACCCCTCTCCAGAGGTCAAAATCGGCAGTCTCCTGGGCAATCTATATGCCACGGTACTCGTCCTCCGTCGGTCCGGAGTAACGCTCACCTTGTGGGCGACCCAGAACGGTGTCTTGAAGCTCGTCTGCGTCCCGTTCGAGGCCGCTCTGGAGACACTGGAGGAGTTCGGCCATGCCATCGCCGTGCGCCTTCCGGCCGATTGCTCCGCCGTCCATGCCTGGCGCGAGCGTCTGCCACGGGACCGCAACGGGCTGGCGACCGTGGACGCCCAGTTGCTCGAGTTGCCGCTGAGTCTGGTCGGCAGGCTGAACTTCGAGCCGGTGACCGACCCTCGCGACCTGGCATTCCCAGGCGACCTGCGCATGGCCGCGCGCCTCGCCTATGTTTCCGAAATCAATGTCGAAGTCCTGCGGGTTGCGCTCGACGCGATCCGCGCCCACGCCCCGGTCGATACCCCGGCACTGGATGCCCTCAGCAACGAGGCCATGGCGGCAAAGGCATCGGACCTCGATGAACTCCGCAAGCCGTATGAGCAGGGCCACACCGTCGCGAAGTGGGTGCGGAACAGACTGGCCCTGCCCGAGGGCCGGATAGACATCGAGGGGATGCTCAGGGGCTGGGGTGTGGCGATAGAGGACATCGACCTCGGCACGTCACTCATTGACGCCATCGCGGCCTGGGGCGACCATGGGCCGGTGGTGATCGTGAACCGTGCGGGCAAGCGGTCGGGCAGCCCCCGCGGGCGCCGCGCCACGATGGCGCACGAACTGTGCCACCTGCTGATCGATCGCTCCGGGGCACTACCGGTGGCGGAGGCCCAAGGGAACAGGGTGCGAACCGATCAAACCGTCGAGGCCCGCGCGAACGCTTTCGGCGCCGAACTGCTGCTGCCCACCGAGGTCGCCGCGCGGACGCTTCGCCAGACAGGCGATATCGAGATGGCAGTCGAGGAACTCATGAATCGCTTCGACGTCAGCCTCCTGTTGGCATTGCGGCAGATGGACAACTACGACGGTGACACTGGGGGTCCGCTTCCAGAGCAGAAGATGGAGATCGCGCGCTTGATCGAGCAGTCCAAGGCGGGTGGCATCGATTGGAGCCGATCCTGGCGATGACATAGGGCGCCCCGCGTGCTTGTCATTCCCGGTTCGTAGCTCGTGGGCCTACCCGCCGCGCGCCGCGGGCGTGGCGAAGCCGAGGCGCGGTTCACTCAGACATCAGCCTCGCTTCCATTTTAAATTATTGTGTACCAGCGCTCAGGAAAATGGATTTTATCTATCAACGCAATCAAAATACCGAAATTCGGTCAATCTTCTTTGTTTCCTTTTGATTAATTCCATCAATAGCATCCTTTGTCCGCTTGTCTTCTTCCGGTTGGCGAGTGACTTTCGGTGGCGTAGGCGGTGGGAAGAGGCTTTCTTTAGAAGGTCGAGCGGAGCCGTCTGGATTATTGGACGGCGGCGCAGGCTTGCAAATGAAGGCCGGGCAGACAAAGTCGAAGGTCGCCATGGCCGCGGCCTTGATCGTCTCCTCGGCGGCCACGGTGATTCCCGTAAACAGCACAAAACCAACGAGACTCCTCACGCCGGTATGTTGCTTGATCCATTCGATCATGGAAGGTGCGGCCCTGTACCCGATTTTCGACGGCGCCAATTTTATCATAGTCGATGGTTGTTCACGAACCTATCACCAGCCCGCAACCCGCACCTCCCCATCTGCATCTGATACTTCGACGGTGGGTGTACCACCGGCGCAGACCCGGAAGCTCGTCCACCGGGACGAGAGACAACCGCGCTTGGAAGCATTTCACGCATGCTTCACCTATGCCCATCCCAGTCTGCGATGTTCACTGCCAAGCTGAGCCAGTGGCTCACTCCTGTTCCCGGCCGATGCTCCATCCCATTCCCTGCCGATCGCCCTCCGGATTGGCGGAAGCTGGAGCCCCACGTCGGCGCGGGAGGCAGGCACTGCCGAATAGTCTTTTATTCTGGGGCTCATTTTTCCTATAAGCCATTGATAGATATGTAATCATCTGAAAATCCATTACCCCGGCCCGGCCTGAGAGCGGCAGCCTGCCGACCTGCACCAGCAGCCTGCCGGGCGCATCCGGGCGGACGACCGTCTCGCACGCGGCCTGGCTTCGCGCCTGCCACGGCGGAGACACCGCTCCACCGGCCGAGCCGGAGCCCAGCCTGCGGGGCGCCGACACGCGAGCATTTCCCCGGCCGAACCGGTTGCACTTCATGCCGCCGTTCATACCCGCCGCGCGCCTGGAAACCGCGTAGCCGCCGGTTACCGTTCCCTCCCGGCCCGCCCCTGGCGCAGGTGGGCGTCCTTCTCGACAACGCGCAGCTTCGCCCTGGCGCGGTGGTACGCCTGCCAATCCGCTGCCAGTGCGGCGTCCACCAGCCTCGGCACGAACTGGTTGTCCGCCGGTGCCGTCACGTGGCTGCCGTCCGGGGAGATCCTGCGCTCGGCCAGGAAGGCCGTCGCCAGCGCCACGAAGGTGTGCGGCGGCGCATGGTCGACATGGCATTCGGAAGGCGACACCGGCACGCCGGTGAGCGCGCACGGCACCCGGCCATCGGTGTCGGCGTGCTCCTCGAAGAAGCGCCTCCTGAACGCCATGGCGTCCCCGTTGATCGCCTCCCTCATCGCCTGCCGCATCTCCATAAGCCTGCTCGGCCCCTTGCCGTCGATGGCCCACCTGAACGAGAAGTCGGTGGCCGACCCGTCCACGCGATCGATCCAGAAACAGGGGTGCTTCCCCTTAGGTGGCTTGTCGACACGGAACCGGGCAACGCCAGCCCCACGCTTATCCGCGGCTTCGGGATGTCGGTCGAGCAGCCAGAGCAGCTGGCTGGCGTGCGGTTCCGGGATAACGGCGCCCACCGGATACGCATGCAGGATGGCGCGGTAGTAATCCTTCGCTGCCGCATTCGAGCGGAATGCGAGCGGGCCGATGTCGATGGCGGGCATATTCGTTACTCCTCCACGGTTTCGGTTTGCAGGGGAATGTCGACGTCGTCGAAGCAGCCGGTCCTCATCCGATCCGGCCCATCGCGGAAATCCTGGATTGCCTGCTGAGCGCGGCCGTCGGCCAACTCCATCTGGCGCGCCATGAACGCCTTGAAGGTGGCGAGGTGGTGGACGGCGCTGTCCTCGAGCGCACCTCGGACTGTGAACGCCTTCTCCGGTGGATGCGCGTACCCGAACACCAGGCCCGCTTCGACATGCGCGGCGGCCGTGCCCGGCGGGGCTTCGGTGAAACCCGGCTCCGGGCGGTCGGCCCGATCGCCCCATGTCCCAATGACATGGAAGACCGAGCCGCCCAACGCGCGCTCGATGCCACTCAGGGACAGCCTCTCGACGAACCCGGCGTCCTCGAAGCCGAAGGGGTCGTCCTCGGGAAAGCGGCCGTAGGGGCCTGTCGGCAGCGACTTCCCCGCCGGGACGCGAACGGTCACGCGAACCCATGGTCCGCCCTCACTGGTCTGAAAGTCGTCCATGATCTCGTCGTCCCGCACTGACGGGATGCCGTAACGGAGCAGGCATCTGGCGTCGTCGAGCGACCGGCCGCGCTCGACGACGCCGTACCAGGGCGCGAGCATGAAGTAGCCGGTCGGCACCTGGTCACCCTTCAGTTTGGCGATGCCGAAATGGACGCGCTCCAGCATCACCAGATCCACCTCGCGCCAGCCTCCGCTCTCGTCCCTGGCCTCACAGGCCATGCGGCCGATCTCGTTGAACAGCAGCGGCACCGAGGGAGCGTTGTCCAGCTGGTCGGCGGACGGATGCCCGAGGCACCAGCCATCGTCCTCCGGCCCACCGCCGCTCCGGTATGCTTCCCGCCGCCGGGTCTCGTCCAGGTACCAGTCGAGCTTTGCCCGCGCCGAGATGGCAGCGACGACCCCCCGCAACTGCTCCAGGAGGCGATGGTAGCCACCGGTCGTGTTCTCGTCGAACGACGGCACTCCCGTTTGGGACGGGCTCCAAGGCGTGTTCACGACCAGATCCAGGACAGCTCGGTCAACGTCGAGGTCAGCCATCTCGGCGGCCGTCTCGGCCAGTGCCAGATACTGCTTCGGATCCCGGGCCAGCCGCCTCATCGCCGCCTCATTGCCGTCCTTCGGCGGGCGGAACCGGCTCAGCCGCTTCTCATCCCCGTCCGCGCTCACCCCGGCCCTTCTGGTGAGGTCCTGGAGCGGCTTGAGATGGCGCGGCCGCGCTTTCTTCAACGCCCCGATCAACGGCTTCAGGTTTCTGGCCAGCTGCATCGCGGCCTTCGGCGCTATCGGTGTCGGGGCGCTCCTAAGCGCAGCCCTCGCCCTTTCCGCCTTCGAAGCCAGCTTCCTTGCCATGCGCTCCGGATCGGAACGGTCGCTTCGCGCTTTCCCTGCTGGATCATGGTCGGTAACGGGCCGCCCGGTCCTCAAGGCGTCTTCTTCGTCGATGCCTTCCGTCATCTCGTCCTCCGTCATGCCGCCACCGTCGGCGACATCGGAGATGCTGCCCGAACATGGACGAGCATACCTGTTGGATGGACAGATTATCGGCATAAAATTGAACAGGTTATTTGGCTATAGTTGAACAGGTTTAAGGGGCAGGTTCCTTGCTGGCCGCCGCCAGGCAGTGGAAGGGACGTCCGCAAGGCCAAGCGGCCATCCTGGCCGGGAAGAAGAAGGGCTCCCGCAACCGGGCCAAGGCCCGGCAGGCGCTGGCCCGCTTCGAGGCGAGGCTGCGCCGCCGCCGCCAGGACGGCCTGCACAAGGCGACGGCCGTGATCGCCCGGTCGTACCGGCTGGTCGTGGTCGAGGATCTGAAGGTGAGGAACATGACGGCCTCCGCTGCGGGGACCGTCGAGGAGCCCGGCGTGAACGTGAAGGCCAAGGCCGGGCTGAACAGAGCGATGCTCGATGTCGCGCCGGGAACCGTGCGGCGGATGCTCGAGTACAAGGTGAAGCGGCACGGCGGGAAGCTGGTGGCGGTCGACCCGCGTTCCACCAGCCAGACCTGCTCGTGCTGCGGACGGCATCCCAAGGATGCCCCGGAGACGGCTCACCTGCCGCACGGCCGTGTCTCGCGGGAACGGTTCGTGTGCCCGCTGTGCAGCTTCGCGAGCGACGCCGACCTGAATGCCGCACGCAACATCCTGGCCAGGGGCAAGCTGGCCATCAACGACAACGTCGACGACCTGGTCGTCACCGCCGGTGGATCGCCGGTGGAAGCCTGCGGAGCCCTCGGCACTGGCCGGGCCATGCAGCAGGAACCAAAGAAACGTCAGCCAAGCGGCCTTCCAAAAGCCGCGTAACCGACGGAAGCCCCGCCGTTCTCGGCGGGGAGGATCACGTAGTCGCGGACGATGGTCTTGGCCGTCTCGAAGTCATTGTTAAGAAGGCACTCACATGCCTCCTCCACCAGTGCCTTGCGGAACTCCGGATCACGATCGGCACGCGCCTTGATCGTTTCCTTGAAGTCACGGGTTAGTGCCATCGTATCCATTTCGTCTTCTCTCAAGCCGCCTCGGTGAGTTCGACCTTATGCCCTTCAGGATCCTGGACCACAGCCCTCCTGCCCCATGAGGTCATCTTCGGGGGACTCAGCAGAATCCCATCCGCCGACACGGCCGCCTGAACGGCATCGCTGAGCGATTCCACAACGAACCCAAGACGGGTGTCGCGGGTTCCACCGGCACCCTGCTGGAGCGGGTAGATCTCGAAGACCGATCCACCGACATCGCAGGCATGATGCTCCGGCCCACTACCGTGCCGCTCCTTGTGAAAGCGCATGCCCAGGGATCCATAGAACCGAGCGAGCCTATCCGGTTCGCTGGCCCGGAGAACGACGAGGTTGATGCTGATCATGCGCTCTCCGCCTCTTCGGGAAGGGCCATGTTGACGGCGAAATCGTCGAAGACGGCGCGAAGCTCGACCCTGCCCCCCAATGCCTCGACGTAGGATGTGACGGTGCTCAGCTTCATGTCGCGACGCGACTCCAACTTCGAAACCGCTGCTTGGTTGACGCGCATGCGATCAGCCACTACGGCCTGTTGCGTGCCGACCAGAGCCCGGACATCCCTAAGGTGAAGGGGATGTATCCCCGTGTCGCGGGTGTGGGATTCCACCAGCTGGCTGAAGCGCCGGAATAGTCGTTCGTGGTTTCGGTAACACTCATCAGGACGGTCGCCGTACCCCGGTTCCGAGGTGAATACGCCGAAACCATGGTCCATGGTCCAGAGCAGCGTCGTTCGGAAGCCGTCGGCGGATACATCTATCCACCATTCGCCGGTCTCGGTGCCGGGGGCGTCTAAGTCCACCGTGACATCATGGTAGGTGCCACGCACCAACTCCACGAAACCGAGGACGTCGGACGGGGTCGTTACAGCTGCTACGGCTTCTGTCCGCCGGGTTTGCTGAGCAAGCATTTTCCACCTACCTCCGATATCCGTTTTCCACTCCGTCAAGCGCCGAAGTCAGCCATTCGATTGCTCCTCCGCTGACCTGGCGTCGGGTGCCGCAGCCAACCTCTTCAGGAACTCTGACATCCTTCCAGTTTTGGACCTCAAGCACAATATTCCCTCTAGATTATATTCCTTTGAGGGAAAGCGGTCAAAGGCGGCGTGGGACCGAAGCCTTTCGGTTCGTTTCAGCACCCCTTGACGATGCGGTCGCACTACGAATACCGTTCACGCCAGCGGCCATTCCGGGGCCGCGCCGCCCGCGCTGGCGAAACCTTCGGGTCCGGGTATCAAGATCATAGGTCGAGTTTCCGGTCGGGGTGCGTCGCGCCACCGAACCGGGCGAGCGGGCAGTTCGGTTCACCAGGCGACGCAGCGTTCCCCAATCCGGAGATCTGCATCATGCCCAAGCCCATCGAAGCCCCCCATGTCGCCCGCGCCAAGCGCGTGGCGAAGAAGCTCCAGCGCGCCCTGGAGGAGATCGGAGAGCAAGCTGCGCTGTCTGACTGCCAGGAGGCCGCCGCCCGCATGATGGGATACGGCAACTGGCATGACCTGTCCAAGGCGGGCGGCTTCGCGCTCGTGCCACCCGATGAGGAACTGGCGCCCGACGACCTCGCGCAGCGCCGCAGGCGGCAATTCGATGCCCTGGTCGAGGCGCTTCCGATTCTCCAGTCGCTGGGCGACGACGCGGTCATGGCCATCGTCATGGCGGTGAAGCCCTCGGCGGCCGCCCCGCCGCGCTCCGTGCTCGAGGCGGCCGAGCGGCGCGAGCTTGCCGCCGACGCGATCATGGAGGGGTTCGAGAGTCTGGGTCCTGAAGGCCCCGCATGCGCGTTCGCCGACCTCGCCCACGAGGCTCTTGGACGCGATCCAGCCGAAGCGTGGAGGCTGGCTCGCCTCGCCCTGGCCATCGACCCCGAGTGTATCGACGCGCACGAGGTTCTGGGCCTGGTCGTCGATGACCCCATCAACGCGGTCGCGAGCCATCGGCGTTCTTCCGGGCGCGCCAAGGTCGTCTACGCCGAGGCCCATCGCACGTGGTGCGCCGGGCACCCCTCGGACGATCCGAAGCTCTTCTGGGAGTTCATCGGGGCGCGGCCCTACATCCGCGCCCACATGAACCTGGGCCGGGCCCTGGTCCGGGCTGCGGATTCCGGGGCGTTGGAGCGGGGCGCGGCGCTGAAGGAGGCCGAGGCCGTGTTCGGGCATCTCCTGAAGGTGCTGCCGCCGAGGATGTCCCAGGACGCCCTCAGCTGCCGCATGATGGTGCGCATGCAGCGCGGGAACGCGCCGGGCGCCGCCAGGGATGCCGACGCGCAGAAGCGTAGCTGCCAGCGCCATGATGCCGAGGTGGATTGCTGGACGGCCTGGACGCTCGCCTGGGCGGCACTCGCCGAGCGCAAGCCGGGCACGGTCGCCATCGCCGAGGCGATCGAGGCGTGCCCCTTCGCCCTCCCGCTGCTGCTCGACGGGGGCGAGGAGGCCGATGTCCTCGGCAACGACAGTACGGGTCCGAGGGCCGCGGCCAGCTACGTCGCGGAGGCCAGGGCGGCTTGGCTGCGCACGCCAGGAGCACTCGCCGCGCTCGAGCCGTTCCGCGCGGTCGCCATCAGCGCGATCATCGAAGCCAAGCGCCGGTTCGCCGCGAACTGGGGAGCCGCCTTTGCGCCGGACCGTCGGCGGCCGGTTCCCCAGGAGTGGCGGATGTAGCCTTGGTTCGATGAAGCAGGTGCGCGCGACCTTCCTCGCCATTGATGACGAGGGGGCGCCGTGTCGTTCAGGCACGCCCACGCGCGGACCCGTCAATGCTCTTATGTGAACATATAGGTGCACAAATTAGCCGATTTGTGCACCTATATGTTCATGAGCAAGCCTGCAACCGCGACTAAGACCTTGCCGACCAACGCTGCCCTGGCCCTCAAGTCGCTGGGGGAGCGGCTGCGGATTGCCCGTGAGCGCCGTGGGGAAAGCCTGCGGGCCTGGGCGGTCCGCCTCGATGTGTCGGTCCCGACGCTTCAGAGAATGGAGGGCGGCGATCCGACGGTCGGCATGGGGGTGTACGCGACGGCCATCTGGCTGTGCGGGCGACATGAGGCGCTTGCCGATGTCATGGAACCGGCTGCCGACGCCGAGGCTCAGGAAATCGAGATCATGCGAGCGTCCCGGAGGCGGAAATGAGCGTGCGCGATCCTGGCGGAACACCGGTTTCTCTCTGTCGCCGGACATGCCTCCTCCGATGGAAATGTAACCGATAGGGCGCTTGCCGAAAAGGCACCTATAAGGTACATGTTCTCATGTCACCTATAGGCGTCATATCGACATGTAACCCATAGGTGACAAACCTTAACGTAACTCATGGGTTACAAAGCAGGGCGAACATGCAGCTGATCAGGTCACCCATCGAAATCGGTCAGCTGATCCGGAGCCGCCGTGAGGCCCGCGGGCTGTCGCAAGCCGACCTCGCGAAGAAGTTGGGGGCCAGCCGAAAGTGGGTAATCGAGGCGGAGGGCGGGAAAACAACCGCCGAGATCGGGCGTATCCTCAGGGCGCTGAACGCTTTGGACATCCAGCTTTTCGTTCTGGACGAGAACGAGCCACAAACCGTGGCGAGTGCCGATGACATCCCGGACGTGCTCGATGTTCTGGCTGCTTACGGGAGAAAGAAAAACGGCCCTATCGGTCCTTGAACTCGGCGGAAGGGAAGACAATTCCGGCTCCCGCGACCATCGGGCGTTATTGAGGGGACAATTCAGATGCGGTCACCGCGCTTCCAAGACTTGAATTCCCGCTGGGGCTTCCTGTTTGCCTTCCTCATGCTCCCTGTGATTTTTGGCATGGCACGCCTCCTCGCTCAGCAGGGGGAAGGATCCCAGACGGCCGCGGCCATCGCCTCCTTGTCCGTCTCGGCAGCTTGGCTCGCGGGATGGAAGTCCCGATCGATGGCGTTCATCGCCGGGGAGCATGGCGGCCTCTTGCGTTGGTTCAAAAGCCTGGCCGGGCGCTGGCTGGTCGCCTCCGGAGTCCTGTTCGCCCTGTTCATGCTCACCGCCGGAGCGTGGCAGGCGTATCTCCTGGTCTACGAGGGAGAGCCGTTCACGCACTTGGTGGCCACGACGGTAGCCGGTCTATACCTTGCGGGTGGCTGCGGAACGCTGGTGACCGGGACGCGGATCGCGGGCAGTCATCATTTGCGGACCCTGGCGGCCAGCCGGAAGGTGTCGGTCGCCGCGATGCCATGGCCCGGCAAGCTGCTGGCACCGTTGTTCAGCGTAAGCGCCGGGATGCTCGACTGGTACCTTTGGCACGTCGACATGGCCAAGCCGTTCCTGGGCCGTCGATGGGCACATGCTGGCGCGACAATCACCTTTGTGGTCCTGCTTGGAGCGCCCGCCGTCATCCTGATTCCGTCTCTCGTCGCGGCAATCGCGAGCCGGTTCTGAACAAATTGTCCCAGCACTCTAGCTTCCCAGGGGAGCGTCTGTCTGGCGATCGTGGGCCAGCGTGATCCATGCTTGAGGACGGCGGCCAGAAGCTGCCCGGTTCCGGCAGAATGGAGGCCATGATGGCACACGTCGCTTCTTCCATACCCGACCCAGAGATGACGGACGAGGAGTGGGCTGCCCTTCCGCCCGTCTACGAAGTCCCGCAAACGGTCGAACGGGCGTTGAGCTCGTTGCGACACTCAAGGCATGAAACCCGCAACTGCCGGGCACTGTCGCGGGCGCTGGAAGTGTTTGGGGAACTCGTCGAAAGGGACGGCACCGCTGAGCAGGTCGCCGAGATGGGCGAAATGCGGCAGTGGCTTGCGGAAGCCGTCGCCTACGAGGAACTGAATGGACCTTTCAGCCTCCTCAATTGGGACCACCCCACCGAGACCTGGGTCGAGAAGGCGCTTGCCTATCGCGGGGAGGCAACTCGCAGAGAGGAGCTAGCCGCTTGGCGGACGGCGCATGGTCTTGCTTGAGGCCGCCTGTCGAGCGGGAAGAAAGCGCCTCGACACGCCCCCCGTATTCCTCGGGAGCAGATACATCTCTGCTGAGGAGATTCGGGTTCGCCAAGAGGGCGGGGCAAGCCGCGATTGAGCACCGCCTATCCTGCCCGTTGGCCCTCAGACGCGGCCTTGACGGGAGCGGGATGGCGGCTTGATATGGCATGACAACGATCGTGCAGGGCTTGCCAAGGGTTCCTTCCCCACGGGAAAGGAACAAGCGCTTACACTGGATAATAGAGCAGTTGCCTGCCATTACCCCTTGCTGAACATAGTGAAAGCAGGCACCATCGCCGCCCCTTCACCGGAGACAGTGATGAGCGTCGGCATTGGAAACTTCGTGCATGAAGGGAAACCCTACTTCTTTGCCGTGGTCGAAGGAGTTGTGAGCAGGGCATGCGCGAGCGAGCAAGAGGCGCAGGGCCTCCGCATTGCCTTGGAAATCGCTTTCAGAAACGTCGCCGTTTATGACGGCGATGACGTGTCCGACGTGGTCGATGTCGAGGGCATGCCAGATGGCTGGAAGGTTTGGGATGTCCGCGACCAGGAAGGCATGCTGGCTGTCCAGCGCCCAGACGGCTCGCTGCTGGATCGTTGTTTCAAACCTGATGAACTCATTGAACAACTTGCGCGCATCGTTCCAGGATTCCACGCCTCTAGTGGCTTTCGTCGGGGCTGAGGTAATCCTCGATGGTACTGGCGAACGGACCATCAAGGATTACCTCAGATCGTGAAAGGCGAATATTCATAGGATGATCCGGCTTCATCAAACTTCCGATACCGTGTAGTCGCTCGAAAGCTCTGGCATCGGCTAGACAGGAACGTAGCCTTTGGATCTCTGAAAGGCTCTCTGTATCGCCTTTGTCCTTACAAAGAATTTCCAGCTTGGGGCCGCTGACGCGGAGAATGTTGAAGACAATGCCCCAGTTGCCAGCCTCTTCAGCTTCCAACAGGGTCGCCATGAACATCGCAAGCCCGTCCAGCTTGCGTACCGGTCGGACACACCCGCCCGCTTCTCGACTGTTCGGCTCGGTCTGCATCACCCTCTCCAGCAACACCCCGGCCGCAGCGGCAAGGTCTCTCTTTCCATCATGGATCGGCTGACCTGCCGCGGAGAAGATCTTTGGCTTCGCCATTCTTTGCCCAGGCTGGATGCTCATCCGGCCGCATGCTTCCGACTTCATCATCCACGACGGATAGAGCGATGTCTGGAACCGTGCGGCGGATGCTCGACTACGCGATAGCAGTCCTCTTGGTCCACCTCCCGCTGCTACATGCCCCTCGAGGCCGCCCGGCGCAGCGGCGCCTCCTCGGTGAAGATGTTGTGGTGCCTGAACTCCGCCGGAGACGACACTGCGAGGTATTCCCTCATTCCCGGTGTATCGACACCCGTCGTGAACCAGGGTTCGTCCAGGATCCGTTCCATGTTGCCGACCCAGGACGGCACGCACGCCAAGCGATGCTGCTTCGCAAGGTACTCGGCAACAGCCCCGAGCAGGGCATCGATCCTGGCGCTGCCGGTCGGCGGCGGATCGACGGCGATCATGGCCAAGCGCAATTCCCGCGACCCCGCAGCGAGGAATTCGTCCACGAACTCCGGGATGGCGACGCTCGCCTTGGTGCCTGAGCGGATGCGCTCAGCGACCGAGGACAGGGTACTCGGGCGCGTGATCCTCCCTGCCGTAAACGGCGGGGCTTCCGTCGGTTACGCGGCTTGTGGAAGGCCGTTTGGCTGACGGGTCTTTGCTTCCTGCCTCATGGCCCGGCCAGTGCCGAGGGCTCCGCAGGCTGCCACCGGCGATCCACCGGCGGTGACGATCAAGTCGTCGACGTTGTCGTTGATGGCCAGCTTGCCCCTGACCAGGATGTTGCGCGCCGCGTTCACGTCCGCGTCGCACGCGAAGCTGCATAGCGGGCACACGAACCGATCCCGAGATACACGGCCGTGCGGCAGGTGAGCCGTTTCCGGGGAATCCTTGGGATGCCGTCCGCAGCACGAGCAGGTCTGGCTGGTGTAACGCGGGTCGACCGCCACCAGCTTCCCGCCGTGCCGCTTCACCTTGTACTCGAGCATCCGCCGCACGGTTCCCGGCGCGACATCGAGCATTGCCCTGTTCAGCCCGGCCTTGGCGCTGACGTTTCTGCCGGGGTCCTCGACGGTCCCCGCAGCGGAGGCCGTCATGTTCCTCACCTTCAGATCCTCGACCACGACCAGCCGGTACGACCGGGCGATCACGGCCGTCGCCTTGTGCAGGCCGTCCTGGCGCCTCCGCCGCAGCTTCGCCTCGAAGCGGGCCAGAGCCTGCCGGGCCTTGGCCCGGTTGCGGGAACCCTTCTTCTTCCGGGTCAGGCCCTTCTGGAGGCGAGCCTTGCGGCGCATCTCCTCCGGCGTGACCCGCGGCAGGTCATGCGTGACCCCGTCGGACTGAACGATGGGCTGGGCCACGCCCAGGTCCAGGCCGACGGCGGTGCCGGTCGGCGCCTGCCGGACCCGGCGGCGGAGCGAGACGCAGATCGAGGCGTACCAGTGGTCACCGTCACGGCTGACGGTGATGTTGCGCACCTGCCCTTGGACGGGGCGGTGCGCCCGCATGCTGACCTTCCCAACCTTGGGCAGGTCGACGAAGTCCGGGCCGACCTCGAACTGGTTGTAATCGGGGAAGCGGAAGGAGTCCTCGCCGCGATGCTTGGACTTGAACCGAGGAAACCCCGCCCGGCCGGAGAAGAATCTGGCGAACGCCTTGTCCAGATCGCGCAGGGTCTGCTGGAGGCAGTGGCTGGGCGCCTCGGCCAGCCACTCCACCTCGCGGCGCAGATCCTTCAGTTCGGCTGCCTGGGCCTTGAAGGCGATGGTCCGGCCGCGTCGGCCGTAGGTCTGGCGCTGTTCCAGCGCCAGGTTCCAGACGACCCGGCAGCAGCCCGCCGTGCGCCGGAAGAACTCTTCCTGCGCCGGGGTGGGGTAGAGCCGGAATCGGTGTGCCTGGATGAGCCGCATGTCCTGAGCATGCGGGCGCCGCTTGCAAGGGACGCGCTTTGCGCAGTCCGCCTTACTCCGTCCTGAAGGACCGAGCTTGCGGCGGACGGCATCGCGTCATCTGATGACTCCTCGGGCCAGATGTGGCGGAGCAAGAAGCGCTGCTTGGCAGCGTCCGCCCCCGATTTGGGGAAGAATTTCGCCAGCACGGCGACCGCTTCTTCCACGTCGCCAATGCCAGCGGCCCGGATGAGGTTCTGGATGTCCAGCGTCTCCTGCGGCCCCTTGGCAGGATCGTTGATCCGATCAAAGGCCGCAAGCAGTCGGTCGCGGTCGAACGCTCGTCCCGAACCCATGTCCGTATCCCATAAGCCGCCTTGCCAGATGAGCGTCCGACCCGTCCACACCGGTTGTCTTGTTCGCTTGGTGCTTGCCCAGCGCGGGGAGGCTACTCGCAGAGAGCAACTGGCCGCCTGGCGGACGGCGCACGGCCTTGCTCATGCATGGCGCCCTTCGGTACCCTTCCAGCTTGCCATATGATCGATTAGGTTAAGGGCAGAAGGGAGCCGCCGGACATGCGCCATCGACACTTGGACATTCCCGGGGATTGCTATTCACCCGCCGCCATCCATTCAATTCTTGAGCGGGGCGGCGCCTCCGACATCAAGGCGCTCCTGCGTGCACTGCACGATGACCCGTTTTCCGAGACGGCTATGGCGGCGGAGCGCGTCGCCAAGGAGTCGGAGGTCTACGGGTACCCAGCGCTCATCCTGAAATGCCTAGGGGAATGGAGACGGCACTATGAGCGATCGGGCGGGCAGGCCGATGACAGCGACATCGGGAAAGCGTGACCTCCGGCGGCATACCTCCTCGGATCCCAAGCGGGCGTGAAGCCCGCGCGCCAGTCCGACACCATGGCGCTCCTCCCACCGGTGCACGCGAGAATTGCAGGCTTCTGGAAAATCCGATAGGGGTATCCGGACCGCAATCCGAGAGTGAGTATCGGTTTTGGCTGCTTCCCGTGACGTCGCTTCCGCCCAGGCCACGCTGAATTACTGGATGGACGTCGAGGCGCTCACGCCACCGCTGATCGAGAAGGAGGACGGCCAGGACCGCAACGTCCGGACACACGGCGTTTCCGACAGGTCGGCCCCGGTCGACTGGACGATGGGGCAGCAGGATCCCCGGAAGCTCCAGAGGGTCTCCAACGTGGCGCGGGTCTGCCTGTTCAACACGGGCTCGACCGCCGCTGCCATCGCGGAAGCCATGGGCGTCGAGCCGGACGCGATCGTTGACGGCAACGGCCAGGGCCGCGACGCCTTCCTCGCCGCCTTCTCCGTCGGGACGGACGGCAGGCCGCTCAAGGGCAGCCTGAACGTCACCCACTTCGCCATGCGCTTCGAGGCGCTGGACGGCGGGCCGATGCCGCAGAGCCACTACAGCCAGCGGCAGGCCGAGCTCCGCGAGGCGTTCGACGCCGCCTGGGCCGCGGAGGGAACCGCGCCCTTGGACAACGCCGGGCTGCGCGCGGTCGGCGAGTGGGTCGCCGGGACGCTCAAGAGGACGCCGCCGCTCTCCATGGCCAAGGCGGCGGCGACCCACGCCTCGGTGACCCAGCGCCTGCGCCGCGACGGCGACGATTCCGGCGGCGTCATCGACAGCTTCGTCTACCCCGACCTGCACCGCGTCTCCGAGGCCGTGCGGGACGGGCGCTGGTCCGCCGCGCTGGCCGAGTACCTCGAGCCCCGCGACCTCGACGAGGCCGACCGGCGCGACGCCGACCGCCATGAGACCATCGCCGCCGTCACCGGCGTCGACGCCCTGCCAGTCGGCAAGTGGCCGTCGCGCGGCCGCGGCGGCCACCCGCTGGTGCTGCGCCAGCAGATGGCCGTGAACGGCGCGCTCGCCATGGCCGACGGCGGCCTGTTCAGCGTGAACGGCCCGCCGGGGACCGGCAAGAGCACCCTGCTGCGCGACGTCATCGGCGCCGTCTTCGTCGACCGCGCAGCCGCCATGTGCGGCTTCGCCAAGCCCACTGACGCCTTCCGCAAGATGCAGCCCATCGTCGTCGGGCGCCGGGCCGCGCCGGTCTGGGAACTGGACGCCAAGCTGTCCGACCACGGCATCCTGGTCTGCTCCAGCAACAACACCGCCGTCGAGAACATCACCAAGGAACTCCCCGACATTGCCTCGATAGCCGATTCCCATCGGAGCGACCCGCAGGCGCTGGCCCGCCTCGCGTTCTTCAAGGAGGTGGCGCAGGACCTCGCCCCCAAGGGCCAGGAGGTCTGGGGCCTCGCCTCGGCGGCGCTGGGCAACGCCACCAACCGCTCCGCCTTCGTCGGCCGGTACTGGCCCTCCGACGACACCTCGCGCACCGAGACCATGAGGGACGCCCGCATCACCTGGATGTCCGAGCCCAAGCCGATGAAGAACGGCGGCAGATGGGTGTTCGCCTACGCGATGGCCGAGGGCGAGAAGCACTCCGTGAAGGCGTTCGGCAAGACCGCCGAGGAGCTCGCCGCCCTGTGGGCTGACCGCGGCGAGAACCGGAGCATCATCGTGACGCTGGTCGGGACGCGCGAGGAGTCCGAGTTCATCCGCAAGGACTCCGACGAGGTGGAGACCGAGCGCTTCCTCCAGGTGGTCGCGGTCAACCCGCCGCCCGAGGTTAGGGCCAACGTGCGCGACACCATCCAGGGACCGTGCGCCCGCATGGACTGGGACCGCACGGTCGCGGCCTTCCGGGCGGCGGAGGATCGGGTCGCCCGCCTGGTGGAGGCGACCCGCGACCTGGCCGAGGCCCCCGCCTGGATCGAGCGCGCCACCCGCGACGGCGAGGCGGCCGCAGCTGACTTGGAGCGCGCCGGGGCGTCCGCGGCGGCGGCCGGTAGCGCGGCGGAGGAGTCAGGGCAGCGGCGGGAGCGGGCGGACCGGGATCGGCAGGCGGCCCTCCAGCGCTCCACGCTCGCCCTGGCCGACAGGCCCGGCTTCCTCGCCCGCCTGTTCGGCACCTCGGCGGCCAAGGAGTGGAAGGCGAGGATCGCGGCGCTGCGCCTCGAGGTCGAGGCGGCCGAGCGGGCCTGCCGGGAGGCCGAGGCGGAGTTCCGGCGGCTCTCCGAGGAAGGCAAGGCGGCCGAGGCCGCGCGGGCGCGGGCCGGGAGCAGGCGCAACGAGGCGGCGGCCGCGCTGACGGTGGCGCGCGAGCGGCTGCGCGCCGCCAAGGCCCGCTTCGCCCGCGAGCCGCTGTCCCTCGCCGCCGCGTTCGGGATGGAGCGCCAGGACCGCGAGCAGGCGGCGGTGTGGGTGAGCGAGGAGCTCGACCTCGCCCGCGAGGAGCTCTTCGCGGCGGCCGTCCAGGTCCACCTCGCCTTCCTCGGCGGGGCCAGCGGCCGGGTGGTGGACAACCTGCGGCTCTTCGCCGACCTGCTGCGCGCCGACCGCGACGTGGCCGCCGCGCGCCCCCGCATAGCCCGGCACCTGTGGAACACCTTCTTCATGACCGTGCCGGTCATCTCCAGCACCTTTGCCTCGGTCGGCCGCATGTTCGCCGACGACTTCGGCCCCGGCGAGCTCGGGTGGCTGCTCATCGACGAGGCGGGTCAGGCGACGCCCCAGGCCGCCGTCGGCGCCATCTGGCGGGCGAAGCGGGCCGTCGTGGTCGGTGACCCGAAGCAGGTGGAGCCCGTCGTCACCCTGCCCGGCAACGTGTCGGCGCTCCTCTACCGGCAGCATGCGGTGCCCAACGTCGGCTTCGACGTGCGGGTCGGCTCGGTGCAGACCGTCTCGGACCGCCGCAACCCGCTCGGCGCCTACATCGGGGGCCCGGACGGCACCTGGGTCGGCTGCCCGCTGCGGGTCCACCGGCGCTGCCACGACCCGATGTTCGAGATCAGCAATGCGATCTCCTACGCGGGCACCATGGTGCTGGGCAAGCCGTCGCTGGACACCGGCGGGTGGCGCGGCGACATCCCCGACTTCGGCCCCGGCGGCCATCCGAGCGCCTGGTTCGACCTGCGCCTGCCCAGCCCGCCGGACGGCAACTGGGTGCCCGGCCAGGGCGAGTACGCGATGCGCATGCTGGAGCGCATGGTCGAGCAGCGGGCGCTCGCCGGGAAGCTCGTCGACGCGAAGGGCAAGTCCCTGCGCGGGCGCTACCTGCGCGACGGCGGCATGCCCGAGGCGTTCGTCATCACGCCGTTCCGCACGGTTGCCAACGCAATGCGCGCTATGGTCCTGTCGCGTGCCGAGGCGTTCCGTCGGCTCGACCCGTCCATCGACACCGAGGCGGTGAAGGCGTGGGCGAAGAGGCATGTCGGCACCGTGCACACCTTCCAGGGCAAGGAGTCGGAAACGGTGATCCTGCTGCTCGGCGGGAGCGCCGCCCGCCCGGGCGCGGTGGCGTGGGCGGGCAAGACGCCGAACATCCTGAACGTGGCCGCGACGCGGGCGAAGTCCTCGCTGTACGTGGTGGGCGACCTCGGCCTGTGGGGCGGCGGCGGGGTGTTCCGCGAGGCGGCCCAGCGCCTGGAGGTCGTCCCCGTCCCGGACTTCGTCGCCCTGGCGCCGGACCCTGATCGCGTGGAGCGGGTGGACACCTTGGACGGCCACCTCCGCCTGCTGGCCGACGCCTTCGGCCGGGCAAGGCGCCGGGTGGCGATCTCGTCGCCCTACCTTACCGAGCGGGCCATCGAGGACGGCCGGTGCGACGTCCCGGCCCTGATCCGGCAGGCGGTCGCGCGCGGCGTCCAGGTCACCGTCTACGTCGACCCGGAGCAGAACAAGGAGGACGGCCCGGACAAGAGCCGCCGCCTCAAGGCGACCTACCTGCGCGCGGCCGACATGCTGGCCGCCGCCGGGGCCGAGGTGGCTCCCGTGAAGCGGGTGCACGCGAAGACGCTGTGCGTGGACGAGGCGGAGATCGTCGAGGGGTCCTTCAATTGGCTGAGCGCCGTCCGCGACGAGGCCAGCGTCTTCCAGCGGCTCGAGGCGTCCTTCCGCTACACCGGGCGCGATGCGGGGCGGTTCGTCGACAAGGCCGTGGAGAGGCTGGAGGCCGCGCGGATGCCGAGGGCGGCGTAGAGCGGCAACATAGATGCCTCGTCCAATCCGACGAAAGGCAAGTCGCGCGTTACAAGCCTTGATTTACGCATGATGAATGCTTCGGCCGTACAAGCATATTGCTGCCTAAACTGGAGTTACCAATGGCTGATATTTTGACCGGCGACGCACTTTCTAAAGCAATATCAGGTATAATGGAAGAACGCCCCGTACGGTGCGCCGTCGCGTTCTGGGGGCAAGGCGCGGACAAGCTCTTCGCGCCCATGCAGTTATGCAGCCAAATCCAAATTGTCTGCAATCTCCTGGCTGGCGGCACAAATCCAAATGTAATTGAAAAATTACAGCGGGCTGGGGTCCGTATTCGGCAAGCAGACAGGCTGCATGCCAAGGTATATATAGGAAATAAGCAAGCTATCATAACATCGGCTAACGCATCAACAAATGGGCTTGGTCTTGAAGGCGCTGAGCAGAGCTACTGGACTGAAGCCGGGGTTGCCGTTGATGTGGATAGAAGTATTGATACATGGTTCGAAACCCTCTGGGAGGAATCTCGTGAGATCGGTGAGGACGACATAAAAAAGGCTAAATCAAAATGGAAGGATCGCCAACGCACGAAGCCGACAATCGAATCGTTTCGATTTTTCGATCCAGAGAATGATTCTCTCCCTTTGCTAACGTGGTGGTCAGATTATAACCCCGAATTGCAAGAGAATAATATTATTGAGCAAGTCGGACCTGATTATCAGAGCATTATGGATGGGGCAATTGATATCGAAGGTAAAGAAGATGAGAGCATTATAATTAATTCCTGTATGCTTGCGTGGAGAAGAAATCGAGACGGCCTACCAAGCCGTAAGCACCCGCTTGAATGGTGGTTTTTCAGCAATAGGGTTGTTCGTAACGCACACAGGGCTCCGTGGGAAAGCCACCTTCGGGATGTCGTTATCAGAGACACCACCGAACGAACAGGGCCATTCGATCTAAACGATAGGATTTTCAAAGAAACCCTGAGGGATGTATTAGAGCGTGATGCGTTTAAGACCTTCCGAACTGATGAATACGATGGAAGCTGGTTTTGTCCAAGAATTACAGAAATGAAAAATTTGTGGCGCGCATTACATGAAGAATATTGCAAGAGGATATAGGGTCGATTTTGGCCAACCCTATGGCGCTTCTTCTCATACCGAGGCGGCTGGCTCTCCGATTAGCAAGGCGGCCAGTCTATGGAAGGTCGCCAAGACCATTGCAGCAGCCTCGGCGATGCCAACGCCCCAGCAGGTTGCCAGTGCGTCATGGGCATTAGCAATCTCGACCGGGCCGAGTGGCCTGCTACTGATTTCGGCGAGCAGTCCGTCCGGTGCCAAGCCATTTTGGCCACCCGCCACGCGGGGCGAGCCTGCGCCGAAGGGTTTCGACTACTCGGCCTCGAGAATGACGAGCGCGATCAGATCGTAGTCAGCAAGCCTGAGGAAGAGGAAATCGCCGAGTTCGAGGCCAGAGCCTGATACTTTGCCGGTGTGCTATCAGTGGAGGCCGGAGCAGCGCCATGACCGAAGCCAGAAAGATCCGGCTGGCCTTGATGTCCGACCTCCACAACGAGTTCGAGGCACCGCCGGGTCCTGCAAGGCCGACGGCGGCGTGGATGGAGTTGCATGAAAGCCGAACCAGCATTCCCGGACATCCGGAGGTTGGTCCTTTGCTCGACAGCCTTCTTGGAGAAGGCATCGATCTTGTTGTCCTGGCCGGGGATATTGACATCGGTGCAAGGAGCATCGAGTACGCCAAGAGGGTATCCCTGTTTCTTGGCGCGAAGGTCATCTGCGTGGCCGGTAATCACGAAGGGTACGATGGCCGTGATTTTGACCTCCTGATCCCGGAGATGCGGGCCGCCGCGCGAGCGACCAATGGCTGGGTGACCTTCCTGGAGAACGAAACAGCCGCTTTCGGCTTCGACGGTCGCCGCCTGCATGTCCTCGGGTGCACCCTATGGACGGATTACGAAGCCAACGGAGATTCGACAGGGGAAATCTCGCAGGCGATGAGGCGCGTGGCCGACGGCTTGAACGACCATCGCCGCTTGTTCCTCCGGGGGCGCCTGTTGACGCCAGCGATGGCCAGAGAGATGAACCTGCAAAGCCGCTCCTGGCTCGCGACCGAGGTTGAGCGCATCCGTGGCGAAGAAGGTAACGACGCCGAAATCCTGATCGTCACCCACCACGCGCCAGTCCTGGAGGCCAGCGGACCGCAACACATCGGGGGTCGGCTCACCCCGGCCTTCGTGAGCGACATGACCAAGGAAATCACCGCGTGGCGCCCGGTGGCCTGGGTCTTCGGCCACACCCACTACAGCTTCGATACCATGTTCGGCGACACTCGCATCGTATCGGCGCAGCGCGGCTATGTGTGCATCGAGCCGGAAGCCGAGGGCTTCATGCCCAAGGTCATCGAACTTTGAGGACCGGCTCCGACGCAGACGATTCATTGACCGCAGCCAGGGCGAGCCGGGCCATCGCCAGCGCGCCATCGCGCGAGCGAGCGGCGCCGACGAAGCGCTTCAGGTGACAGAACACGGCGTCCGGTACGCCAGATGCGCGGGCAAGTTCGGCGTCGCGCAGGCCTGCCCAGGCCGCGGGCAGCGGCAGCTTCTGGGCAAAGCTACCCGGCTCTGGCGGCATGCAGCCGACCATCCAAGCGTCGCCGCCCTTATCCGGGTAGACGGCGAACAGCACCGGCAGGTCTGCGTCATGCGCCGGTCCCTGCCAGGGCATGCCGCGGTCGAGCTCCAGCACGCGCGGGTCGGCCGAGCGGGCATGCGTCTCCAGCACGATGTCGCGGGCGGCGATGCGGGCGCGGATCTGCTCGACGCGGCCGTCGAGGAAGGCTCCCGCGATCTCGGCGGCCCGGGCGAAGCGCTCGTCCTCGGCCAGAGCCCGGTCGATCACGTCGGCATCCCAGGGCAGGTTCAGGACCTCGACCAGGGACGGCAGAGCCATCCCGTCGGCGATTCGGGCCGCCCGGTCGAGGCCCTCGTCGCCGAAGTCAGGGAGAGGGCGCTTGCCGTTGTCAGCCAGGTCGACGAGACGAATTACCTGTTCGTCCATCTCCGTCCAGATCTTCCCGACGACGTTCTCGTCGCCACGTCCGGCCAGGATGGCTCGCACCGCGTCGCGGCCAAAGGCGGCCCACAGCAGGCCCGCCGAGGAGTAGGGCGACCCGTCGGGACGCATTGAGGCACCGCGCTGATGGTGGTCGAAGCGCCGCCGCGCCGGGTCGAAGACTCCACCGACATCCCAGACTATGTCGGCGGCCTCGATAACGCTCTGGTCGCGGGTGCGCATCAGCCTGGAGGTGGCCAGCGCTTCGGGCGGCAGGGCCCGGCGCAGGATGGCGTAGCCCAGCACCTCGTCGCAGTGAAAAGAACCGCCGTGGGTGGCGAGCCGAAGTCCATTGGTCATGTTTTCTTCTACTATCCGAGTTCCCAGGATGGCCCAGCGAATTTGTGTGCTTCGAGCCCGATGTAGTCGATGCTGCGGAAACCACCGAAGCCCGCACCGCTGACGACCGGGTGTTCTTGCTGGCATCCTCCATCGCCAGCCCCCTGAGTTGACAGCCGTCTCGTACTTGCCAATGACATTGCCCGACCCAGTCTGGTAATCCGCCGCAGTGTCCCTGCCTGTTCCTGGACTGAATGATAGCATCTTCCCGGTTCATACCGGGACCCGCTGCGCTTTGAGCCTCGTCTTCTTCCAGGCATCACCCAGGAACCGCTCGATCTCGGCATCGAAGTCCTCCCTCGCCCCGCAGGCGATCTGCTCCGTGGTGGTCAGCGCCCAGAGATCGTCTCCGCGCTCGACGGCAACGCGGGCAGCCCGGCGCTCGGCCGCCGCGATCATCAGCGGACGAAGCTGGCGCAGGAGGTCGACGTGAGTCTTGGGGAGTGCCTTCACCGCGGCACCGGATTGGATGCCACCGCGATCGCGACCGCAGCGGAACGGCCAAGGCGGTGCCGAACGTGGTCCACCTTCATTGGGCAGCCCTGAATGCCGCAAGGACTCAAGCTCCCATCTTCAATCTCCAAGCTAACCGCCATCGGCTGACTCGACATCGCCTCTTCGTATCGGGGCCGCGGAAGGCCCCACCCCGCCGCCGGTGAAACTACCGCAGCGAAGGGCCGTACGACATCGATAGAAGCAGCTGGGAAAGCTGCAACGTCACCACCCCACCCTCTGCCGCCCCTCGGCCGTGTCCCAAGCCGCCGCCCAGATCCTCGGTGCCGCCTGGAGCGCGAGTAGCGCCTCGGAAGCATCCCGGAGGGCCGCCCCGAGGGCAGCAGTGCCGCAGTAGGGCTTCATCCGAGCCATCAGTTCCTGGGAAGCCTCGAGCCATCGCTGGCGCAGCAGGCTCTCCCGGAGCACGCCGCCCTCCTCGGCCTGCTGGCGCAGCTGCACTGCCGTGCCTTGCAGGACCGCTCCGATCTTCGCGGGCGTCATCCGCAAGGCGTTCGAGGTGAAGGTCAGCTGGGTGGTGCCCCAGAGCTCAAGGTCGACCTCGTGCCCGCGCCCGGGCCATGACCGGGTTGCGACGCACTGGAGTTCACCTTCCTCCAGCCGCCTGAGCAGACCCACTACATCGACATAGGGGGACGTCTTCGAGGGTGGCGCTGCGGCCGCAACCGGCCTGAGCCTGCTCGCGAACTCGATGACTTTGCCCATAGCTACCTCCCCTGGCCCCAGATGCCGATGCCACATCGTGCCCCGGGACCGGCCCTCACTCCATTGGAAATTCACGGGCGCGCACACTTGAAGCGATCATCACCCAGGCGATTGATCGCATCAGGAGAGTCAGCGGGTATGAGCACCAGGCGCACCCTCCAACCGGCCAAGGGACTGCGCCCCCGCCTGGCGGCCCAGCCTGCCTCCGAGACGCCGCCGGAAGAACTGCTTCAGGTGCGGGCTGTTCATGACGGGCACAGCCTCAGCTTGGCAAGCATCCCCAATGCGGGCCGGAAGCACCGCCAGGGACGGCCGCGTCATCCTAATGGCCGGATGCAGCGCCTGACCTGATGAGGCAT
The DNA here is from genome assembly GCF_003233655.1 of Azospirillum ramasamyi. Classification (NCBI taxonomy): domain Bacteria; kingdom Pseudomonadati; phylum Pseudomonadota; class Alphaproteobacteria; order Rhodospirillales; family Azospirillaceae; genus Azospirillum; species Azospirillum ramasamyi. The sequence continues at coordinate 600,963 of NZ_CP029830.1, forward strand.
CGTCCTCAATGGCACCTTTTTCGGCAGTTTTCTTCTATATCAATAGCTTGCCGGAAAAATGAACACCAGAATAAGGGATATAATACGAAGTCGGGGCTGCTGGTGCCGGTCAGCTGACCATCCCGCACGGCGGGGAACAGAAAGCATGGTGGCGGCTGCCAGTCAGGTGGGGTGCGGTTCGAACCCGCCGAACCATCCATCCCTCAGCCGAGCCGGTCATGGGCAGGTAACCGCCGGGCGGTCCTCGGAGCGGATTTTTGAGTAGGTTTCCTTACAGGCCAGAGGCTTAGCCGACAAATGAGGTCCAGATTCAAAGATATTTGGTAGGCCCTCCATGGCTGCGGGTCTTCACCGGCCCTCGGCGCGCCTGATGGGCCTCGCACCTCACCGACCGGCACGCATCCCGACAGGAGGTTGCTCCTCATCCGCCGGTCTGCCGTAGGTAGCGGGGCTTGCTCCTGCTTAGGGCAGGCGGCGAAGCGTTTTTTCAGCAGTTTTCATTAATTCCAATGGCTTATCCGACATTCAAGCCCTAGATATAAAAGAAATTAGAGATCGGACTTCGGATGCGGTTCAGCCCAGGCTGCGTGCCTGGCAGCCGAGCCTGCCGTCGATCCGGCGGCTCACCAGAACCGCAGCCGAACCCGCTCACCGTCACCGGCTTCCCGTTCACGGTGGTCGGCTACACCGTCCCTCACCCCGGCCGGATGTACCCCGGCGAGCCGACGGCATCAGGGCGGTTTACCTTGTCGGCGCGGGAGGCAGGCACTGCCGACTAATTTTTTTAGTCTGGGGTTCATTTTTCCGGCAAGCTGTTGAAATATAACAATTCACCCAGAAAAATGGCTCACGGGTGATCCTCGGATACGGAAAGCCCCCTGACCGGCTGCACCCGCCAATCCGAGCTACGTTGGCCAAGCGCCCAGTCCACGGGAACCTTGCGGGACAGGACCGGCGTGCAGGACACTTGAGGAGGTGAACCTCAGGGCCGACCCATGGCACGTCGACACAGCATCGCCCCTCCCCGGAAGAACACCGATCACCGCGGTGTCATCGCTAAGGCGCGCGGACGGGCCGAGGACTGGGAGAACGGTGTCGGCGTCGTCGCCCCGCTCGACCTGGACTCCAGCCTCGACCGGCCGGGCATGGACCTGGAAGCCTGGGCCGTTTACACGACGGCCGCTGCCTACTGGTCGGCCGGTCACGGGGAGATCCGGCTGGGTGCACTCGCGCGGTCGGCCGGTCTGCCCAAGAAAGCTGTCGAGGGCGCCCTGCGCCGGGCCGGTGGCCAGGCGTTGGCCGACGGGGCCGAACTCTCGGCGAAGCGCCTGCCGAAGCGGGTGGCGTTCATCTATGGACTGGACGACGGCATCGTCCGGCTGCACCGCGCGCTGACGGCGTGGCGCGACCAGGGGATCTACGTGCTCATGCCCGTGGACGTCGTCCGGTCAGCGCCTTCGGCCCCGGCGCTGAGGCTGCTCATCGCGACGAAGGGCGTGGCCGTCCGGCGTGACGAGAACGCTCTGCGGTCGTGGCCGAGAGAGACGCTGCGCGACATGCTCGGCCTGCCTCCCAAGGCCGACATTGAGACGGTCCTCGCCGATGCCATACCGTGGGTGCGCGAGAATCTCCGCACGGATCGCAGCGTTGCCATCGAGCTCGACGACGGCTGGCTGAGGGTCGCGGCCGGTCCGGCCGAGCACACCATCGCAAGTCTGTTGGCGGACGGGTTCGATCCGCTCGCACACCGGGCACGCTATGCCGGGAAGGACGTGCTACGCGGGATGGCCGTGTTCGACGGCCCGGCCGACGGCAAGCGCATGGTCCTGCCCGGCTTGTGGGTTCATCGCGCGGTGGACTACCTGGCCAGGGTCGGCGCATCCGTCACTCCTGAGCAGCTGAGGGGCCAATGGCTCGTCCACGCGCATGCCGCCCGCCAAGGCGTCAGCACCCCGCTCGCCATCCAGGCCGACCTCTCGACGGGGGTTCGCGCCTCCTTCTCCGCCTTCGTCGGTGCCGTCGCCCGCGTGGCAGCCGAAGGGAAGACCTGGAATCTGAGCAGGGCCGACGTCGAGCTCGCCGAGGCTGCGCGTCTGCGCCGGTGGCTCCTGCGAGACGGCTCGACCAAGCACGTGCACGCCTGGGCCACCGACGGCCGGGTCATGACAGCGGCCATGTGGTGGAAGCACGTACGTTCGTTCTCCTCGGCACGCCTGCGTACCGAGCAAGCCTCCCTGTGGCACGTCGACCAGCCGCTACCGCCCGATCTCCCAATGCCTGCCATTGGCACGGGGGTGCTGGTCGACGCGGACCTTATCGTCCCGGCTCCGTCGTCGAGGCCGATGGGGTTCGAGCGCGTCGACGCGGCCGACATCGAGCGCGCCCTGGCCAGAATGGTTTCCGAGGATTCCGGCGAGATGGACCGTGCGCTCGCGCGGCTCGCAGGCGCGTATGCGCGAGACCTCGCCGATGCGCCGTCTCGCCTCCTCAAAGTGGTCCTCCGCAACGGCTACCTGCCGCACCGGGGTTTGGCTCAGATGGTCCTGGAAGACGGCAGCCGATACGAGGGGGACGTCAGCGCACTCTGGCAGGACGCGGCCGACGCGATGGCCTGCGAGGGTCACGGTGACGATCGGGAAGATGTGCTGCGGCGCGCATCGACCTTGCTGGGGGAGGCCCTGCGGCAGGCACAGGAGGCTGTCCTGGCGGAGAAGGCCATGCGGACAGCGCTGCGGGAGGAGATGTTGTCTCGGGCGTCCGAGCCCCTGGTGCCCAACCCGACCGCCCCAGCCGTCATTGAGGCGCCCACCGAAGAACCCGTCCCGGCTGCCGGTTCCCCTCGCCCGCGCCCGTCCATCCGGCGGCCCTTCGCCGCTCCCGTGGCCAGAAAGTCCACGGCAGCCACCCCGGCGGAGGAAACCATCACGACTGAACCCCCGGCCGAAACCAAGGTCAGCCTGACGGCGGCGCATCTCGCACCCGGCGAAACGCTCGTCCAGCTGCATGAGGCGCTGGCGTCGCTGCCCCGGGGCCGGGCCACCAATGACCCCGATCGCTCGGTGGCCAGCTTCTACCTGCCCGCGCTCGCTGCCGAGCTCGAGGTCGATGGCCGCATCGCCGAGAACCTGCGCTTCCGCCTGCTGGTCGGCGTCGATGAACTGGTGGACAGCCTGCGCCGTCCGGAAGGCATCGAGCGCGTCGAGTTCGAGGCTGCCGTCTCGGCGGCGGCCGATGTGCTGCGGGACATCGGCCTTGGCGCCGACAGCACGGCTCGCCTTCGCGGTAACCTGGCCTTCGTCGTGGCGCGCCAGCTGACAAGGACGTTGGAGGCATTCGGCCTCCGGCTTGGTGCCAGTCAGGCCGTCGCCACGGACGAGGTCGCCTGAGCCAGCCGGAATACGAGCTCCAGGGTCATGCGGCAGCCCCCGCTCGCGACCAAGACCCTGCCCTCCGAACCTCGTAAAAATTTTGCTAATGCCTTGATTCCTTTGGGGACCGGTGCGTAGCATAGAGATACATCAGGACAAGCTGGCGAGACCGAAATGCGCATCGACGGGGCGCCCAGGCCACGATTCGGACAACAAGAAGTCGCGGTGTCCGCCCGTAGCGCCGGGTCGGCCAGCGCCCGGACTGGCGCACGCCCCTCGCGGGGCCGCCAGGCCCAGGACCGCTGCACGCGAACCATCGACATCGAGGAATGGCTCGCGGCTCATGCGACGGTGAGCGGTCGCAGTGATGCTCCATCGCCGCCGATCTTGCCTTTTGGCCGCATCTCTGAGCAACAGGGGACCGTGAGATGATCGAGGACCTGAACCGACGAAACCAGAATCCTCCCGAGAAGGATCCCGGTCTGGAGCGGGCCGCCCAAAGGCTCCATGTCATCTTCAGTGAACTGGGTGCCGCGATCGAGGTGTCAAACGACTTCAGGAATGGGCCCCCTGGCGACACGAGGAAAGGGCCCCCGGTTTTCATCCAGCGTCACTTCCGCTTGCAATCCATGGTGAGCAACGGCTCCTGCGGGGCGGGCTCGGTCAAGCCCCCAGCCGCCTTCGGCGGAGGCCCGCAGGGCCTGGCTTGAGGGAGCCCGATCCGCAGGAGATCATCCAGCCTGGATGCTGGCGGCGCTGGTCGGCCGGACTTGGAAAGGGTTGTCGGCGCAGTCATGCCGAACTCTGTGCGTCGGCGGCGAACGGGGTTGGCTTGATCAGGCCGGAGCGGCGCTTTTCGCGCAGCCGGTAGCTGTCGCCACGGATGGTGATGACGTGGCTGTGGTGAAGCAGGCGATCCAGGATCGCCGTCGCGGCCACGGGGTCCCCGAACACGCTCCCCCACTCGCTCACATTGCGGTTGCTGGTTACCAAAATACTGCCGCGTTCATAGCGGCGGCTCACCAGCATAAAGAACAGGTGCGCCGCATTGGTCTCCAGAGGCAGATAGCCGAGTTCGTCCACAATGAGCAGCTTGGGCTTGGCGAAGTGCCCCAGCCGCTCCTCCAACCGGCCATCGGCATGCGCTTTGGTCAACATCGTCAGCAACGTCGCCGCCGACACGAACAACACCGAGTAGCCGTGCCGGATGGCCTCGCGGCCAAGCCCGACAGCCAAATGCGTTTTGCCAACGCCGGGCGGCCCAAGTAACAAGAGCGCGTCGCCGTTGGCCACCCAACGGCCGGTCGCCAGATCGCGGATCTGTTTGGGATCGAGCGAGGGCTGGGCGTCGTACTCAAAACCCTCCAGCGTGCGCACGAAGGGGAACTTGGCGATGCTCATGGCCATCTGGATGCGCCGCTCGTCCTTGCGTGCGACCTCGGCCTCGCACAGGAAGGCCAAAGCCTCGCGCAGGCTCAGCTCACGCCGCGCTGCTTCGTCGAGCAGGCTGTCGATCTGGTCGCGCAGCGCGGTCAGCTTCAGACGTGTCAGCATCCGCGTCAGATCATCGGGATCGGCGTTCACCAGCCACCTCCAATCACCGCTTCGTACTCCGCCAGCGGCCGCAGCAGGTCCGGATCGTGGCGCGGTGCCGTGGCGTCTGCGGTGGTGTGCGGTGCCGCGGCTCCGGAGCGGTCGGGCGGGACGCCAACCACGCCGTCGAGATGACGGGCGTCGATGACACGTTGTCGGCGCCCGCTCGCCTGAACATGCCGCGCCACCTCGCTTCCGGCCAGCAGGACCCGAACCGTGCCGTCGCTCACTTCCACCGTGACGCTCTGCCCGATCAGTCGCCAGGGCACGCTGTAGTGGTTGGTGTCGATGCCGACGGTGCCATCGCTCTGGACCTTGCGGTGCAACTCGCGCACCTGGAGATAGGGTGGGCGCCCGTTCAGCGGCCGCAAGCTGACCGCTTCGGCGGCCTGGAAACGGTCGATCGGCCGGTCGCCCGTGGTGCCGTGAACGCGGACATCGGCGATGGTGCGCATCCAGTGCACCAAGTGTCCTTCGAACGCCTCCCAACTGGCGAAGCGCCGCCCGGCGACGGCGTTCTTCTTGACGTAGCCGACACCGTTCTCGTCCTTGCCTTTGGTGCGCGCCCGATACGGCGCGCAGGCGCGCGGGCGAAAGCCCCAATAGCGGGCGAAGGCATGGAAGCGGTCGTTGAAGGTCACTTCCCGGGTTTCCCGATCGTGATGGGTGACCAGGGTCTTGGGATTGTCGATCAGCACCTCGTGCGGCACACCCTCGAAGTGCCGGAAGGCAGCCTCCAGGCCGGTGATCCAGGCAGACTGCCGCTCGTGACGGAACGCCGTGACGAAGTTGCGGCGCGAGTAGCCCAGTGTCGCGACGAACAGGTGAACCCGCATCCGCTCACCGCCGATCTCCACGGCGGTGGTGCCGAAGTCGATCTGCAACTGCTGCCCCGGCGCCGTCTCGAAGCGCACCGTGGCTCGGCTCTCCGCCTCCAGATCCTGGCGCAATCCCTGGACGGCGCGCTCCACAGTGCGCAGCGACACTTGGACCCCATGCTCGTCCGCCAACTCCTGGCGGACGACGTCGGCATTGCCCCGGTGTCGCCGGAAGCGCTCGCCGAGCCAATCCGTCAAGTCATCCAGCCGACCAGCCCGTCGCGGCGACCGGTAGGGGTGCCAACCACCACCACGCAAGTAACGCTTCACCGTCTTGCGGTCGCACCCCAACTCCCGGGCGATCCGCTTCGTGCCCCAACCCAGGGCCTGCAACCGGATCATCGCCGTCACATCGTCTGGGGCCAGCATCACGTCCCTCCGATCCGTCGTCTCGGAGGAACTCAACGGTATCGTGACCTCGACCATTCTCTACCCCTCAATGTCGAAGGGGGGCCCTTTCCTCATGTCGGCCAGGGGGCAGATTCTCATGTCGCCTGACACGAGGGCGAGGACAGCAAGAGAAAGGAGGCCGCCCTGACTCAGCTTCGAGCCACTCCGCTCCCGGAGCTTCGGGTCGCCGTGTCAAGTGCTTTGCTCCTGGTGCGGCGCGACGTCTCGACCGCCGAAGGCTGGTGCCGTCAGGACGAACTCAATGGCCTTGAGTTCCCTGACAGCCTTGGACGCTGGGCCCTCCGATGCACGCAGCGTGCCCTCATGATCGCCGAAAAAATCGTGCAAGCCGCCCAGAATGACATTCGAGCGGGGCATGCCGCTCACCTGACTGGACGCTGGTAAGCAGGTTTGTCCCTGCACTGCCTCCATCTCATGCGACACGATGCGCCTGCTGCTGGGGCAGCTACCTCAAGGGGGGCTGACCGTGCGTGAGCGGCTCGGCGAGCTCATTGCACCGGCTTGGCGCGGCCGAACATCGCTCGCCTTGGCCGCCGAGGAGGACATCGGCACCCTCGGCACCAAGCTCCTCGGCGAGCCGGATGACGTGGTCGAGGACTGATACCTCGTCCAGCTGGAGGTCCGGAGCGATCGGGCTTCGGATCGGGGCCTACGCCTGCTCGGCCGGTACACGCGCGGGGCACCGCAGGCCCCCTTCGTGTCGAACGACATTGTCGGTATCGACCTCGACGCCGTCCTCGTGCTGACCTGCACCGGCGGCCTTTACGGCCTCGGCCGCCGGACCGATGGCGAGCCGTCCGAAGAGGCTGTTTCCCACCTGAGGCGCGCCATGGTCGACTGGGGCTTCGGCCGCTGCCTGTCACCTACGGCGGATACAGAGGTGGCCCCGTGACCATGCTGGAGGCGGGACACATTCCTCCAGCTTCGACGCTTCTGCCGTTCACCCCGCCGGTGTCTGATGTCGGCGAGCGCCGACCGACGCCAGATTCCCCGCGCGCCACGGCAGGTAGGCAGGGCTGTCGAGCGGCGCCTCCCAAGCCCATGACCAGCCTTCTCCCAGCAGGCGATGGACGGTTTTGGCCAAGCAAGCGGTCCCGGCCCACTCAGACCGGGCCTCACCGGCAACGTCGTCGAGCAGTCGCTGTGCAAGCGTTCCGTCGAGCGCGGCCTCGGCCCCGACGATCACGACCGGGAACCGAACATCGGGATCATCCCAAGCAGCCACCGGCGCGACAAGCACGCCGACGGCGCGGGTCTGCTGCCATGTGACTTGGGCGGTCGCCTTCGCGACGATGTCGATCGCCTCGTCCCTGGTCACCGCCGTTCCTCCTTCTCAGACCGCGCGCCTTGCACGTCGTCCTGTAGCCATTAGATTGCCCCAACGGCTGCGGGTTGGAAACGGGGAGCGTATGGGCATTCGTTCGGTCAGGCACCATGGCGCGTCCTACAACCTGGGCTTCGACCGGCAGGGAGGCCGGTGGCACGTCGAGTTCGCGCGCATGGAGGGGAAAACCCTGGTGATCTTCATCTCCCGGGATCGGAGTCGACGGGCTGTTATCCGTGCCGTCCATGCGGCCATCAAGGGCGATCGTCGGAAAGCGGACAGCCGTGCGTAGCATCTTTGAGTCCGAGCCCATCGGACCTCGCCCGTGTCTGCGTGGCCGACGTCAAAGCCAGGGCTCTGGGCCGCGGCAGCTACCCCATCGAGGTCGGCATCGCTTGGCTCGACGGGCGCGTGATGTCCTGGCTCATCCGGCCGACCGCCGAGTGGCTCGAACACGGGGTGTGGGATCCGGCCGCCGAGGCACTGCGCGGCATCTCTCGGGAACAGCTGCTGGCCGAGGGGCGCCCGGCCGTCGAAGTGGAAGGAGGTTCTGACCGCCCTGACCGAGCAGTTGCCGCACAGCGACGCAGTCGGCGCCGACGACGCATGTCTGGCCAACCTGATGGCTGTCATCGGGCAGCTATCCACGGCTCGAACCGCTCGATGACCTCCTACGAGAGGTCACAGCGGGCAATGATAAGGGCCGGACGGCCGGGGTCGAGCAGGCTATGGCGGAGGCGAGCATCCGATGGCCGAGGCAGCACCGCGCGGGCGACGACGCGGCGCGGCTGGCGGCGGGAGCGCACATCCTGCGCCGTCACTTCTAAGTCAATTTGCAATTCTTCACGCGCAGTATAATGTGCTTATTACCCCTTTCACGAATGAAGCCTCCAAGAATGCCCTCCAGGATTGAGCTCAGTGGATTCTCAGCGCCCTATGCAAGTCTGACTGGAACCTTGGCACTAAGCGCTTCCCACCTAGATTTAACCAGGGCAATGCTCACAGTGGGATATCCCAGCGCTAGAGCCGCGATCTCAGTCGTTGGACAATGGCGCGCCAAAATGCTCCAAGCAATGATTAAGGGGTACTTAAACCAAGATCTCACAAGCACTAACTATTATCGAAATCTTGAACAGTCAGAAAAGGTAGCAGTATCATTCCTAATGGGGCAAGCATTTACGTACTGGTTCGCCGAAAAACATATGCACCTACCCTTCCTAGTTCATGTCCAGGGAACCAGTGGGTATAACTGTACTCCTTCCTCAGCGACCACTCCTCTCAAAATGGGCGCCGTACCAACTGCATTAAGAAGCCGTCCAGACTTTATTGGCTTCAAACTCGGTCATTATCATGTCTTTGAATCCAAAGGGAGGTCTAAACGACCGTCGAACGCCGAGCGCCAGAAGGCCCTGTATCAAGCATCCATGATCTCTAGTATTAATGGATTATCTCCTTCAACTCGCGTCGCATGCTTCTTCGTATTCAAAGCAAATGGCGTTGTCGGTATTATTGAGGATCCGCCGGTCTCTGAACGACCATTCGATTTATATTTCGATACAATGAGTGCAATCAGAAAATCTTTCGCATTTTTCCTTGAACCCTTCTTTCAGCAACGCGCAAGAGAAGTGAGAAACGAATTCGTTGGCATAGAAATTGACGAGGGATTGACGTTCGCAATTGATAAAAAATTGCTATCCCTCCTTGATCGTGATAGAAAAGATCCGAATAAAATTCAGGCAGAGAGTGTGCTTAGCTTTCTTGAAGAAAGAGGTCCCATGTATGTTCTATTGCGCGACACAGATTTATCCGCCGGACTTAATGGGACGCTCCTCATTGAAAATCGCCCTAAGCCAACCCAAAATATCAAGAAGCGTCGAATTAGCCCTTAGCAACAAACATAGACAACGTGTCCCCACGCAATATTCCGGCCGATATGAAGTTCTGCAAAACTGCCAAGAAATTTAGCAAGTGTTGACTATCGGCAAGCACTGCCACCGGACAGCCAAGCTGGGGGCGTTCCACCGCTACTATTAAATTAGGATTCAAGATAGCGCTACCCTTGATCATGTATGCCCGATATACGAGAACGGGCTCCCAGAACGAATTCGGATCATTGTGGTTCGTAGTCAGCGACGGTAAAGAAGGCTCGACTATCGCTTGGCTTCACATTGTCAATGGCATCCCGGATGGCATCCACAGTTGGGGAGCGTCCTTTCAGCGGCTTTCCTGAGTTGCTTCTTGATCTTGGACAAGGCCATCCTCTGGGGTTGAAGTCGGGGCTGTAGGGCGGCAGGAGCTTCAGGACGGCGCCTGTCCGCACGATTGTCGCCCGCACGGCCGGAAGTTTGTGGGCGGGCAGGTTGTCCATCACGACGTCTCAGTGGCTCAACGTCGGTCCCAGGACCTGCTCGACATAAGCGAGGAAAAGCGCACCGCCGCTGCCCGACAAGAGGCTCCAGCCGCAACGGCCTCCACTACGCGCCGACGAAGATCGACTGACAGTGCTTTCGCCATCCAGACCGGTCTCCTTCAACCAGTCCGAACCTTGAATCACAACGGCCCGTCCAAGAGAATCCCCGATTCAGATGCCCGGCATTCCGCTAGAGAAGCGGCCAGGCAGACTACGGCCATGAGTGAGCCGATGACGGGGCGGAGACACATGAAGAGCGGAGAACTCTTCCGGCTGCCGAGCCTGTCAGCCACCTTAGCCATCAACGAAGCCAACCCCGAATCACTGTTCGACAGCTTACCGGCGCTCCTGGGAACGCAACGACTGCTGGACAGATAGCGTAGGTCGGCGATGGCAACGCTGACGCAGGTCAAGAAGCAGCTACGCCACCCGATTTCCAGAAACCATGGCGCGAGGGACGTCGGCGCGGCCGTTTCAGGACGACATGAACTCACCGCTGACCCGGCCGGGGTAACGTCGTCCCCCCGTTACTCCTAGATCTAGAATCACGTTACACCCGTCCGTGAATCACTTTTCCCGAGTTTCCGGATCGGCACCCGGCGTCCAGGAAATCGGCTACAGCGGTCGGGGAAAAGTGATTCGCTGGGCCGGTTCCGGTGATCCTCGGGCGGAATCGCGGCGTTACGCTCGACCTCGGGGATCTCCGGAGTCGAGGTGAACCACGCGGTCGCCCAGGCGGCCCACCAAGCCGGGACGGCCGCGGCCACTCTGTTCACGAATTTCGCCACAGAATGTGGACGCCTAGGTCAACGGATTCAGCCCCTCAAAGAGCCCGGCAGACACGATGCCGAGATCGACCGTCCACGGAGCCACCTGGGAACCTCACCCAGACCCTGGATAGCCGCTGTATGAGATCCTGATGCCGGAACAACGGATTGGCCGCCACGTGAATCGCCAATACAGGGCCGTGTAACACTTTTCCGAAGCCGTGCAACAGGTTCTGCCCGCCGTGATACAGGCCATCCAGAAGCTCCTGCGGCCGCGGGAGCACCGTATGATGCCGGTAAAGGCCCGGCACCGTACGGTATTTTGCCGGTAATCCGCGGTGCCGGTACGGTGCGGACATCATTTCCCGGCAGTTGCCACTCCGCTCATCACGTCGACGGCAGCAGGTGCCCGAGGTCGACGCCCAGCCTGAGCATGTTCATCGCCTCCAGCTTGTTCTTCAATGTGACATGTTTCAGGTACCGGCTGCCCTCGCCCAGGAGGTCCGAGGTGCTGTGGCCCATGATCGCCTTCACGAAGACCGGGCTGGCGCCCGCGTTGAGCACCAGCGTCTCGAAGGTGCCGCGCAGGCTGTGGAAGTCGACGCCAGGCTTGTAGATCCCGATTTCGCGGCGGTACTCGGTGAAGCGCCGCGTGTAGTAAGCGCCCAGCCGCCGATCCGGTCCCTGGCCGCTCAGGTCCGGCCAGAGCCGCTTGCTGTTTACCCTCCGCCGTTCAGCAACCAGCGTCATGAAGCCCAAGGCCACGAGCGCGCCAGGGATCGGCACCTCGCGCACGGAGTTCGCGTTCTTGGTCCGCCGTTCGTCTCCCGCATGGACCAGGAAGAAGTCGATGCCATCCCGTTGCCGGACATCGGCGGTGTGCAGCTGCGCGATTTCCTCGAGCCTCATCCCGGTCAACAGGCCGATCAGCGGCAGCCAGTAGGCGGCGCTCCGCCTGTCCACGTCGGGGCCGACCCAGAGCCTCGACATGAACAGCCGCTTCAGGTCGGCGTCATCCCACATCGAGCGCTGCTCGGAAGCGGGTTTGCCGCCGGGAAAATCGAAACCAGCGAAGGGATTGGAGGCGAACTCATGATGCCCGTGCTGCCGGAGCCAGTCCCAGTAGCCGTGCAGCGCGCTCATGTGGCGCTTGATCGTCTTCATCGTCAGCAGGGGCTGTCCCTTGCCCTTCGCCGCCATCCGCTCAGCCGCCTCGATGTTCTGGCGCATCGTGCCCTTGAACAGGGGCGACCGGCCGTGCATCCGGGGCAGCTTCCGCAGGGCCTCCATAAAGGCCGAGGCATCGCGTCGGCTATAGGCGTCAACCGCCCGGTCGCCGTGGAACTCGATCCACAGACGGAAGGTGGCGCGGGTTTGCAGCGCGGTCTGCTGGGCGCTCCAGGCGCCGGTCTCCAGCATGTGCTCGACGTGGGGCTCGGCCAGCGCGCCGAAGAGCGGAGAGGCCAAGGTGGCGCTCAAGGGCGGCTTGCCATCGGCAGGCGGCGCAGCGGATGACGCGGCCGGAGGAGGATTGGCGGGCGCCGACGGGTTCTCGTCCGCGACGGCTACCGGTTGCCGCGCGCCCTCCGCCGGTGGCTTGGGAGGATCGAGGACGCCGACATGGACGGCGGCGGCCACTTCCATCGCCGCCCTATCAGGCTCACACGGTACCGGAGAGATGCCCGGCGGCGGGGTCGGGTACGACGACCGCCGGAGCATTGGGTTCATGTGAGCCCAGGCGGCGGGGCCGACCAAGTCCCGCATCAGCTGCCTGGCGGTATCGACCGCCAGCCCGGGCTCCCGGTCGAGGGCAGCGAAGAGGCGTTCGCTTTCAACGTAAAGTAGACGGGACCTGATCGCGGCATCGCGCGGGCTCGATGTTTCGAGCGACCTGTAAATCTCCGCCTTGCCGCCCAACACAGGCTGGTGGCGAAGAGGAATTCGGCGGCGAAAATGGTAAGTACCGGCCCGCCGACAAACATGCTGCATGACCGCTCCACTCGAAAGTGTGGCAGCGATTTGGGCTATGTTGCCCACATCGCCAAAGTCATCAGCAAATACTTGAGGAAATCTGGGAAAATGGTTGGGGGACTAGGATTCGAACCTAGGCTGGCGGAGTCAGAGTCCGCTGTCCTACCGCTAGACGATCCCCCAGACCGTCACCGGGGCGGCTCGTTTGCCGTGCCCCGTGGTGTGGGCGGGTTTATAGCGACCATGTGACGGGCTGTGAAGAGCTTTTTTCACTGCCGATGCATTTTTTCCGGAAAGGTGCTGCCAGCCTGGTTTTCTCCAGGGCGGCAGCGCCTTTCATTCAGCGTGGGACGGCGCCTGCCATGGGCGCGATGATCCGGCGGAGGTCGTCGTCGAACTCCAACTCCTCCAGCTTGCGCGGAAGGCGGCGGCGCCAGTTCGGGTGCTGGTCCACCGTGCCGGGAAGGTTGGGCTGTTCGTCGTCCGCCAGCGCGTCCTCAATCTGAACCATCACGATGCGCGACGGGGTGTGGGCCAAATAGGCGTGGACGGCGGCGGACAGCTCGATGCGGAACGGCTGGTCGCCATCGTCGGTGGGGTAGCTGTCCGGGCGCAGCCCCTCGCGAGAGAGGGCCTGCAACAGGCGCCAGCGGTCGACACCGCGGTCCCAGCGGTCCTTTTCCCGGCTGGCATCGTCGGGATAGAGGCTGAGCCGCAGGCGCCAGTCGAGGTCACGGCCCGTCCAGAAGCCCTTGAAGGGCGCCAAGTCATGCGTGCTGACCGTCGCCATGGATCCGGCCGGGTAATCGCCGGGGAGCTTGAAGCCGCCGTCGGCGGCGCGCTCGAAATACAGCACGCGGTAGCTGAGGATGCCGGCCTGCTCCAGCGCCGGGCGGAAACCCTCCGGAACGGTGCCCAGATCCTCGCCGATCACGACGCAGCGGTTGCGGCGGCTCTCCAGCGCCACGATGCGCAGGAGGTCGTGGAAGGGATAGGCGACATAGGCGCCGTCGCTGCCGTCCTCCGGAATCCAGAACAGATGCTGCAGTGCCATCACATGGTCGATGCGCAGCGCCGCGGCATGGCGCATGTTGGCGCGCAGAAGCTCGACGAAGGGGCGGTAGGCGGCCTCGCGCAGCCCCAGCGGCGAGAGCGGCGCCAAACCCCAGTTCTGGCCCTTCAGGTTGAACTGGTCGGGCGGCGCGCCGACATTGGCGCCCTGCACCAGCATCGACGGGTCGGCCCAGGCGGAGCCGCCGCCGGGATGGGCGGCCACGGCAAGGTCGCGGTAGAAGCCCATGGCGAGCCCGGCGGAACGGCCGCGCGCCGCCGCCTTCCCCAACTGGCGGTCGGCCTCGAATTGGGCCCAGGCGAAGAAATCGACGCGGTCGGCATGGTCGGCGGCGAAGGCGGCGACCTCCGCGCTTCCTGGATCCTGGAAGGCGGCCGGCCAGCTGCGCCACATCCACAGCGACGGATCCTTGCGGAAGAAATGCTCGTGCAGGGCATCGAACAGGGCGTGGCGGTCGAGCGCCTCCCCCATCTCCTGCCGGAAGGCGGCATAGGCGACCTTGCGCGGGTGGTCGTCGGGCAGGCTGCGGAAGCGGGCGTGCAGCGCCTCCAGAACCGGCAGCTTCAGCGCGGCGACCGCGGGGTAATCGACAAGCTCCGCCTGCCGCGCGGCGGCCAGCGCGGCCTGGAAGGCGGGGTCCGCGATCCGTTCGCGCAGATCGTCGGCCCCAGACAGCTCCGGAACGGAGGCCGGATCGATGTAGAGGATGTTGAGGAACTGGCGGCTGGACGGCGAATAGGGGCCGATATGATTGGGGTCGGCCGGGAACAGGGCGTGCAGAGGGTTCAGCCCGACCAGCCCGGCGCCAAGCCGGCCGGCGACCTCGGCGAAGCCGTAAAGATCGCCGAAATCGCCCATGCCCCAATCGCGGTCGGACCGCAGGGAATAGACCTGCAGCCCGATCCCCCAGCAGCGGCCGGCCGGCACCATCTCCTCCACCGTCACGCAGCGTTCGGGCGCCACGATCAGGGTGGTGGCGCCGGATGGGCCGGCGATGCCGGGACCTTCCACATGCAATTCCAGCCGGTGATAGCCGATGGGAAGCGACACCGGCAGCAGGGCGCCCAATGCGCGGCGCTCATAGGCCGTGCCGTCCAGCGTCGCGCGCTCCTCCACCGCCAGGTCGCGGACCGCGACGCGGCCGCCCTGAGCGGTCCCGCCCTCCGGCGTCAGTTCCCATGCCAGCGTGGCGTCGTCGAGGCCGGCCGGCAGGGCGACGCCCAGCCCGATCCCCTGCCCTTCCCCGGTGACCAGGACAGGCGGTAACGGGCGGCTCCAGGATCGCCGCTCCACCATGCGCAGGCTGGCGGCGACCTCCTCGTCCGTGGCGGCCGCCAGCCCCATGGCGGCGACCAGCGCCCGCTTGGTGGCGGCGGAGGTCTCGCGCCGGTTGCCCCAGATGTCGTGATAGAGGGGTTCTACTCCAAGCAGATCGGCCAGCCGGTCGAGATCACTCATGCAGGGTCCCCGCGGATTGTACGGAATGGGTGTTGGGCGTAAGGGAGTGGCGGGTGCGGCGGGCGGCGTCAATGCAGACCGGCGGCCTATGCCATAGGCGCCTCCGCCGCGCGTCCGCCGTCATCCGGCCGGAAGGGCGGATGACGCCTGGTCTCCGGCACCCGGCGGCGGAGCGGAGACGGAGGCATCGTCGGCGGGGACCGCCGACAGGGCGGCGGCGGCCGCTGCCTTGGCCTGGGCGATCTGCTCCAGCCGGCTGCGGTAGCCGGTGACGGCGGCGGACACCTCGCGTGTCATCGCCTCCAGCGGGCGATCGGGATCGACGGCCTGCATCAGGGCGCGCGACAGGGCCTGCAACTGCTCGCGGTCTTCGGCCGGGACCGGTCCGCCGCGCTCCGCAGCGGCGCGGACCTTGTCGGCCAGCGTCTTGACGGCGCGGGCCACCGCCTCCACCGGAGCGTGGTCGCCATCATCGACCAGCCCCAGCCGGCGCAGCAGGTCGTCCAGGAAGCCGCCGATGCGGCCGACATGGTCGATGGCCATGCGGTCCGGCACCGGCCGCGCCAGCCCGTCCAGGGCGAATTCCACCAGGAAGGCGACCTGGATGCTGGCGCGCAGCCGCTTCTGGATGGTGACGTTCGCAATCGCCTCGTTCAGCAGCATGCGGGCGCCGGACTGGGTCCATTGCCCGGCAGCCTTCAGGCGGAGCGTGTTGGGGGCGTCCAGAACCGGCACCTGGGCACCCTCGCGCGGGGATTTGCGCCGGTCGGGGCCGGTATAGTCGGCGGTGACGACGAAGCCCTTGCGCGCCTCGATCAGGCTGACGATCCGGTCGCGCACCTGCTTGGGCGAAACAGGTTTCATCAGCAGGTCGTCGCCCCCGACATTGGTGACGCGGGTCAGCAGCGCCGGGGTCGGCGCCCAGGTGGTGACGATGACGCAGGCGAAGGGGTTCGGCACGCCCGGTTCGTTGCGCAGGGCGCGGATGAAGCGGAAGGCCTCCGAATCCTCGCCGTCGGCGTCGAGCAACACCAGATCCGGCATGGCTGCGTTCAGCAGCCCGGCGGCGGCCCTCACCGAATCGAACAGCTCCACCCGGCGGAAGCCCAGGCGGATCAACACGTCGCGGAACACGCGCGCGGTGTTGAGCTGGCTGTCGATGATCGCGGCGTCGACCTGCGAGAAATCGTAATCCGGCATCGCCCTACCCGAAGCTCCGCTGCGATCGTGACGGCAACACGGTCCGCAGGGTAACACGCATTGTTTCCACCGGTCGCGGTAGCATCTTCACCGGCGGAAGGAACAGAGGGCAAAGGAGCGCAGCCGGCGGAGCAGCCGTATATGAGGCCGCATTCCGGGCGGCATCCGGGTCCGCGCCGCTCACATCCCCGCCTGTTCGACCAGGGTGAAGACCAGCACCGTCCGCCCGTCGACCAGCACCGACCGACCAGCCAGATGCAGGCGCTCGTCCCCCGCCCCGTCGGCGACGCGGGTGTCGAGCACGCAGCGCCAGCCCCGGCCGCCGGGCACGTCGGGCAGGGTCACGGTCAGGATGTCGGCGTGGGCGTTCAGCACGATCAGCAGCACGCCGTCGGACAGCGGCTGGCCGTCCGGCCCGGCATGGGTGCCGGCGCGGCCGTTCAGCAGCAGGACGATGCAGCGCGCCTGGGTGTTGCGCCAATGCTCGGCGGTCTTCTCGACCCCTTGCGCATTGTACCAGACGATGTCCTTCAGCCCGTTGGGCGCCGTCTCGCGCCCATGCAGGAAGGTGGCGCGGCGCAGGACCGGATGGGCGCGCCTGAGCGCGATCAGCCGGCGGACGTAGGACACCAGCGCCCCGTCGCGCTTCGCCCAGTCCAGCCAGGTGATGTCGTTGTCCTGGCAATAGGCGTTGTTGTTGCCGTCCTGGCTGTGCTCCAGTTCGTCGCCGGCCAGCATCATCGGCGTGCCCTGCGACAGCAGCAGCGTGGCCAACAGGTTGCGCTTCTGTCGCGCCCGAAGCTCGTTGATGCCGGGATCGGCGGTCTCGCCCTCAACCCCGTGGTTCCAGGAGCAGTTGGCGGAATGGCCGTCGCGGTTCTCCTCGCCGTTCGCCCAGTTGTGCTTGTCGTTGAAGGCGACGAGATCGTGCAGGGTGAAGCCGTCATGGGCGGTGATGAAGTTCACGCTGGCCCAGGGCCGGCGCCCGCGCTTCTCGAACAGGTCGGCGGAGCCGGCGATGCGCCCGGCCAGTTCCGGCAGCATGCCGTCGTCGCCGCGCCAGTAGCGGCGCACGGTGTCGCGGTAGCGGTCGTTCCACTCCGCCCAGCCCGGCGGGAAATTGCCGACCTGATAGCCGCCGGGGCCGACGTCCCACGGCTCGGCGATCAGCTTCACGTCGGCCAGCACCGGATCCTGCCGCACCGCGTCGAGGAAGCCGGAACCGGGGTCGTAGCCGTAGGGCTCCCGCGCCAGCACGGTGGCGAGGTCGAAGCGGAAGCCGTCGACATGCATCTCCGTCACCCAGTAGCGCAGGCTGTCCATCACCATCTGGACCACGCGCGGGTGGCTGAGGTTCAGGGTGTTGCCGGTGCCGGTGTCGTTGATGTAGTAGCGCGGGCCGTCCGGCATCAGCCGGTAATAGCTGAGGTTGTCGATGCCCTTGAAGGACAGGGTCGGCCCCAGATGGTTGCCCTCGGCGGTGTGGTTGTAGACGACATCGAGGATGACCTCGATCCCCGCCTCGTGCAGGCGGGCCACCATCGTCTTGAACTCCGACAGGACGCCGGTGGTCATGTAGCGCGGTTCCGGCGCGAAGAAGCCGATGGTGTTGTAGCCCCAGTAATTGGTCATGCCGCGGGTGACGAGATGCTGCTCGTCGGCGATGGCCTGGACCGGCAGGAACTCCACCGAGGTGATGCCGAGCGCCCGCAGATACTCGATCACGCCCTGGGTCGACATGCCGGCGAAGGTGCCGCGCAGATGGGCCGGCACCTCCGGGTGGCGCATGGTGAAGCCGCGGACATGGGTCTCGTACAGCACCGTCTCGGTCCAGGGGACGCGGCGGTGGCGGTCGTGACCCCAGGTGAAGGCGCCGTCCACCACCCGGCATTTCGGCATGCCGCGGGCGTTGTCGCGCCGGTCGAAGGACAAGTCCTCCCTCGTCGAACCGACCCGGTAGCCGTAATGGGCGTCCGACCATTTGAAGCCACCGAACAGCGCCTTGGCGTAGGGGTCGATCAGCAGCTTGTTCGGGTTGAAGCGGTGCCCCTCCTCCGGCTCGTACGGCCCATGGACGCGGTAGCCATAGAGCAGGCCGGGACGGGCATCGGGCAGATAGCCGTGCCAGACCTCGTCCGTGTGTTCGGGCAGCGTGACCCGCTCGACCTCGCGCTGGCCGGTCTTGTCGAACAGGCAGAGCTCCACCCGCTCGGCATTGGCGGAGAACAGCGCGAAATTGACGCCGAACCCGTCCCAGGTCGCGCCGAGCGGATAGGGCTTGCCGGGCCAGACCGGGGTGCGGGCGGGGGTGGAGGGCATCAGCGGGCGGCCTGTGTGGTGGAAGTCTTGGAGGTGATCGTCAGCGCCGCCGATCCGGCAGGTCGCCGGTCGGCAGGCCGGCGAATGGAACGTTTGGAACAGCGTGAAACGGTTTTCGGACCCTGTTCCAGTGTTCCATCCCCTTGCCGCACCGCCATGGCCGCATAGGGAGCCGTGCGGCGGCACGACACGTCGCGGTTTGCCCGCCGGGTCCGCGCCATCCCATCGCTTGAGGGAAGAGGGTTCCTATCGACCATCAGCCAGCGCACGCCTCACCGGTTCCCCGAAAAGACACAAGGGATCCAATAAGAAAGCTTACCCCCACTGGCGTCAAGGGAGGTTGGCGAAGTGGGGTGTGTGTCGCGGTGCGCGCCCCCCTCTTCCGCCCTGGGGGTGGAAGAGGGGTGATCCTGCTTGCTATTCGGCCTTGCGTTCCAGGATCAGCGTGGACAGCGGCGGGATGGTCAGGTCGAGCGAGTGGGTGCGGCCATGCCAGGGGACTTCCTCGGCATAGACGCCGCCGCCGGGATTACCGACGCCGCTGCCGCCGTATTTGCCGTCGTCGGTGTTGATCCGCTCCACATAGCGGCCGGGCAGCGGAACGCCGACGCGGTAGCCCTGGCGCGGCACCGGCGTGAAGTTGCACACCGCGATGACGATATGATCGGGATCGTCGGCCTTGCGCAGGAAGGTGAAGACCGAATTCTCGTTGTCGTTCGACTCGATCCATTCGAAGCCGGACGGGTCGCAGTCGGTCTTGTGCAGCGGCTCCAGTTCGCGGTAGACGCCGTTCAGGTCGCGCACGAGGTCGCGCATGCCCCGGTGCATCGGCTGCTCCAGCAGGTGCCAGTCCAGGCTCCGCGCCTCGCTCCACTCGCTCCACTGGGCGAACTCGCCGCCCATGAACAGCAGCTTCTTGCCGGGATGGGCGAACATGAAGCCGTAATAGGCGCGCAGGTTGGCGAATTTCTGCCAGTCGTCGCCCGGCATCTTGTTGATGAGCGAGCCCTTGCCGTGAACCACCTCGTCATGGCTGAGCGGCAGCACGAAATTCTCCGAGAACTGATAGATCAGCCCGAAGGTCATCTGGTGGTGATGATAGCGGCGGTGGATCGGGTCGTTCTGCATGTAGTGCAGCGTGTCGTGCATCCACCCCATGTTCCATTTGTAGCCGAAGCCGAGACCGCCGAGATACGTCGGCTTCGACACCATCGGCCAGGAGGTGGATTCCTCCGCCACCGTCATCGCGCCCGGCTGCTGGCCGTAGACCAGCTCGTTCATGCGCTTGAGGAAGGCGATGGATTCCAGGTTCTCGCGCCCGCCGAACTTGTTGGGAACCCACTCCCCTTCCTTGCGGCTGTAGTCGAGATAGAGCATGGAGGCGACGGCATCGACGCGCAGCCCGTCCAGCTTGTAGTGATCGAGCCAGAACAGCGCGTTGCCCAGCAGGAAGTTCTGCACCTCCGTCCGGCCGAAATTGTAGATCAGGGTGTTCCAATCCTGGTGGAAGCCCTGGCGCGGATCGGCATGCTCGTAGAGATGCGTGCCGTCGAACTCGCCCAGCCCATGCGGGTCGGTCGGGAAATGGCCGGGCACCCAGTCCAGCAGCACGCCCAGCCCGGCGCGGTGACAGGCGTTGACGAAATCCTTGAAGTCCTCCGGCGAGCCGTGACGGGCGGTCGGGGCATAGAGGCCGATGGGCTGGTAGCCCCAGGAGCCGTCGAAGGGATGCTCGGTGATCGGCAGAAGCTCGATATGGGTGAAGCCCATGTCCTTGGCGTAGGGGATCAGCCGCTCCGCCAGCTCCTGGTAGGTCAGGAAGCGGTTGTCCTCCTCCGGCACCCGCGCCCAGGAGCCCAGATGCACCTCGTAGATCGAGATGGGAGCGGCGCGGTCGGAGGTGGCGAGCTTGCGGCTCTGCCACTCCTGGTCCCGCCACTCGTAGGAGGGCAGGCCGTGGACGACCGAGGCGGTGGCCGGACGCATCTCCGCCTGGAAGGCGTAGGGATCGGCCTTGGCCGGCATCAGGTTGCCGTTGGGTCCGCGGATCTCGAACTTGTAGCGCTGGCCGGCATGGGCGTGGGGAACGAAAATCTCCCAGACGCCGACCTCGACGCGCCGGCGCATCGGCAGGCGGCGGCCGTCCCAGTTGTTGAAGTCCCCGACCACGCTGACGCTGCGGGCGCTCGGCGCCCAGACGGCGAAGGACACGCCGGCGACGCCGTCGACCTCGCGCGGGTGGGCGCCCAGCTTCTCGTAATTGCGCAGATGGGTGCCCTCGGCCAGCAGATGGACGTCCAGCTCGCCCAGCATGTTGCCGAAACGGTAGGCGTCCTCGAACTCCTGGGTCGCCAGCGGGTATTGGGCGCGAAGGCGGTAGCGGAAGCGCTCCGTCCGGTCCGGCATCACGGCGAGGTAGAAGCCGTCCGGGTGGATGCGCTCGGCCTCGCCCGCCGGTTCGCCGGTGGCGCTGTCGATCACCCACAGCCGCTCGGCGCCGGGAACGAAGGCGCGGACCTCCACCGGGCGGCCGGGCGCCTCCTGCTGCATGCCCAGCACGGCGAAGGGATCGCCATGATCGGCCCGCGCGATGGCGTCCGCCGCCGCGCGCAGGGCCTCGGCCCGGTGATCGGCGGGCCGGCCGCCGGTGGGGGGCCGATCGCCGTCGCGGCCTTCGGGGACGCCGGTCTGCGCCTGGTCCTTGCGGGTGTCCGTCGTCATGTCGCTCGCCATTGGCCAAGTGCCCTTCTTCGTGGAGGCCCTGTCGTCTTGTGGACCACAACTGTCCCAACCCCGTCATCCCCGCGAGGGCGGGGATCCGGGCTAACGCGCCAAGCTCCATTGTGGGGAGCCCTGGATTCCCGCCTTCGCGGGAGTGACGGCCGGCAAGGCGTCGCATGACGCGAAGCCCCGCCGGTCGCCTTCTCCGCAGGTGAACACAGCCGCGGCGGTTTTGTCACACCCTGCCCGCCGCGGAATCGTCCTCGCACGATCACCGGGCGTAAGTCGGAGCCTACGCCCGGCGGATTGCAATCCGCTTTAGCGGTCTTCCTTCGCGTCGTCGAGGAGGCCCAGCACGCCCTTGACCGGGATGCCGATCCAGTGGGGCCGGTTCGCCGCCTCGTAGCCGATCTCGTAGAAGGCCTTCTCCAGCAGGAACAGGGTCAGCAGGCCGCGCGCCGCCTCCTCATCCGCCGGCCAGACCGGGCAGCCCTCGATGGCGGTGCGGTAGCCGTCGAGGAAGGCGTTGGTGCTGCGGCGCTCCCAATCGCGGGCGGCGGCCAGCACCGGGGTGTCGCCGCTGTTGGCCCCCTCCCCGGCGGTGTCCAGCCGGAACAGCGCCGCCCAGGCGGCATAGTTGAAGGAGCGCAGCATGCCGGCGACGTCGCGCAGCGGGCTGGACTTGGCGCGGCGCTCCTCCAGCGTCTTCGCCGGCTCGCCTTCGAAGTCGAGGATGTACCAGTCGTTCTGCGCCCGCACGACCTGCCCCAGGTGATAGTCGCCATGGATGCGGGTCTTGACGCTGTCGATGCGCATGGCCGCCAGCGCGTCGAGCCGTTCCATCGCCTCGGCCCGGCGGGCCAGCAGCTGTTCGGCATCGGCACGCACGTCGATGGTCAGACGGTCCAGCGTTCTCGGCAGCGCGGCGAAGGCCGCCTCCGCCTGGGCGCGGGCGGCGGCGGCCCAGCCGGCCACATCCTCCGCCATGACCGGTTCCGGTTCGAAAGCGGGCTTGCCGGTGGTCTGCGCCAGCGCCCGGTGCAGTTCGGCGGTGCGCTGCCCCAGCGTGGTCATCATCACCAGATGCATGCCGAAGGGCTCGCCCGATTCCGCGGCGTCCTCAGTGGTGCCGGCGACGCCGAGGCGGATGTCCTCCAGCTGGCGCTCCAGCTCCTCCACCGTGCTGGCCCAGCCGTCGCCCTGGTTGCGGACGAAGGCCTGCGCCACCGCCAGCGCGGTCGGCGTGCCGTCGGTCGCCACCTGCTCCACCGTGCCCAGCAGGGCCGGGGTGTTGACGAAGCCGACCTCGGTCAGGAAGCGCCCCATCTCGACCTCGGGATGCTCGCCCTCCACCAGACGGCGCAGTACCTTCAGCACGATCTGGCTGTCGACCAGGACGGAGGTGTTGCTCTGCTCCACGCCCAGACGCCTCACCTCGGGCTCTTCCGACAGTTCGATGGCGGCCAGCGCGTCGGTGGCGGTGAAACGGAGGCCTCCGCTGCCGGCCATACCCGGCGTGGACATCGCCTGCAGGGTCTCGCCGCGCCGCAACGCCTTGATCAGGGCAAGGGCGAAGCCGTCGGTCTGCACCGCGTCATAGATGGCGCCGGTCCTGGGGCCGCGCCGAACCTTGGCCAGCGTATAGGGAAGCAGCGGCCAGCCGGTGCCGCCCGCCCCTTTCTCCCAGCTAATCGCCAGCGGCAGGAAATAGCTCTGGTCGGCGGAATCGCCGTCCGGCCCGGCCCCGCTCAGCTCGACATTGGAACGGACCAGCATGAAGCCTTCGCCCGGTCCCGGCAGATGAGCGGCCATGGTGACGTGCGAGTGCGTGATGCGGCGGTCCTTGGCGGAGAACCAGCGCTGCTTGGGCAGGAAGGCCTGCAGCACGTCGCGGCCCAGCTCGTCCGCCGCCTTTCCGGTGCTCAGGCTGTGCCAGCCGTCGCGCAAGACGACGGTCAGCAGGTCCGGCACCGGCTCCGGCGGCGTTTCGTGCCAGGTCGGCAGCTCCGCCTCCGCGGTCAGCGCGAACCAGTAGAAGCCGTAGGCCGGCAGGGTCAGCAGGTACGGAAGGTCGCCGATCGGCGGGAAGACGGTGCGGCCCAGCAGTTCGACGGGGATGCGGCCCTTCCAGTTCTTCAGGTCCAGCTCCACCGCCTGGGCGGAGCGCGACAGGTTGGCGACGCACAGCACGATCTCCAACCCGTTTTCCGTCTCCAGGCAGCGGATATAGGACAGCACCTTGCGGTTGCCGGGGTAGAGCAGCGAGAAGCTGCCGCGGCCGAAGCTCTGGCGCTGCTTGCGCACCGCCACCAGCCGCTTCATCCAGTTCAGCAGCGAGGAGGGGTTGCGGGCCTGCGCCTCCACGTTGACGGCCATGAAGCCGTAGATCGGGTCGAGCACCGCCGGCAGATAGAGCCGCGCCGGGTCGGCGCGCGAGAAGCCGCCGTTGCGGTCGATCGACCATTGCATCGGCGTGCGCACGCCGTCGCGGTCGCCGAGATAGATGTTGTCGCCCATGCCGATCTCGTCGCCGTAATACAGCACCGGCGTGCCGGGCATCGACATCAGCAGGCTGTTCAGCAGCTCGATCTTGCGGCGGTCGTTCTCCAGCAGCGGAGCCAGGCGGCGGCGGATGCCGAGGTTGATCCGCATGCGCCGGTCGGCGGCGTAGAAGTTCCAGAGATAGTCGCGCTCGCTGTCGGTGACCATCTCCAGCGTCAGTTCGTCATGGTTGCGCAGGAAGATGGCCCATTGGCAGTCCGCCGGGATGTCCGGGGTCTGGCGCATGATGTCGGCGATGGGATGCCGGTCCTCCATCGCCACCGCCATGTAGATGCGCGGCATCAGCGGGAAGTGGAAGGACATGTGGCATTCGTCGCCGCCCTTCTCCGGGTCGCCGAAATAGGGCAGCACGTCCTCCGGCCACTGGTTGGCCTCGGCCAGCAGCATGCGGTCGGGGTATTCGGCGTCCAGCGCGGCGCGGATCGCCTTCAGGACGTCGTGGGTTTCCGGCAGGTTCTCGTTGTTGGTGCCCTCGCGCTCCTTCAGGTAGGGGATGGCGTCGAGCCGCAGCCCGTCCACCCCCATGTCCAGCCAGAAGCGCATGACCTTCAACACCTCCTCCAGAACTTCGGGGTTGTCGAAGTTCAGGTCGGGCTGGTGCGAATAGAAACGGTGCCAGTAATAGGCGTTGGCGACCGGATCCCAGGTCCAGTTGGACTTTTCCGTGTCGCAGAAGATGATGCGCGTGCCCTGGTATTTCTGGTCGCTGTCGGACCAGACGTAATAATTGCGGTGGTTGGAGCCGGGAGGCGCCTCCCGCGCGCGCTGGAACCAGGGGTGCTGGTCGGAGGTGTGATTGATCACCAGCTCGGTGATGACCCGCAGGCCGCGGCTGTGGCATTCCTCCATGAAGCGCCGGAAGTCGTCCAGGTTCCCGTAGGTCGGGTTGACCGAGGTGTAGTCGGCGATGTCGTAGCCGTCGTCGCGCAGCGGGGACGGATAGAAGGGCAGAAGCCACACCGCCGTGACGCCGAGGTCCTGGATGTAGTCCAGCTTCTGGGTCAGGCCGGCGAAATCGCCGATGCCGTCATTGTCGGCATCGAAGAACGCTTTGAGGTGAAGTTGGTAGATTACGGCGTCCTTGTACCAAAGCCGGTCCTGCCGATCGATCATGGGTCCAGCACTTTCGCAAGCGATTGACGGAACACGTGTCGCGGGAACACGGGACGGAAACAATCCATACGGGCGAAGGTTTCACCCGGAGAGCCATCAGGCAACCCCTGACTTTTGGATATGCTTGATGGCAAAAATCAGGCATCGCAACGGCCCACTGCGTTTTCGGGGCAGCGGTCCAAATGTGCAGCAATCCGAACTGCCAGTGGGCGGCGCCGAAGACTTACCAAAAGGGGGTGGGCGGAGATACCACCTTGTGCCTGCCCAACCTGCGTCTGCGGCCTTTGCCCGTGGCCCCGCCGTCGGCTCAATTGCGGTCTCCGACGCACAGCCGCGCCAGATCGCGCACCGCGCGGTCGAGCGCCGCCGGTTCGTGGGCGGCGAAGCCCAGCAGAAGGCCGTTCCCGGCGATGCCGTCCGCGTCGCGATGGTAGCCGGACAGGGCCGGCGTGGTCAGGCCGATCCGGGCGGCGCGCCCGGCCAGGGCATGGTCGGGGCAGTCCGGCGGCAGGCGGAGCAGGACATGCATGCCGGCCTCCCCCGCCTCGGCCGTGGCGAAGCCGGCAAAGGCGTCGCGGATCGAGGCCAGGATGGCGCTGCGCTTGGCGGCGTAGAGGGAGCGCATGGCCCGCAGGTGCGAGGCGAAATGGCCGTCGGCCAGGAAGCGGTGCAGGGCCGCCTGCGGCACCACGCTGGTCCCGCCGTCGAAATGGCGCCGGGCGGCGCGCACCGGCTCGACCAGATCGGGCGGCACCACGACATAGCCGAGCCGCAGCGCCGGGAACATCACCTTGCTGAAACTGCCGACATAGATGACCCGGCCGGCGCCGTCCAACCCCTGGAGTGCGGCCAGCGGCGGACCGGCATAGCGGAACTCGCTGTCGTAATCGTCCTCGACGATCCAGGCGTCGCGCGCCGCCGCCCAGTCCAGCAGGCGCAGGCGGCGCGCCAGGCTCATGGTCACGCCCAGCGGGAACTGGTGGGAGGGGGTGACCAGCGCCAGCCGGGCGCCGGCACCGCGGGCCATGCCGACAGCGACGTCGATCCCCTCCCCGTCCACCGGCACCGGGACCAGCCGCGCCCCGGCCCCCAGCAGGGCGGCGCGGTTGCCGGGCCAGCCCGGCTCCTCCACCCAGGCCTCGTCGCCGGGATCGAGGAGCAGTTGGGCCAACAGCGCCAGCCCCTGCTGCGCGCCCGAGACGATGACGACCTGCTCCGGCTCGCAACGGACGGCGCGGACGGCGCGCAGATAGGCGGCGATCTCCGCCCGCAGCGGAGCGTAGCCGAGCGGGTCCGGCTCGGTCGCCAGCGTCCGCCCGCCCTGGCGCCAGCAGCGGCCGAGCAGCTGCGCCCACAGGGCGAAGGGAAAGACGTCGAGAGCCGGCGTGCCGAGCGCGAAGGGCCGCCCCGCCCGGTCACGCGCGATGGCCGGCGCCTCGGCCAGCACCCGCCCGCGGTCGGACAGGCCGATACCCCGGCGGACCTCGTCGCGGGCGGGAAGGCTGCCGGGCGCCGCATCGGGAAGGGAAGTGGCGACGTAGGTGCCGGCCCCCACCCGCCCGGTGACGTAACCCTCCGCCAGCAGCGTGTCGTAGGCGGTCACCACGGTGTTGCGCGACAGCCCCCAGTCGGCGGCGAGCGCCCGGCTGGGCGGCAGCCTCTCTCCCGGGCGCAGCCGGCCGTCCAGCACCGCCTGACGCAGCGCGTGGTAGAGCTGGCGATGCAGCGGCTCCCCCCCGTCGCGGTCGAGCACCACCGGTCCAAGGCTGGACAGAACCGGAACTGCCGCGCGGGCCATGGCCGTCCTCCGAAGGGGGCAAGTAAATTGGTCCCTATGGAATCGACATTCTGGACCTTTTGAGAGAGCCATTCTGCGGGCAATTCTGCGCCATCGCAACAGTCCCGGCCTTCGAGTACGATCATGACCAGCTTTCTCGCCGATACACCCGGCACCGACTCGCCCGCCGCCCTGGCCCAGACCCCGCGCACCCGGCCGGTGCGGATGGGCGAGCGCGGCGGCCATGACGTCGCGCTGATCCACGCCATCATCGACGAGGCGCCGATCTGCCACGTCGGCTTCGTCGACGACGCCATCAAAGGACGGGATACCCCCTCCCCCATGGTGATCCCGACGATCCCCTGGCGGGTGGGCGACGAGCTGATGATCCACGGCGCCTCCTCAAGCCGGATGATCCGGCGGCTTCAGGAGGGGGGCGAGGCCTGCATCACCCTGTCGCTGATCGACGGCTGGGTGCTGGCACGGTCGGCCTTCCATCACTCCGTCAATTACCGCTCGGTCATGCTGTTCGGCCGGCCGCGGCTGGTGACGGAAGAGGCGGAAAAGCGCGCCGCCCTGGATGCCCTGATGGAGAAGATCGAACCCGGCCGCAGCGCCAAGGTGCGGGCGCCCAATGTGCAGGAGCTGAAGGCCACATCCGTGCTGGCCTTCCCGATCGCCGAGGCGTCGGCCAAGCGGCGCTCCGGCCCGCCAAGCGACGACCCGGAGGACATGGCCCACCCGGTCTGGGCAGGCGTGGTGCCCTTGCGGCTGACCGCCGGGGAGCCGGAACAGGATCCGGCCCAAGCCAAAGCCTGATGCCTGCGGCCATAAAGCCTGACACATCAGGCTTTATGCTTGCCCCCAAACGGCGGGCGCGGCTGTCCGGCCGCTTGCCTTCGCAGGTATGGGCCTGCGGGGACCGCAGTCGCGACCCTGACCATTGGCATCAGGGCAGGCAGGAACGGAAAAAAGGCCGCGCTGGGAAAACCCGGCGCGGCCCTTTTTCTTGCGGATTCTTCCGCTGGCGGAAAGGCCGATCCGAAACCCCCGGAGCGGCCCCCTGCCACCCGTCCTTAGGACGACGGAGCGTTCAGCAGGCGCGGCAGGATCTGCGCACGACGGTTGGACGGCTCACGCACGTTCGGGCCGGTCTGGACCAGCAGCTGGTTCTCGCCCACGCCTTCGGTGGTGACGTCGGCAGCCGCGATGCCCTTGGCGACCAGAGCCCGCTTGACAGCATCGGCGCGACGCACCGACAGCTTCTGATTGTAGGCCGGCGAACCCGACGTGTCGGTGTGGCCGATGACGCGGATCTTGGCGCCACCGTTCTTCAGGATGGCCGACGCCGCGTCGCTGATCACGCGCTCGGCGGCCGGGGTGATGTTCGACTTATCCCAGTCGAAGAACACCATGTATTCGCTCTGAACCGCGGCGACGGCGGCCGGAGCCGGAGCGGCGGCGGCCGGCGGGCACGGATAGCTGCCCTGATGGATCACATAGCCGCCGTCAGCGGTGCGAACGGCGACGTTGCCCCAGCCGATGACCGGGTTGCACCACTCGGTGCCCTTGCCGACCAGGCTCGCGTCCTGGGCATTGGCGGCCGCCGACAGACCGAAAGCGACGATGGCGGCCGGGATGGCAGCCAGACCCGCGCGAACAATAGTCTTCATTGTCTTCACTCCCTTCCAGAACCCTTCCCCATCAGAGTGCCTGCGGGGGATGAACCTATCAATCGAAGCATCCGCCCATGTGCAAGCGCGGCGGCGACCATCCAACATGTGGTGTGCGGTGGTGTTCCGACACCTCAGCCGTTTGACCGAACCGTACCTGTGCTTGGACCTATGCTCCACTTCCATAGCAGCTTTTCCGGTAGGTTTCCGCCAAATCCGTGTAACGGTGGCTGAGAACCGGAAAAACCGCGAGATCGCGCTCCGTCAGCTCGCGAACCGGTCTAGCAGGGCTGCCGGCCCACAAGAATCCGGATGTCACCCGCTTGCCGGGGGTCACCAGAGCACCGGCGGCGACCATCGCCCGCGACTCGACATAGGCCCCATCCAGGATGCAGGCCTTCATGCCGATGAAGCAGCCGTCCTCCAGCGTGCAGGCGTGCAGCAACGCCATATGGCCGACGGTGATGTCGTCGCCGATGTAGGTGCCCTGCCCTTCAGAGGCCACGTGGATCACGGTGCCGTCCTGAATGTTGGTGCGAGCGCCGATTCGGACCTCGTTGACGTCTCCACGCACGGTGCAGCCGTACCAGATGCTGCTGTTCGCCCCGATCACGACATCACCGATCACCGCCGCCGTTTCCGCGATGAACGCGGTCGGGTCGATGGTGGGCAGGATGCCGTTGAAGGCGCGGACAAGGCCGGTCATCAGGTCGTACCGAAATCGTGCATGACGGGCCGGATTGAAACACCGTAAGGCTTAAGGCACCACCTGATTTCGCATTGACAGGACAAAGCAAATCCCGATTGGTGCCTCTGTGCAACAGTGCGGACAGGGGGCCACAACGCTGTCACAGCCCCCTGGACCGTGTTGTCACGGGAAAAGCGGCGACTGATCGATGCCCGTCGTCTCCACCAGACCCATCATGACGTTCATGTTCTGGATGGCCTGGCCCGAGGCGCCCTTCACCAGATTGTCGATCACCGACACGATGATGGCGCCGCGCGGGGTGCGGTCGGCGACCACGCCCATCAGGCAGTGGTTGGACGCGCGGACATGGCGCGTCGCCGGAACCACGCCGGCCGGCGTCACGCCGACGAAGGGCTCGTCGGCATAGCGGGCGGCCAGGGTCTCGCGCAGGTCGTCGGCGGTGACGCCGTCGGCCATGCGGACATAGATGGTCGCCAGCATGCCCCGGTTCATCGGCACCAGATGCGGGGTGAAGGACACGGTGACCGGACGGCCGGCGGCCAGCCGCAGCTCTTGCTCGATCTCCGGCATGTGGCGGTGGTGGCCGACACCGTAGGCGTTGAAGCCCTCCGAAACCTCGGTGAAGAGGTTGGCCTGCTTGGCATCGCGGCCGGCGCCCGACACGCCCGACTTGGCGTCGATGATGATGCCGCCCGGCTCGATCTGGTTCTCCAGCAGCAGGGGCAGCAGGGGCAGCAGCGAGCAGGTCGGATAGCAGCCCGGATTCGCCACCACCCGCGCCTTGCGCACGCCCTGGCGGTTGAACTCGGTCAGGCCGTAGGCGACCTCCTTCTGCAGGCCGACGGCGCGGTGCTCATGGCCGTACCAGGTGGCGTATTCGGCCGGATCGCTCAAACGGAAATCGGCGGACAGATCGACCACCTTCAACCCGCTGGGCAGGCCGGCGACCACCTCCTGCGTGGTGCCGTGCGGCAGGGCGCAGAAGATGAAGTCCAGGCCGTCCCACTTCATCTGCTCGATCTTCACCAGATCGGGCAGGCCATAGCCGCCCAGATGCGGGAACACCTCCGCCATCGGCTTGCCGGCCTGTCGTTCGGCGGTCAGGGCGGCGATCTCGACGGTCGGGTGGCGCAGCAGCATGCGCACCAGTTCGGCGCCGGTGTAACCGGAAGCGCCCAGGATGCCGACGCGGATTTTCGAACCGCCGGGAGTGCTACCCGGAATGCTGATCGAGGCCATGGAGGCGATGTCCTTCGCTTGACGGGAGGTACGCTTGATTGCCGATACCGGGAAAAAAGAAAGGGGCGCCCCTTTCGGGACGCCCCTCGCTTGTACCGTAAAGCCGCGGGCCCGTGTAGGGATTAGCGCTTCGAGAACTGGAAGCTGCGGCGGGCCTTGGCGCGGCCGTACTTCTTACGCTCGACCGTACGGGCGTCGCGGGTCAGGAAGCCGGCGGCCTTCAGCGGCGGGCGCAGGGCCGGCTCGAAGTAGGTCAGCGCCTTGGAGATGCCGTGACGGACGGCACCGGCCTGGCCCGACAGACCGCCGCCGGCGACGGTGGCGACGACGTCGAACTGGTCCAGACGCTCGGTCACGCCGAACGGCTGGGCGATCATCATACGCAGCACCGGACGGGCGAAGTAGACCGACTGGTCGCGGCCGTTCACGGTGACCTTGCCGGTGCCCGGCTTGATCCACACGCGGGCGACGGCGTCCTTGCGCTTGCCGGTGGCGTAGGCGCGGCCCTGGGCGTCCAGCTTGGGAGCGGCCAGCTCTTCGGTGACGGTCGCGGTGGCGGCGGCGCCCGTCAGATCCTTCAGGCTGGAGAGGGTGGTGGTGACCTGAGCCATGCTTACGCGCTCCGCTTATTCTTCGGGTTCAGGGCGCCGATGTCGAGGGCGACCGGCTGCTGCGCATCGTGCGGATGCGTGGCGCCCTTGTAGACCTTGAGATGGGTCATCTGCTGGCGGCCGAGCGGACCGCGCGGAACCATACGCTCCACGGCCTTCTCGATCACACGCTCCGGATACTTGCCGTCCAGGATCTGGCCCTTGGAACGGCCCTTGATCCCGCCCGGATAGCCGGTGTGCCAGTAGAAGATGTCGGCGTCGCGCTTGTTGCCGGTCAGCTTCACCTTCTCGGCATTGATCACGACGACATGGTCGCCGCAATCCATGTGCGGGGTGTAGGTCGGCTTGTTCTTGCCACGCAGGATGTTCGCCAGGATGCTGGCGAGCCGGCCGAGAACGAGGCCGTCGGCGTCAACGACGTACCACTTCTTCTCGATTTCGGTCGGCTTCAGATTGAAGGTCTTCATCGCCACACTCGTTTCTTCGAATACGGATCGGCAGGCCGCCGAATCCGGGGCGCCGAAGCGGACGGCTTTCTAAGGGCAGCGGCGCACCTCTGTCAACCGAAAAATTTCCCCTTTATATCAATATGTTACGAGCGAGGTAATTAGATACCGCTCCGCCAAACCCCTTGATATAAAACAGACTTTTATGACGCCACATCCATGCGGTAATGGGATACCGCGACGGAAACGGGGTCGTGCGGGGGGATGGAGTAGGTGCCGGTGACATGGGCGACCGGCTCCGGATCGCCTTCGGAGAACAACAGGATCTCGCCATAGGCCAGCCGCTTGCCCAGCTTCAGGACGCGCGCCTCGGCGATGATGGCGACGGGAGGCGGGCGGCGCAGGAAGTTGATGGTCATGCTGGTGGTCACCGCCAGTTCCACCCGCCCGATCAGGCTCAATACCGCGCCGTAGAGCGCCACGTCGGCCAGCCCGAACATGGCAGGACCGGTGACGGTGCCGCCGGGGCGTACGAAATCGTCCTTGTAGGGCAGGCGCAGACGGATCGTGCCGGCGCCGAGACTTTCGACGACGATGCCGAAGCTGCCGACCAGGGGAACACCCTCGCGGATCAGTTCCTCCAGTTCCTCCCTGGTCATGGCGGGAGCGGCGGGCGGAGTGGGGGCGGCGCTTTGCGCGGAATCGACGGCGGTCATGGACCCTCGGCCGGTGAACTTACGGTTTGATCGCCGGACTGTGCGCCATCCCGTCCATTCGGACAAGTATGGAGCTATTCGGCAGGCCGCGCTTCCGCCGGAACGGGGATGGGTTCGGCAGGGAGAGCGGGGGTCTGGGGCGCCGGAACGCTGTCGGTCGGGGCGGTCAGGCGGATGGGACCGCCGCCGCTGGAGGGCGCGGAGCCGGCGACCGATTCGGCGGCGGATTCGGACGGGATTGGTCCGGCGGGCGGGGCGAGCGGCACCGCCTTGATGTCCTGTTTCGGCGCTTCCGGCTTCGGCGCCTCCGCCGCGGACTCGGCGGGCGAGGAATAGTCGGGGACGATGCGGGCCTGGCTGCCGGTGATGACCAGCACCTTCTGGCCGATGGGAAGCGGCTGCGGCTCCCTCTGGGTCACGGACAGCAGATCGCCGTTGGATTTGCGGACGATGTATTCCCAGCCGGTGGTGTCGCCGGCGATATGCTCGATCGCCGTGCCCAGCAGCCCGCCGAGCGCCGTGCCGCCGACGGTGCCGAGCGCGGAGTTCATGCCGCCGGATCCGACCTGCGCGCCCAGGATGCCGCCGGCCGCGCCGCCGCTGACCGCGCCGACCGTGCCGTTGGCGCTGATCGCCACCTGCCGGAAGCCGACCACCGTCGCCGGCTCGACCTTGTTGGCCTGCTGGACCGCGCCGGCGGAATAGGTGTTGGGCGAATAGTCGGAGGTGCAGCCCGCGACGCCGCCGGCCAGGGCGACGAACAGGCAGAAGGAAACCGATCGGAGCACGGGGAGGGATCCATCCGTATTGAGACCCGTCCTGTCTCTTACGGCAAAGCAACCCGACTCGTCATCGGGCAAAATCCGGACGGGGCCGGAAGGCTGCATTGCGGTGCGGGGATGATGGCGCGATGGACGCGCCCCCGCGCTGTTGGAAAGGCATCCTCACGATCGGGAGCGACCACGATGAACGATGCATCCAAGCAGCAAAAGCCGGAGCGCGACGCGCCCGAGCCCGGCAAGCCGTCCACCGCGGGCACCGACCAGGACCGCGACAAGACCCTGACCGAGAAATCGGAGGAAGAGGCCGGCGGCGCCAACAAGAAGACGCCCGGCCCCATCTACGACGTCTGATTTCCGGCCGGCGCCCCGGTGTCGGCGCCGAAAGGAAACGGCCGGGGAAGAGCCTGTCTTCCCCGGCCGTTTCCATGCGGGCGGATCGTGTCCGGCGTTAGCGGCCGGCGGTCTGGTCGCCGGCCTTCAGCGACAGGTATTTCAGGGTCAGGGTCGGCACATTCTCGATCACCCAGGACGCCATCGCCTCCTCCTCGCGCAGCGAGGTCTGCAGCAGCGGCACGGCGAAGGCGAAATTGCCGGCATCCGCCACGGTCAGCAGCGACCGGTAGCTCGCCACCTCGAAATTCTCGAAGGCGTAGTTGGCGAAGGAGTTCTTGAGGATCTCGTCCTCGGCGAAGCTGTGGCCCAGCGCCGCCAGATTGCCCATGATCGACAGGGCGGTGTCCTTCAGGCCGGAATGGCTTTCCTGCAACTGATCCAGGATCTGGTCGAGGCGGGCGATCTGCGCCTCGGTCTCGCCGCGGTGCATGCGCAGATGGTCGGAGACTTCCGGATAATTCACCAGACGGTCCAGCTGGCGGTCCATCAGCGCAAGCGCCTGCTGTTCGACGGCGTGGGCGTTGCGCAGGCCGGTGACGAACAGCGCGCGCGTGAGATCCGCGGGATAGGCGGCCATGAGTATGCTCCTGTGCTGTCAACGCTCCGTTGAACGTCTGCCCGCACCAACAGGACGGCCACGCTTTCGACGCCCTACCGCTTCGGATCTAACACGACGGATCAGGCGTGCGAGTTCTTGCGCCGGACGGGCCGGGAGGTGCCCCGACCAGGACACGGACGCACGGTTGCCGGAAACGGGTTGCGCCGCAGAAATGATGGGATGAGCCACTTCACGTCCCCGGCAAAAGATATCCCCGCCATGAAATCCGCCCTGCCCGGCTCGTTGGGCGGCGTGGTCCTCGTCATCCTCCTGGTCCTTCTGCTGGCCGGGCTGACCGCCTGGCGCCGGGCCGGGCCGGAGAACCTGACCGATTGGCGCGACGAGCGGCTGGCCGTTTTTCAAGCCTGGCAGGCCGTCGGCCCGGCGCGCGAGATCTGGGACCATCCCGACGCGCCGGTGCTGGTGACTGTGCCGGCCGGCAATTCCCTCCAAGGTGCGCCGGAGACGGAGGCGGAGCGCTTTCCCGAGGAATCGCCGCAGCGGGCGGTGACGATCCGGCACCCCTTCGCGCTCGGCAAATATCCGGTCACCCGCGGCGAGTATGCCCGCTTCGTCGAGGACAGCGGCTACCGGTCGCAGACCATCTGCCGCGGCTATGCCGGCGAGACCGAGTTGCTGCCGCGCTGGCATTTTTCCTGGCGGCGGCCGGGCTTCGACCAGACGAACCGCGACCCGGCCGTCTGCATCAGCTGGTACGACGCCAAGGCCTATGTGGACTGGCTCAGCCGCCGGACCGGCCACGCCTATCGCCTGCCGACGGGGGAGGAATGGGAGTATGCGGCCCGTGCCGGCACCGGGACCGCGCGCTGGTGGGGCGACGACCCCGCGGCGGGATGCGACGCGGCGAACGGCGCCGACCTGAGCGCCAAGGACCGCTTCACCGATTGGGAGGTGGCGAACTGCCGCGACGGCGCCCTGTTCACCGCCCCGGTCGGCAGCTATCGGCCCAATGGATTCGGCCTTTACGACATGCTGGGCAATGTCTGGCAATGGGTGGAGGATTGCGCGGCGGACGGACCGGCTGGTTCCGAAGCGGCCGGACAGGCTTGCCCGCGCCGGACGATGCGCGGCGGGTCATGGCACAGCCACCCGCGCTACGTCCGCTCCGCCGTGCGGCGGGTGGATGGGGCGGAGAGCGGATATGCCGCCTACGGATTCCGCGTGGTCCGCGATCCCTGATCCTCCGGCCGAAGCCCTGCGCTCAGCTTCGCAGCACGGCCAGCGCCGACAACCCCTGCACCGCATGGTCGAGGAATGCACGCACCCGGCCGGGCATCAGCCGCGCCGTCGGCACCACGACATGGACCGGCAGCGGCGCCGGCTCGGCATGCGGCATCAGGCGCAGCAGGGTTCCGGCGGCGATGTCGTCGGCCGCCTGATAGGACAGCGGCCGGGCGATGCCATGCCCGTCGCGCGCGGCGAGCAGGGCCGGCTCGATATGGCTGACCGCCAGCCGTGGAGTGACCCGCACCACCCGCTCCCGCCCGTCGACCAGAAATCGCCAGTCCGGCGGGCCGGGCCGGGCGGTCGACAGGATGATGTCGTGGCCGGCCAGATCCTCCGGCATCGAGGGCGTGCCGCGCCGCTCCAGATAGCCGGGGCTGGCGACCAGATAGCGTGCGACCTGCCCCACCCGCCGGGCGACGAGGCCGGAGTCGGGCAGCGGGCCGATGCGGATCGCGACGTCCAGCTCCTCCTCGATCAGGTCGAGATTGCCGTCGGACAGCACCAGCTCGACCCGGATGTCGGGGAAGGCACGCATGAAGTCGAGGACCAGCGGCGTCACATGCTTGCGCCCGAACATCACCGGAGCGGTAACGCGCAGCCGCCCGCGCAACGGCCGGTCGGTGCCGGTGGCCGCCAGCGCCTCGTCATAGTCGGCCAGCAGCCGTCGCGCCTGCTCGGCCAGCCGACGTCCGGCGTCGGTGGGGGAGAGGTTGCGGGTGGTGCGCTCGATCAACCGCAGGCCCAGCCGCTCCTCCAGACCCGACAGGGCGCGGGTGACGGCGGGTGCCGACCGCCGCAGCCGCTTGGCCGCCCCGGCGAGGCTGCCGGTCTCCAGGATCGCGACGAAGATCGCCAGTTCGTCGAGCCGGTCCACGATTATTCCGATTTCTGAAAGAGTACCTTTTGATCAAAGCGCATTCCTGCGCAGAGGCGCAAGTGGTTGGCTGTGGGCATCCGCGATCCAGCAAGGAGCCCTGCAATGAGCATCAGCACCGATCCCGCCATCACGCTCTACGGCATGCGTCTGTCGGGCCACGCCCATCGGGTGGAAGCGCTTCTGAGCATCCTCGGCCTGCCGCATCACTATGTCGAAACCGACGCCGACCGGCGGCAGTCGGACGCCTTCCTCGCCCTGAACCCGCTGGGGCAGATCCCGGTGCTGGTCGACGGCGACCTCGTCCTCCCGGACTCCACCGCCATCCTGGTCTATCTCGCCGACCGCTATGACGATTCCGGCCTGTGGAACCCGAAGGCGCCGGAGGAGGCGGCACGGGTACAGCGCTGGCTGTCGATCGCATCCGGCGACCTGCGCTTCGGGCCGGCCCTGGCGCGCATCCTGACCCTGTGGGGCGGAGCCGGTTCGCTGAGCGACGCGCAGAGGGTTGCGGAGCGCGTCCTGCGCTTCATGGACGGGCATCTGGCCGGCCGCGACTGGCTGGCGGCGGAACGGCCGACCATCGCCGACATCGCCTGCTACGCCTATGTCGCCCGCGCCCCGGAAGGGCACATCCCGCTCGATCCCTATCCGGCGGTCCGCCGCTGGCTGGAGCGGGTGGAGGCGATCCCGGCGTTGCCCCCGATGCCCCAAAGCACCACTCCACAATCCGCTTGAACGCCCCTCCACTCCGCAGCACTAAGGAAAGGAGCAAGGCCATGGACCAGGATCGCATCCCCGATCCCTTCCATCCCGGCGAGCGGGAGGCGCAGGCGCGGGCCGGGTTCCGCGTGCCGTCGGCGCCGATCCGCGACCGGCTGATCCCACAGCACCAGGAGTTCTATCCGCTGCTGCCCTGGCTGCTGGTCGCCGCACGGGACGAGGCCGGCGACCCGTCTGCCGGCGTGCTGACCGGCGCTCCCGGCTTCGTCGCCGCGGCCGACCCGCGAACGCTGTGGATAAGGCCGGACGTTGGGGCCTGGCAACCCTGGCCAGCCGGACCCGTGGTCGGCGATCCGGTGGCCGCGCTGGGAATCGACCTCGGCACCCGCCGCCGCAACCGGGTGAACGGCCGGGTGGCGGCGCGCGACGGGCAGGCCCTTGCGATAGGGGTGGAAGAGAGCTTCGGCAACTGCCCGCAATATATCCATGTCCGCCGGGTGGAGGCCGTGCCCCCCTCTCCCGCCGGAACGGTGGAAGCACTGTCAGGACTGGACGGCGAGGCACGGCGCCTGATCGGTGCGGCGGACACCGCCTTCATCGCCTCCGCCTCTTCGGCGGGGCAGGACGCCCGACTGGACATGTCGCACCGGGGCGGGCCGGCGGGCTTCATCCGCATCGACGGCGACCGGCTGATCGTGCCGGATTATGCCGGCAACCGCTATTTCAACACGCTGGGCAACATGGTGCTGAACCCGCGCGCCGGGCTGCTGCTGGTCGATGTCACCAGCGGCGACGCGCTGCACCTGACCGGAGCCGTCGGCATCGATTGGGAACCCGATCCCGAACTCCCCCATGCGCAGCGAAGCTGGAGCCTGCATGTGGAGCGCGGCTGGCGGCGGAAAGCCGCGATTCCGTTGCGCTGGACCCGGCTGGGGGACGGTAGCGGGACACCCTGACGCAAGCGTCGCCGGACCATCGCCAAGCAGCTGAAACTGTGCTTCGATGACGGTTCCATGACATTTGATGGATGGGTGTGTCGATGCGCAAATCCACCTGTTCCAAGCGCCGGTCGCTGCTGTCCGGTGCGGTTGCCCTCTCCCTCCTGGCCGGGCCGGCCATTGCGGCCGAGCCGGTGCCGCAGAACGACCTGCTGAACGCCGAGTTGTGGATGCAGCGCTCGGTCGAATACAAGGCCAACGCGCTGGCGGTCTACGCCCTGGGCCGGATCCAGCTGGACAAGGCGCTGGCCGACCCGAACTGGACCGCGGCGATTGAGCAGACCGGCAATTACCAGGATCTGCCGCCGGCCGTGGTGCTGGACCTCGACGAGACGGCGATGGACAACTCCGCCTATCAGACCGGGCTCGTCACCAACGGCACAGAGTTCTCGCCCAAGACCTGGGATGCCTGGGTGAAGGCGGAAAGGGCGACGGCGGTGCCGGGCGCGGTGGAGTTCGCCCAGTATGCCGAGTCGAAGGGCGTCAAGGTCTTCTACGTCACCAACCGCAGCGCCGACCAGGAAGAGGCGACCCGCCGCAACGCGCAGGCGCTGGGCTTTCCGATGGGCGGCAACGTCGATACCTTCCTGATGTCCAAGGAAAAGCCCGACTGGGGTTCGGCCAAGAGCACGCGGCGCGCGGCCATCGCCAAGGATTATCGGATCGTCCTGCTGTTCGGCGACAATTTCGGCGACTTCTCCGACGCCTACAACGGCAGCGAGGCGGAACGGCTGAAGGCCTATGAGGCGACGAAGGAGCGTTTCGGGCGCGACTGGCTGATGCTGGCCAATCCCGGCTACGGCTCGTTCGAAAGCGCGCCCTACGGTCACAATTTCAAACTCTCGGCCGACGAAAAGCGGGCCAAGAAAATCGGTGCGCTGGAACCCTGGGTGGCGCAGGCCCAGTAAGGACGTGAAGCCCAGCAAGCATCTGAAATATGGCGGTGCGCCGCTCTGAGAGAACCCTCAGAAGATCAGGCGCACCGCCTGCACGATCACCACCCACGGTGCGCCGATCATCAAAGTCCACACCGCCAGACGCGGCAACCCGTGCATCTTGCGGACCTTCGGCTCGGTGGACGGGGCGGCTTCGAAAGAGGTGGCGTTGGAGATCGACATGGCCTGCTGCTCCATGAGCAAGATGACGGTGAGGCCATCATGCAGTTGCGATCCTTAACGACCATTAAAGAGCGCGGCCTTCGAAGTCGGCGTTTGCGCATTACCTCCACCGGATAAGTATACTCCCAGCGAATGCGGAGTCGCGGCGTTGGAGCGGACGTTATGGCTTCGCCACATGCCAGACGTTGTTCACGCCGTCACCGGTGGTGTCGCCGGGCTTGGCGTCCTTGGCCCAGGTATAGAGCGGCTTGCCGTCGTAGGCCCATTGCCGGGATCCGTCGTCGCGGGTGACGACTGTGTATTTGCCCATCGGCTTGGCGGAGGCGGGAGCCATCAGCGGCGGCCAGTTCGTCGCGCAGGCTCCGTTGCAGGCCGACTTGCCTGCCGTGTCCCTGTCGAAAACGTAGAGCGTCATGCCCTGTTCATCGGTCAGGACGGGCCCCATCGCGGTCTGCGCCGTCATGGCCGGTTCCTTGTCCTGGGCAAAAGCCGGGGCGGCGAGCAGGACGGCGCCCAGGCCGATGGCGGCGGCGACGCGGATTACGGACTTCATTGCGTGTATCCTCCCGAAACAGGCCCGCCGGACGGCAGGCCCGATGAACCAAGGACGCAATGGAAAGCCGGATATTCCGCAGGTCACCGGCCGACGACCGCCGCCATCGGCATTACACCGTCAGATATTTGCGCACCTCCTGCTCGTCCAGGCCGCTGCGCGGGCCGGACAGCATCACCTCGCCGCGCTCCATCACCACCCAGTCGTCGGCAAGGTCGCGGGCGAAGTCGAAATACTGCTCCACCAGCAGGATCGCCATGGTGCCCTTGTCGCGCAGGTAGCAGATGGCGCGGCCGATGTCCTTGATGATGGAGGGCTGAATACCCTCGGTCGGCTCGTCCAGAACCAGAAGGCGCGGGCGGGTCACCAGGGCGCGGCCGATGGCGAGCTGCTGCTGCTGGCCGCCGGACAGGTCGCCGCCGCGGCGGTCCAGCATGGATTTCAGCACCGGGAAGAGTTCGAACACCTCCTCGGGGATCGAACGCTGCGTGCGCGGCAGCGGGGCGTAGCCGGTCAGCAGGTTTTCCCGCACCGTCAGCAGCGGGAAGATCTCGCGGCCCTGCGGCACATAGGCGATGCCGCGGCGCGCCCGGTCGGCCGGCGCCATCTTCGTCACGTCGGCGCCGTCCCAGCCGATGGAGCCGCCGGACACCGGCTTCAGCCCGACGATGGCGCGCAGCAGGCTGGATTTGCCGACGCCGTTGCGGCCGACCAGGCAGGTGACCTTGCCGATCTCCGCCTTCATGGACACGCCGCGCAGTGCCTGGGCGGCGCCGTAATGCAGATCGAGGGAGCGAATGTCCAACATCATGGGGTCTCCCGTCAGCGGCCGAGATAGGTATCGATGACCTGGCTGTTGGCGCTGACCGCGTCCAGCGAGCCTTCGGCCAGCACGGAGCCTTCGGCCAGCACCGTCACCTTGACGCCGAGCGCGCGGACGAAGCTCATGTCATGCTCCACCACGATCACCGAATGCTTGCCGGCGATGCCGCACAGAAGCTCCGCCGTCTGTTCGGTCTCGGCGTCGGTCATGCCGGCCACCGGTTCGTCCACCAGCAGAAGCTTGGGATCCTGGGCCAGCAGCATGCCGATCTCCAGCCACTGCTTCTGCCCGTGCGACAGGCTGCCGGCCTGACGGCTGCGCAGGGCCGACAGGCGGGTGATGTCGAGGATCTCCTCGATGCGGGCGCGGTCGTCGCGGCTGATGGAATAGGTCAGCGTCTTCAGCGGCCGGCGCGGCGCCTTCAGCGCCAGTTCGAGGTTGTCCCACACCGTGTGCGGTTCGAACACCGTCGGGCGCTGGAACTTGCGGCCGATGCCGAGATTGGCGATGGCCGCCTCGCGCAGGCGGGTCAGGTCGGTCTGGCCCTCGAACAGGATGGTGCCGGTGTCGGGGTGGGTCTTGCCCGTGATGACGTCCATCATCGTCGTCTTGCCCGCACCATTGGGGCCGATGATCGCCCGCATCTCGCCCGGCATCATCACCAGCGACAGGTTGTTCAGCGCCCTGAAGCCGTCGAAGCTGACCGACACGCCGTCGAGATAGAGAAGGGTCGATTCCGCGCTCATGGGTCAGGCTCCCTTCTGGCCGGCGGTCGGAGTTGCGGTTGGGGCGCCGGGAAGGGCGGTGGCCTTGCTGCGGCGGGGCAGCTTCGCGGTCAGCTGGCCCCACAGCCCGAGCAGCCCCTTGGGCAGGAACAGGGTGACCGCCACGAACAGGCCGCCGAGCGCGAACAGCCACAGCTCCGGCAGGGCGCCTGTGAAATAGCTCTTGCCCATGTTGACCAGCACCGCGCCCAGGATACCGCCGGCCAGCGTGCCGCGCCCGCCGACCGCGACCCAGATCACCGCCTCGATCGAACTGGCCGGGGCGAATTCCGACGGGTTGATGATGCCGACCTGCGGGACGTAGAGGGCGCCGGCCACGCCGGCCATGCAGGCCGACAGGGTCCAGGCGAACAGCTTGTAGCTTTCGGTGTCGTAGCCCATGAAGCGGACGCGGCTCTCGGCGTCGCGCAGCGCCACCAGCACCTTGCCCAGCTTGGACGCGATGACGCCGGACGCGATCATGTAGGAGAGCGCCAGGGCGGCGACCGTCGCCACGAACAGGGCGACGCGGGTGGTGTCGGCCTGGATGTCGTAGCCGAGGATGTCCTTGAAGTCGGTCAGGCCGTTGTTGCCGCCGAAGCCCATGTCGTTGCGGAAGAAGGCCAGCAGCAGGGCGAAGGTCAGCGCCTGGGTTATGATCGACAGGTAGACGCCGGTGACGCGGCTGCGGAAGGCGAACCAGCCGAAGGCGAAGGCCAGCGCGCCCGGCACCACCAGCACCATCAGCGCCGCGAACCAGAACTGGTCGAAGCCCCACCAGTACCAGGGCAGCTCCGTCCAGTTCAGGAAGACCATGAAGTCGGGCAGCTCCGGGTTGCCGTACACGCCGCGCGGCCCGATCTGCCGCATCAGGTACATGCCCATGGCATAGCCGCCGAGCGCGAAGAAGGCGGCATGGCCGAGCGACAGGATGCCGCAATAGCCCCACACCAGATCGAGCGCCAGCGCCAGCAGCGCGAAGCACAGGTATTTGCCCAGCAGCGAGACGGTGAAGACCGACAGGTGGAAGGGCGAGTCCGCCGGCACCCACAACGACATCACCGGGACCGCCACCGCCAGGACGGCGAGGATCGACAGAACGATCCCGGCCTTGCGGTCCAGCCCCATCAGGAAAAAGCGCAGCAGCATCGGATCAGGCCTCCACCGCGCGGCCCTTCAGCGCGAACAGGCCGCGCGGACGCCGTTGGATGAACAGGATGATGAAGATCAGCACCAGGATCTTGCCCAGCACCGCACCGGCATAGGGTTCAAGGAACTTGTTGATGGTGCCCAGCGTCAGGGCGCCGACCAGCGTGCCCCACAGGTTGCCCACTCCGCCGAACACCACGACCATGAAGCTGTCGATGATGTAGCCCTGGCCCAGATTTGGGCTGACGTTGTCGATCTGGCTCAGCGCCACCCCGGCCAGACCGGCGATGCCGGAGCCGAGCCCGAAGGTCAGCGCGTCCACCCGCGCGGTGCGGATGCCCATGGCGTTGGCCATCGGCCGGTTCTGCGTCACGGCGCGGATCGACAGGCCGAACCAGGTGCGCTTCAGCGCCACCAGCAGGGCCGCGAAGACGGCGAAGGCGAAGATGACGATCCACAACCGCCCGTAGGTGATGGTCAGGCCGCCCAGTTCGAAGGCGCCGGACATCCAGCTGGGCGCGCCGACCTCGCGGTTGGTCGGGCCGAAGATGCTGCGCACCGCCTGCTGCAGCACGAGCGACAGGCCCCAGGTGGCGAGCAGCGTTTCCAGCGGGCGACCGTAGAGCCAGCGGATCACGCTGCGCTCGATGGCGATGCCGACGCCGCCGGAGACGAGGAAGGCGGCGGGCAGCGCCACCAGGATCGACAGGTCGAACAGGCCGGGGGCGTAGGTACGGAACACCTCCTGCACCAGGAAGGTGGTGTAGGCGCCGATCATCACCATCTCGCCATGGGCCATGTTGATGACGCCCATCACGCCGAAGGTGACGGCCAGCCCGATGGCGGCCAGCAGCAGCACCGAGCCCAGCGACAGCCCGTACCAGAGGTTTTGCAGCGCGGCCCAGAAGGCCAGCTTCTGTTCGACGGTGGAGATGGCGGAGGCGGCCGATTTCTTGGTGATGTCCGACGCGCCGGAGGTGGCGACCATGTTCAGCAGCACCAGCGCGTCGCGGTCGCCGCGGGCGGCCAGCGTGTCGACCGCGGCCTGGATGTCGGCGTCGGTCATCCTCGACGCGGCCTCGCCGGTCAGCAGGATGGCGGCACGCGCCTGCTCCATGGCGGCGCGGATACGCCCGTCCTGCTCCTTGGCGATGGCGGCCGTCAGCGTCTCCAGCGCCGAGGCGTCGCGGCTCTTGAACACCGCGTCGGCGGCGGAGCGGCGGACGCCGGCATCGGGGCTCATCAGGGTGAGGGCGCCGAGCGAGGCGCTGATCGCGCGGCGGAGCGCGTTGTTGATGCGGATCCTCTCGACCGCGGCGGCCGGCGCATCGCCGAGAGCGGCGCGGGTCAGCGGGTCGGTCAGGGTATAGGCGTCACCGGCCTTGCGGGCGATGACGACGGCGCCGTCGGCCTTGCGCACGAAGAGGTCGCCGGCCTGGAGCGCCTCGATCACCGGCACGATGGCCGGGTCGCCGGCCGCCGACAGTTGCGACAGGGCCTTTTCGGTTCCGGAATAGCCGCCGCTGCCCAGGGCCTGGACAAGCGGGCGCAGATCAATTGCCCGGGGATCTGCGGCATAGGCGGCGGTCGATGTGGCGACCACCACACAGAGCGCCATCAGCCAGCGGAGAGCGCGTCGCATCGCGGGTCCTTCGGTGCGGGGGAGCGGATGTCTCGGGGAGC
This sequence comes from Azospirillum ramasamyi, assembly GCF_003233655.1. NCBI lineage: Bacteria > Pseudomonadati > Pseudomonadota > Alphaproteobacteria > Rhodospirillales > Azospirillaceae > Azospirillum > Azospirillum ramasamyi. Next base: position 645,007 of record NZ_CP029830.1, read on the forward strand.
GTTCATCGGAGGGCGTTCAAAAAGCGCCGACGCCTGCCCCCTCCCCGGCCCTCCCCCGCTTTCGGCCGACCGGCGGTCGGTCCGACGCGGGAGAGGGAGAGTTGGGGTGGGAGCAAGCGTCGCGACCACTCAGATCAGAGGACGGACACCAGCCCTCACGACCCCTTGCCGCCGCACTTGCCGGTCTTCACGTTGAAGTTGCCGCAGGACATCGGCTTGCGCCAGTCGGCGATCAGGTCCTTGCTGTCCGGCAGGTAGTCCGACCACTCGTCGCCCGGGACGAGGCCCGAGGTCTTTGAGACGACATCGAACTGGCCGTTCTCCTGCACTTCGCCGATCAGGACCGGCTTGGTGATGTGGTGGTTCGGCAGCATGGCCGAATAGCCGCCGGTCAGGTTGGGCACGGACACGCCGATCATCGCGTCGATGACCTTGTCCGGCTCGGTGGTACCGGCCGACTCGACCGCCTTCACCCACATGTTGAAGCCGATGTAGTGGGCTTCCATCGGGTCGTTGGTGACGCGCTTGTCGTTCTTGGTGTAGGCCTTCCAGGCCTTGATGAAGTCGCTGTTGGCCGGCGTCTCGACCGACTGGAAGTAGTTCCAGGCGGCCAGATGGCCGAGCAGCGGCTTGGTGTCGATGCCGGCCAGTTCCTCCTCGCCGACGGAGAAGGCGACGACCGGGATATCCTCCGCCTTCACGCCCTGGTTGCCCAACTCCTTGTAGAAGGGAACGTTGGCGTCGCCGTTGATGGTGGAGACGACGGCGGTCTTCTTGCCGCCCGACCCGAATTTCTTGATGTCCGCCACGATCGACTGCCAGTCGGAATGACCGAACGGCGTGTAGTTGATCATGATGTCCTCGGGCTTGACGCCCTTGCTCTTCAGGTAGGCTTCGAGGATCTTGTTGGTCGTGCGCGGATAGACGTAGTCGGTGCCGGCCAGCACCCAGCGCTGGACCTGCTCCTTCTCCATCAGGTAGTCGACGGCCGGGATCGCCTGCTGGTTCGGGGCGGCGCCGGTGTAGAAGACGTTGCGCGAGGACTCCTCGCCCTCATACTGGACCGGGTAGAAGAGGATGTTGTTCAGCTCCTCGAACACCGGCAGCACCGACTTGCGGCTGACCGAGGTCCAGCAGCCGAACACGGCCGACACCTTGTCCTTGCTGATCAGCTCGCGCGCCTTCTCGGCGAACAGCGGCCAGTTGGAGGCCGGATCGACCACCACCGGCTCCAGCTTCTTGCCCAGCAGGCCGCCCTTCTTGTTCTGCTCGTCGATCAGCATCAGCATGACGTCCTTGAGCGTCGTCTCGCTGATCGCCATCGTGCCGGACAGGGAGTGCAGGATGCCCACCTTGATCGTGTCCTGCGCCATCGCCGGCGCGGACATCGCAGCCATCGCGCCCATGGCCAGACCGGCCAGCGCGCTGATCCCGAAGCTCGACGTCAGTTGCTTGGTCCGCATGAAGTTGCCCCCTTCCTTTGGCGCCCCGGTTGATCCGGGGCTTCGCCACATCGTCGGAGGAAAGGCTACCGCGCATGCGAAAGACCGTATCTACGTCAAATGACCCATACGGCCAGGGCCGGGCTTTTCCAGCGGTAATACCGGAGGTTGTTCGGAATAAAACCGGTGCGGCGGCGTCCACCTGTCTGATGAACCCGTGTAACGACGATGGCCTCCCGCGAGTGACGCGGCGATGCAAGGGAGCAACAGTGTGAACAGCAGAGCGGACGACACCAAATGTCGCTTGCGGATCCTGGATGGCTGGCTGAAGGATACAGCGCTCAATCCTGTCCGTTCACGTTCCGGTCCCGTCGCCATGCATGATCACCGCCGCCTGATCTCCCGCCGCTCCGCCGCCCTTTGCATGGTCGGCGGACTGGTCGGCGTCATCCTGAGCGGTCCTGCTCTGGCCTCCCCGCAGAAGGAGGCGGCGCAGGCCGCCAAGCCTACGCTGGTCGCCGGCTGGGCCGCGGCGCTGGAACAGCGTGCGCAGGAAATCCAGAACGCGCCGAAGGTGCCGGCCACCCGCATCGGCTACGGCGCCGTCGTCAAGAAGGGCGACGGCGGCATGATCGAGAGCATCGTCCCGGCGGTGGAGCCGCCGCCGGCGGACCTCCAGGCGCAAGCCCCCACCCTGCCCGGCCTCGCCCCGATCGAACCGGCGCCGCCGGTGGTCATCACCGTGCGCTCGCCGCTGGCCGACCGCGTCGGCAGGATATCGCGCCGCCTGGTCGAACTGGGCTACCTGCCCGACGACAAGTGGTCGGACAGCTTCAACGACGACGTCGAGACCGCCGTGCGCGCCTTCCAGCTTGCGGAAGGGCTGCAGCCCGACGGCAAGGTGGGCGAGGTGACTCGCCAGGCGATGGACCGCACGCCTGCCCAGACCGTCGCGCTTCTGCGCCGCGCCGCGGCGGCGATGCGGGCGCAGCAGGCCTCCATCCCCGAGACCACCGTGCTGGTCAACCTGCCCGGCCAGTCCGTCACCTTCATCGAACGCGGCCGTCCGGCTTTCACCATGCGCGCGGTGGTCGGCCGGCCGTCGCGCAAGACGCCGCTGCTGCAGGACAAGATCACCAGCGTCACCATCAACCCGACCTGGACCGTCCCGCCGACGGTGCTGACCGAGGACAAGCTGCCGGCACTGCGCAAGAAGGGCACCACCGGCATCAAGAACGCCGTGGTCTATCTGGACGGGGCCGAGGTGGTCAGCACCCAGTCGGTCAACTGGTGGGGGGTCGATCCCGGCCGCATCCGCATCGTCCAGAAGCCGGGCGACGACAACGCGCTGGGCCGCTTCCGCTTCAACCTGACCAACGGCGACGGCATCTTCCTGCACGGCACCAACGACCCGCGGCTGTTCAGCCGCGACCTGCGCGCCGCCAGTTCCGGCTGCGTGCGGCTGGAGGATGCCCGGATGATGGCGGAGACGCTGCTCGGGGCCGCGAAGATCACGCCGGCCAGCATCGGCCAGCAGCTCGACACCGGAGAGACCAAGACGATCCGGCTGCCGAACGCCATCCCCGTGCGCTTCGTCTATTGGAACGCCTCGGTCGACACCGCCGGCGTGGTGCGCGTGCATCCCGACATCTACGAGGATCCGCCCACCTTCTCCACCCCGGCCGGTCAGTCCGGTTCGGCAACGACCCCGGTGTCGACGCCGCGCCCGCTGACCAAACCTGCGCCGCTGCCGGTTCCGGCCGCCCATGCGCCGACGCCGCTGTCCTCCGCCTCGGTTCCGGCACCGGCCAAGCCGTTGCCCACGTCGACGGGGATGTAAGGCGAGAGTTTCCCTTCCCCGTCCTGGAAGAGGATGCTGAATCACCGGACGGCCGCAACGCGGTCGCCGGTGAAGCATGGTCGCGGGACTTGCGAGCGACTTCGGGGCCTATGCGCGAACATGGAAAGGGTGAGGGGTGGCGCAGGGAACCATGCGCGTCTGGTTCCCTGCGCCACCCCTCACCCTCCCCACTGCGTAGGTCCGCCCCCCTCTCCCGGGACGGGAGAGGGCATTGAGCGTCAGTTATGTCACCGCGCCTGCAATACTCCGACCGCGCCGCGGGCGACCTCGTGCAGGTCGGCTTCGCCGCCAGCCTGGACATGGGCGAACAGGCCGGCGCGCATGCGCGGATCCCAGAATTTTCGGATGTGGGTCGCCGTCTCCGTCACCGCTTCCTCATGGGGATAGGTGGCGAAATGGACGGCGATCTGGTTCGCCATCCGGACCAGATCCTTGGCATGGTTCGTGTGGCTCATCGGTGTCTCCCCAGGGGGTTGAAGGCAGCGGGTTGAAATCAGCGGAACAGGATGACGGTGTCGCGGCGCGACAGCGCACCCAGCGTCAGATTGGCGTTGCGCGCCAGTTCCAGCGCCAGCGCCGTCGGGGCCGAAATGGTCGCCAGCAGCGGAATGCCCACCGCGGCGGTCTTCTGCACCAGTTCGAAGCTGCAGCGGCTGGTCATCACCACAAAGCCGGTGGCCGGGTCGGCGCCCGAGCGGACGACGGCGCCGATCAGCTTGTCCAGCGCGTTGTGGCGGCCGACATCCTCGCGCGCCAGACGGATGGCGCCGTCCGGGGCGCACCACGCGGCGGCATGGACCGAGCGGTTGGCCCGGTTCATCGGCTGGTGATCCGGCAGGGCGCGGAAGGCGGCGGCCACGGCGGCCGGGTCCACCTCCAGCGAGGCTTCGATCTTGCGGGGCTCCCGAACGGCGTGGACAAGACTGTCCACGCCGCACAGGCCACAGCCGCTCCGCCCCTCCATGGAACGGCTGCGCAGACTTCCGCGCAGAAGACGCAACGGGTCGACCGTCAGATTGACGACGAAGCCCAGCGGCGTTTCCCGCACGGCGATGTTCTCGATATCGGCGGCCGACCCGATGATCTCCTCGGCCAGGCTGAAGCCCAGGGCGAAGTCTTCCAGATCGGCGGGGGACGCCATCATCACGGCATGGGACCGGCCGTTGTATTCGAAAGCGACCGCGGTTTCCTCCGGCACCTGCCATTCGACGTCCGCACCCTCCTCCGCCCCGACACCGGCGGGAAAGCCGGTGCCGGTGACGGCGATGGAGCACATGAGGCTGTCGTCCGGACGGATGGAACCAGAGGTCATCGCGGTCATGCTTCCCACTCCTCGGGACGTTATTCGGCGGCGAGGACGTTGGCGGCGGCGATGCGCTTGCGCTCGACATCGTTCTTCGCGTAGTCGACCTGCCAGTCCGAAGGCTGGTTGCTGCGGGCGACCTGCACCGCCGTCACCTTGTATTCGGGGCAGTTGGTCGCCCAGTCCGAATTCTCGGTGGTGATGACGTTGGCGCCGGTCACGGGGTGGTGGAAGGTGGTGTAGACGACGCCGGCCGGCATGCGGTCGGAGATGACGGCCCGCAGCGTCGTGGCCCCCATGCGGCTGGCGAGCGACACCATGTCGCCGTCCCTGACGCCCCGGATCTCGGCGTCCACCGCGTTGATCTCCAGAACATCCTCGGGATGCCAGGCGACGTTGGCGGTGCGGCGGGTCTGGGCGCCGACATTGTAGTGGGCGAGGATGCGGCCGGTGGTCAGCACCAGCGGATACATCCGCGTGGTCCGCTCGTCGGTCGGCACATATTCGGTGATCACGAAGCGGCCGAGGCCGCGGGCGAAGCTCTCGCCATGCATGATCGCCATGCCGGTGTCGTCGTCCTCCAACCCGGTGCAGGGCCACTGGACGCTGCCGACGCGGTCGAGCTTCTCGAAGCTGACGCCACGGAAGGTCGGGGTCAGCCGGGCGATCTCGTCCATGATCTCGGACGTGGTCTCGTAATGCATCGGGTAGCCCATCGCCGTCGCCAGCGCGCAGGCGACCCAATGCTCGTCCTTGCCGACCTTCGACGGCATCGCCTTGCGGACGCGGTTGATGCGGCGCTCGGCGTTGGTGAAGGTGCCGTCCTTTTCCAGGAAGGAGGTACCGGGGAAGAAGACGTGGGCGAAGGCCGCCGTCTCGTTCAGGAACAGATCCTGGACGATGACGATGTCCAGCGATTCCAGCGCCGAGGTGACATGGGTGGTGTTGGGATCGGACTGGACGATGTCCTCGCCCTGTACGAACAGGCCGCGGAAGCTGCCGTCATGCGCGCTGTCGAACATGTTGGGGATGCGCAGGCCCGGTTCGGGATCCAGCGTGACGCCCCAGGCGGTTTCGAACTCCTGGCGGACGAGATCGTCCGACACATGGCGGTAGCCCGGCAACTCGTGCGGGAAGGAGCCCATGTCGCAGGAGCCCTGCACGTTGTTCTGGCCGCGTAGCGGGTTCACGCCGACGCCCTCGCGGCCGATGTTGCCGGTCGCCATCGCGAGGTTGGCGATCGCCATCACCGTGCTGGAGCCCTGGCTGTGCTCGGTCACGCCCAGGCCGTAGTAGATCGCGGCATTGCCGCCGGTGGCGTAGAGCCGGGCCGCGGCGCGGACCTGATCGGCCGGGACGCCGGTGCGCGCTTCCAGATATTCCGGCGAGTTGCGCTGCTCGGCGATGAACGCCTCCCACTTCGCGAACTCCTTGGAATCGCAGCGTTCCTCGACGAAGGAGCGGTTCACCAGCCCTTCGGTGACGATGACATGGGCGATGGCGTTCACAACCGCGACGTTGGTGCCGGGCTGGAGCTGGAGATGGTATTCGGCCTTGACATGCGGGCTGCGCACCAGATCGATGCGGCGCGGGTCGATGACGATCAGCTTGGCGCCGGCGCGCAGCCGCTTCTTCATGCGCGAGCCGAACACCGGATGGCCGTCGGTCGGGTTGGCGCCGATGACCAGGATGACGTCGGACTTGTCGACGCTGCGGAAGTCCTGGGTGCCGGCCGAGGTGCCGAAGGTCTGCGACAGGCCGTAGCCGGTCGGCGAATGGCAGACGCGGGCGCAGGTGTCGATGTTGTTGGTGCCGAAGGCCGCCCGGATCATCTTCTGGACGACATAGACCTCCTCGTTGGTGCAGCGCGACGAGGTGATGCCGCCGATGGAGCCCCGGCCATACTTGGCCTGCACCGCCTTCAACCGCTCGGCGGCGTAGGCGATCGCCTCCTCCCACGACACCTCGCGCCACGGGTCGGTGATCTTCTCGCGCACCATGGGCTTCATGATGCGGTCCTTGTGGGTGGCGTAGCCCCAGGCGAAGCGGCCCTTGACGCAGCTATGGCCCTCGTTGGCGCCGCCGTTCTTCCACGGCGTCATGCGGACCACCGTGGTGCCCTGAAGCTCGGCCTTGAAGGAGCAGCCGACGCCGCAATAGGCGCAGGTGGTGATGACGCTGTGTTCCGGCTGGCCGTGCTCGATGATCGACTTCTCGGTCAGCGTCGCGGTCGGGCAGGCCTGGACGCAGGCGCCGCAGGACACGCACTCGCTGTCCATGAAGCTTTCCTTGGCGCCCGGCGACACCGACGAGGCGAAGCCGCGGCCGTCGATGGTCAGCGCGAAGGTGCCCTGGGTCTCCTGGCAGGCGCGGACGCAGCGCGAGCAGACGATGCACTTGGAGGCGTCGAAGGTGAAGTACGGGTTGCTCTCGTCCTTGGCGGCGGCGCGATGGTTTTCGCCGTCGAAACCGTACCGGACGTTGCGCAGTCCAACCGCGCCCGCCATGTCCTGCAACTCGCAATCGCCGTTGGCGGCGCAGGTCAGGCAGTCGAGCGGATGGTCGGAGATATACAGTTCCATCACGCCGCGGCGCAGCTTCGCCAGCTTGTCGGTCTGGGTGTGGACCTTCATGCTGGGGGCGACGGGCGTGGTGCAGGAGGCCGGGGTGCCGCGGCGCCCCTCGATCTCCACGGCGCAGAGGCGGCAGGAGCCGAAGGGTTCCAGGCTGTCGGTCGCACAGAGCTTCGGCACGGTGATGCCGGCGTCCATCGCGGCGCGCATCACGGAGGTGCCTTCGGGAACGGTGATGGCGCGGCCGTCGATCTCCAGCGTCACCAGGGTCTCGGAGACGCGGGCCGGGGTGCCGTAGTCGGTCTCGTGGATGAGGGTCATCTCGGGTGCTCCTGGGTCGCTCGTTATTCGGCGGCGATGTGGGTGACGCGGACGGCCGGCGCTTTTTTCCGGAAGTCCTCGGGGAAGTGCTTCACCGCGCTGCGCACCGGATAGGGCGTCATGCCGCCCATGGCGCAGAGCGAGCCGTCCACCATCACGTCACAAAGGTCGGCGAGCAGTTCGAGGTTCGCATCGACGTTCTTGCCGGCGATGATCTTGTCCAGCGTCTCCATCCCGCGGGTGGAGCCGATGCGGCAGGGGGTGCATTTGCCGCAGGATTCGGCCACGCAGAACTCCATGGCGAAGCGGGCCTGCTGGGCCATGTCCACCGTGTCGTCGAAGACGACGATGCCGCCATGGCCGACCATCGCCTCCTGCGCGGCGAAGGCCTCGTAATCCTTCGGCAGGTCGAACTGCGAGGGCGGCAGATACGCGCCGAGCGGCCCGCCGACCTGCACGGTGCGGATCGGGCGGCCGGTGATGGTGCCGCCGCCATAATCGTACAGCAGCTCGTGCAGGGTGATGCCGAAGGCCTTCTCGACGATCCCGCCATGCTTGATGTTGCCGGCGAGCTGGAAGGGCAGCGTCCCGCGCGACCGGCCGACGCCGAAGTCGCGGTAATACGCGCCGCCCTTGTCGAGGATGATCGGCACCGAGCAGAGCGAAAGCACGTTGTTGACCACGGTCGGCTTGCCGAACAGGCCTTCCAGCGCCGGCAGCGGCGGCTTGGCGCGGACCATGCCGCGCTTGCCCTCCAGGCTTTCCAGCATCGCGGTTTCCTCGCCGCAGATGTAGGCGCCGGCGCCGACGCGGACGTCGAGATGGAAGCTGCGGTTGGTGCCGTGGATGTTGTCGCCGAGCCAGCCCTCGTCATAGGCCAGCTTGATGGCCTGGCGCAGGGTCGCCGTGGCGTGCGGGTATTCCGAACGCATGTAGACGTAGCCGGAGGTCGCGCCCACCGCGATGGCGGCGATGGTCATGCCCTCGATCAGGCAGAAGGGGTCGCCTTCGATGATCATGCGGTCGGCGAAGGTGCCGCTGTCGCCCTCGTCGGCGTTGCAGCAGACGAACTTCTCGTCCGCCTTGGCCTGCATCACCGTGTTCCACTTGATGCCGGTGGGGAAGCCGGCGCCGCCGCGTCCGCGCAGGCCGCTGTCGGTCACCGCCTGGACGATCTCCGCCTGGGACATCGCCAGCGCGTTCTCCAGACCGCGGAAACCGCCATGGGCGCGGTAGTCTTCGACCGACAGCGGATCGATGATGCCGCAACGGGCGAAGGTCAGGCGCTCCTGCTTCTTGAAGTAGGGGATTTCCTCGGTCAGGCCGTGGCCCAGATCATGGGCGCCGCCGGTCAGGAAGCCGGCGTCGAACAGGCCGGGCACATCGGCCGGGGTGACGGGGCCGTAGGCGACGCGGCCGTCCGGGGTTTCCACCTCGACCAGCGGCTCCAGGTAGAGCATGCCGCGCGAGCCGTTGCGGACGATGCGCAGCGGCAGGTCGCGCTTGGCGGCTTCCGCCCGGATGGCGGCGGCGACCGCATCGGCGCCGACCGACAGGGCGGCGGAATCGCGCGGGACGAAGACGGTGATCAGATGGCCGCTCATTGCGCGTGACCCTTATGGCTGAGGGCGCAGGGGATTTGCTGATGGGCGTGCGGGTTGGCCCGCGTTTCCGCCGCCAGCTCGTCGAAGCGGTCGGGCGAGACCCGGCCGTGCAGGTTCTCGTCGATCATGACGGCGGGGGACAGGGCGCAGTTGCCCAGGCAGAAGACCGGTTCCAGCGTGAAGGCACCGTCGGCGGTGGTGCCGTGGAAATCGACCTGCAGCCGCTTCCTGATGTGGTCGACCAGCGCGTTGGCGCCCATCGACTGGCAGGCCTCGGCCCGGCAGACCTTGATGGTGTGGCGGCCGGGCTTTTCGCGGCGGAATTCGTGATAGAAGGAGACGACGCCATGCACGTCGGCGCGCGAGAGGTTCAGCTCCGTCGCCAGCAGGGGGATGGCCTCCTCGTCGATATAGCCGAACTCTTCCTGCAGCGCGTGAAGGATCGGCAGCAGGGCGCCGCGCAGATGCCGATTGTCTTCGACAATCGTCATGGCGCGCTCAGCGCTCCACGGATGGCAAGCGTTCACGGGTATCCCTCCTTGCGATCGTCCGCGCCGAACTTGGGGTCGGCGTCGTTCTGGCTTGGCTCTGTTGGCTTTTTCCGGGCGTCTCTCAGCGCCCGGCACCGTCAGAGTGGCGGAGGATACGGTATGCCAGCAAATTGTATTTTCCGATGAGCTGATAGCTTTTGGCTATCAAGAGCGGCCCGTCAGCGGATCGCCACCCGCCAGGGGATCATCGCCTCGGCCACGCCGATCGCCACGCGCTGGGCGATGTCGGAATCGGATGCCGCCACCGCCAGCGCCTTGGCCAGCGGCGGCGGCGGGTCGCGGTCGGCATAGACGAGGCCGACGACGTGACTCAGTTCGGGATCGACCAGCGGCAGGGCGACGATGTCCGGGTGCGGCGGCACGAAGGTCAGCAGCTGGCCGGGGACGATGCTGGCGCAGGTGCCGGCGCGGACGATGGTGTAGAGGGTGACGATGGAGTTGGTCTCCATCGCCGGCTGGACCGTCCGCCCGGTCATGCGGAAGGCGGTGTCGGCGATGCGGCGGTTCTGCATGTCCGGGCTCAGCAGGCAGAGCCGGAGATCGGCGGCCTTGTCCCAGGCGATCGCACCGTCGGCGATCATCTCCTCGGTCAGGTCGTCGCGGTGGGCGAGCAGGTGGTAGCGCTCGGTGTAGAGCGGCAGGGTGCGGACGTTGTTCAGCGGTTCGTTGTCGAGATAGGTGATGGCGGCGTCGAGTTCGAAGTCGTCGAGGCCGCGCTGGATCTCGCGGGAACTGAGCGAGACGACGCTGGAGCGGATGTGGGGGAAGCGCGTGGTGAAGGGCGTCAGCACATGGGGCACCACCGGCAGGGCGGTGGGGATGGCGCCGACCCGCAGATGGCCGCTGACGCCCTGGGCCAGGGCGAGCAGTTCGTGACGGAGGTTGTCGCGCTCGCCGACGATGCGGCGGGCGTATTCGAGAACCTTCATCCCCTCCGGCGTGAAGCCTTCGAATTTCTGGCCGCGCTCGACGATGGGGACCTGAAGCTCCTCCTCCAGCTGGCGGATGGCGTTGGAGAGGGTCGGCTGCGAGACGTGACAGCTTTCCGCCGCGCGGCCGAAATGCTTCTCGCGCGCCAGGGCCAGCAGATAGACGAACTTGCGGAACATCGTCAGGCTTCCGGGTCGAAGGGCGGGACCGGCAGGCCCGGCACATCGACCGTCATGGCGAACAGGCCGCCGGATTGCGGCAGGCGCTCCAGCTCGTCGGCGGGGCGGCCGGCGCTGGCGGTGGTGACGTAGAGGGTGCGCAGGTCGGGGCCGCCGAAGGCCACCATGGTCGGGCAGCGCGCCGGCACCGGGTGTTCCGACAGCAACGCGCCGTCGGGGGAGAAGCGCGCGACCCGCCCGCCCTCGTAGAGTGCCGACCAATAGCAGCCATCGGCATCCACCGCCGCCCCGTCCGGCCGGCCGCGGTCGCCGTCCTTCGGCTCCAGCCGGAAAAAGACCTCGCGGCCGGAGACGGCGCCGGTGGCGGGATCGTAGCGGTAGCGGTGGACGGTGAAGGTCGGGGTGTCGGAATGGTACAGGGTCCACCCGTCCGGGCTGAAGGCCAGACCGTTGGAGGTCAGCAGCCCGCCGGCCAGCACCGCCAGCCCGCGCCGGTCGTAGCGGTAGAGATGCGCCTTGCCGCCGGCCTTGGGCTCGTCCAGCGTGCCGGCCAGATAGCGGCCGGCCGGATCGGTCTTGCCGTCGTTGAAGCGGCTGGCGCCCTGGTCCTCCGGGTTGGCGGCGAGGCAGGCGACCAATCCCCCCTCCCCGTCCAGCTGCCACAGGCCGGAGCGCAGGCCGGCGATGAAGCCGCCGCCCTTGCGCGGGGCGACGCAGCCGATCTCCTCCGGCAACAGCATCGCGCGGTTGGCGCCGGTGGCCGGATCGAAGCGGTTCAGCGCCCGGCCCTTGATGTCGACCCAATAGAGCGCCTGCTCCTCCACCGACCAGACCGGCCCCTCCCCCAGCCTGGCACGGGCGTCGAGCACACAGGTGAAGCCTGGGGTGAAGGCGGGGCCGGCGGTCATCGCGTGATCCTCGGGTCTGCGAACGGACACGCAGGGTCGGACAGATCGGCGGCGCGATCAAGCATCCCGGTCGGACAGTCCGGCGGGGCCGGTCACGGTGGGCTTATCGGCGGACTCATCAGGGGGGTGGAACGGCGTGGAACAGGTTTAGGCGGATGTCGCATCGGCCGGCGGAGCCGTCAGCGCGGATGGGAGAAGGGACCGGCGGCGCGGCGGCTGACCGGGCCGGGGTTGAGATTGGGGAAATGCTCGTACTCGTTGACGGTCCAGGGGAAGACGCCCTTCGGACCTTTTCCCTCCGGTTGGGCCAGGATGGCAGCGACCATGGCCGGATCGGGCTCCCGCCGCTCGCGCAGGTCGCCGGGGATGTCGTCGTCCAGTTCGGGGATGGTGACGGCGGGCGGATCGTCGGGCCTGGGGGCCGGCCGGGGAGCGGGCGGCTCGGCCTGTTCGGCGGCTTGCCGCCTGGACGCCGGGCGGTCGAGGCCGTCGAACAGGCCGAGCCGTTCGGCCATCCAGCGGACGGTGGTGGCATCGCCGGAGGTGACCAGCCGCTCGATCTGCTCGGCCACCAGGATGCGCAGCGAGGACAGGCGCAGCTCGGCCTCGCGGTTCAGCGCCTGCCGCTCCCACCACACCCTGTGACGGAAATCCTTGGAGCCGTAATAGGCCCGCCAGAGCGTGGTGCGGCTGCACCCCATGGCGCGGGAGACCTGAAGGAAGCTGTTGCCGCGCGCCAGCATGCCGGCGGCCATGATCCACTGCTCGTCATGGAATTGAGATCCGGGGACCAGCGAGCCTTCGGACGGCACAGGCGGCTCTTCGGCCCAGCGGGGGAAACGGTCGTTCTGGAGGGTACGGCTGTCGAGGGGCATGGCGCGGCTCCGCGAAGGGGTGGGACCTGGGCGGAGAGGGTATAGGAATTTGGTCCGTGGTTGGGGGAGTTTTGTGAAATTTGGGCGACGGTGAGGGTGCCCGATTCCGAGCTTGAGCGGATATTCAAGCGCGCATTTGTAAATTGCTGCTTGGTGCCTGCGGCGGCCATTCCAAGAACGCTCTCGGGGTTTCAAAAGCAGCCAATCCTTTAACGACGTGACTCGGCACTCACACACTGCTAAAAAAAGAGTCCTTAACTCATCGATCAACCGAGGGGAGGTGCATCTGGAGAACATGCTTGGTTGCCGACAGCATTCATAAAAGCATGTAATTGAGCAATAGAGAGCACCACAATTAGGCAGAACAGGTGTCAGAGAAGTAGTATTGGGATAATTCTTGATAAAGCTTATCTGATTTTCCTGAGATTCGAGGCTTTTCTCAGCGAAAACTGAAAATATTGTTTTGGGGAGCCAATGGCAAATCGGCGTGAGTGGCAAGGTGATGAGTGGCAAGAGTTTGCACTTCAACTTGTGCAGCGCCGCCATGGCGCTGAAAATGTTCAGATTGTGCCTGACAAGGTTAAAGGTGACGCTGGGCTTGAGTTTTTCACCACTTGCGGTTGTCTATACCAATGTTACGCTCCCGAAGAGGTTTCTGACGTCAAGAAGGCCGCGAGCGCTATGAAGGCGAAGGCCGGCCGCGACATCCCAAAGCTTACAAAAAACAAGGAGATTATTGAGAAGCTGCTTGCAGGAAAACCAGCACGACGGTGGATTCTCCTTTGTCCATTTCTCGATGATAAGGAAGTTGTCGCATCAATTCGGAACCGCGGCCTTCTTCTAAAAGGCACTAACCTAGGCTTTTTGACGGCGGATTTTGAGGCACTTTGTCATTCACAAAGTGATTTTCAGGCAGAGATTGACCAATTGAAGTCGCTATCGTTGGGTCCCCCACTCAGCGTGCCTTTGCCAACTGCTGAACAAGTTAGAGATGCCGGTAGCACAGAGATCGGAACCCGCATTGACGAAAAGCTCGGACGCGCCGTGGGCGCGCGCATCCGGCCCGACCAAATTGTTAAAATGCGTGAAGAGTACATAAAAGCGCACCTACACCGCGAAAATGCGCTGGGCCAGCTTCGCGACAATCACGCGATCCTCTGGGAGCGTGCTTTCGAGGCAATCGAGGCGGAAGAAGCGCGGCTTATAGCTGTTGGTGCTTCTTCTACAATCCCAGGACAGCAACTCCAAGAGAGCATGAACCGGATAGAAGCGTCACTGAAGCAAGCACTCCCGATGTTAAGTCCTGGGATACTGACACGGATCGCCCTAGGTACCATCAGCGACTGGCTGATCCGCTGTCCACTTGACTTTCCAGAGGGAGATTTGCCGTGACCACTCCCGAAATCACGCATGTACCTTTTTCATTCCAGCAGCGGCCAACGCCAGTGCCGGGTGATATGCGCATCGTCTGGCGCGTATCGCTTATTCTGCTAATGCTCTTAGAGTGCGTAACAAAACCGGCCAGGAACGGTTGGTAGGGGCATGGCAGCCCCTCTTGTTTCCGATGCCTTGTGGGCGATCATCGAACCGCTGATCCCGCCGGAGCCGCCCAAGCCAAAAGGCGGACGGCCCCGGTTGGACGATCGTGCGGCGCTGACCGGCATCCTATTCGTGCTGCGCACGGGTATTCCTTGGGAGCTTCTGCCGGTGGAGATGGGCTGCGGCTCGGGGATGACCTGCTGGCGGCGTCTGCACGAGTGGCATCGGGCTGGCGTGTGGGAACGGCTGCATCGTGTGCTGCTCGACCGGCTCGGCTATGCCAACGCCATCAACTGGGATCGTGCAGCGGTGGACAGCGCCAGCGTTCCAGCAAAAAGGGGGGCGAGGAGACCGGCCCGAACCCGACGGATCGCGGCAAGCCGGGCTCCAAGCGTCACATCCTCGTCGATGCCAATGGCATCCCGCTCGCCCTGAAGATCTCGCCGGCCAACCGGCACGACAGCAAGCTGCTGGAGACGCTGGTCGATGCCGTGCCGGCGATCCGCCAGTGTGCGGGCCGGCCCCGGCGCCGCCCGGCCAAGCTGCACGCCGACAAGGGCTACGACTTTGCACACTGCCGGCAGGCGCTGCGCCAACGAGCGATCATTCCGCGGATCGCCCGGCGTGGCGTCGAGAGCAGCGAGCGTCTTGGCCGACACCGATGGGTGGTCGAGCGTACGCTCGCTTGGTTTGCCCGCTTCCGCCGCATCGCCGTCCGCTACGAACGGCGCGCCGACATCTTCACTGCCTTTCACCATATCGCGGCCAGCCTCATCTGCTGGCGCTTCGTCCAGAGATGGTTCTGTTAGGCGCTCTTAGCATCGAGGTCGAAACGTGCGTCGCTTGCGAAGCTGCACATTTTGAACGATGCGATCCGGTCTAATCAGACCAAACGCCTCCAAGAGGCGACTGAACCCACCGCCAGAATCCTGCCGTGGAACCTGCGCATCGAGCCAGCCTTCGCACGTGCGATTGATTTTGTTGTCGGCGAGCGGTTCGCTGAATGGACCAGGGGCGGAGGGAGAGCCTCGTTACAACTCACCGCAGCTGGCATAGCAGCAGCGTCTGCCGTCGAAAAAATCTCGGATGCGCTAGAAGAGGAAAAAGCAATCATCGCGGAGTACGCAAAGAAGCTGACCGAACAGCGCGTTTCCACGTTAATAGGCGAAGGACTTACGGCATGATACGCTTACGCCGGCTCAGGCTAAGGTCGCTCACGGCGACGCGCACATTCGGCGCAGACATACCATTCTCAGTGGGTCTGAACATCATCCAAGCACCGAACACGTCTGGTAAATCGACTTGCTTGCAGGCTGTTATTTACGCACTCGGTCTTGAACGTTCGCTCGGTCCGCAACTAACGATTCCGTTGCCTTATGCGATGCGGGAGCGTGTTCATGCGACCGAGGACGAGCCCTATGAGACAGTCCTGCAGTCGTTCGTCGAGCTCGAGGTCGAGAACGACCGAAACGAAATTATCACCCTGCACCGAGATGTCGTTGGTGGAAAAAGTACGAAACTCATCCAGGTAACATTTGGCGCTTCTTTGAGCTCTGAGGCCGCACGGGTTCGGCAACGCGATTTCTACGTCCTCGATGGCGGCGCAGCGAGCCAAGAGGATGGATTTCATTTCTTCCTCGCTGCATATCTTGGATGGGATCTGCCGGTGGTGCCGCGTTATGATGGTACCGAATGCCCGCTTTATCTCGAAGCTATATTTCCAATGCTGTTCGTCGAACAGAAGCGAGGTTGGTCAACAATACAGGGTCCTTTCCCAACTTACCTGAGAATCCAGGACGTAGCACGCCGCGTTATGGAGTTTCTATTAAACCTAGACATTGCGCAGTTCCGTCGGCAACGATCAGAGTTAAGGAATCAGATTGCTGACTTCTCTAACCGGTGGACTGCCGAAAGGTCGAGACTCACTGATGCCGCCACACGGATAGGACGGATTCGTGGCCTTCCTACGCAGCCTACTACTGAATTCGCTCAGAAACCCGAGATCGATCTTCAGTTATTCCATGAAAGGGAGTGGGTGCAACTATCGGAACTTATTGCTGAGGTCCAGGCCGAGGTGGCGGAACTAGAAGCTGCTCAATTGGAGACGATCGACAACATTGCTCCAAAAATAGAGGCACGAATTGCACTTCTGCGCGAGCAGATCGATATGGATACTGCCATACTGGAGACCGTCCGCAGCGAATATGCCTCGGAAACGCAAGACAGCCAAGCTCTGAACGCACGCGTCAAAGCACTCAAGATTGATCTCCGCCGGAACCAGGATGCGCAAAAACTACAACGGCTCGGATCCGAATTGGGGAAAGCTGCTGCGGAACATGTCTGCCCGACCTGTCGTCAGGAAGTTTCTAACGAGCTTCTCCCGACAGTTGAGGTGGTGGGAATGGCTCTCGATGAAAACGTCTTGTTCGTGAAGTCTCAGCTTGAGTTGTACAAAACCGCTCTGGCTGCATCCAACGAGCGATTACTGGAGATCGTCGGCCGATACCGTGGCATACAGCGAAATCTACAAGACAAGCAGCAGGAACTCCGTTCCCTGCGACAAGAATTAACGCGCCCAGAAAAATCCCCATCACGGGCCAAGATTGAAAATCTTGTCCGCAGGCAGAGTTTTCTTAATCAACTTCACAGCATCGATGAGCTCACCATCTCTCTACTTGATGAACTTCGGGAAATAGCAGCGGGTTGGGCGAAGGCAACGGCCTCATTACGACAACTTCCCGACGATAACCTGACCTCTAACGACTTGCAGAAAGTCGATGAGCTCACGCGCAAAATCTGTGAGCAACTCACGTCTTATGGCTTCCGATCATTTCAACCATCGGAGATCGCGCTCTCAACAGACAACTTCCGTCCACTTGTCCGTGAACGGAAGGGGACTGAAATGGTCGAGAAGGAAATCAATTTCGAAGTTTCCGCCAGTGATGGCATTCGTCTAAAATGGGCTTATTTGATCTCGACGATTGAGCTACAGCGCACGCATTCAACAAACCACCCTGGTCTCGTCATATTCGACGAACCTGGTCAACAAGAAATCGATTCTGTTAGCCTTTTCACGTTCCTCAAGCGAGCTGCTCAGTCCACCCGCTCAGGCGGACAAATCATTGTATCGACTTCCGAACCCCTCCCTCTCGTTCAGCATGAGATGAAGGATCGCGCCCACATTGTCGACTTCCCCGGGTTTATCCTTCAGCCGCAACCGAACCCTGTTCCCGAGGGCTTCAACGATCTGATCGAGTAAATTTCCGAAAACAGATCATTTTTTCCGTTGGTTGGTTTGCTGGAAAGCTCGACGAATGTCTGAGTGTCGGCTCAATGATCTGGATCATCCCGGATCAGGTACTGCGGTTTCGCGCATTTCGAACGTTGGATTGAGGGAGATCGTTTTCCACCCTTTGCGCTAATCCTCCCCCATCGCCTCCACCGCCCGGCGCGAGGCGACGCAGCGGGCGATCTCGGTCAGCAGCAGCACGCGGTCGATGGGCTTGGGCACATGGCAGTCCATGCCGGCCTCGTAGCAGCGGGCGATGTCGTCGGGGAAGGTGTTGGCGGTCAGCGCCACGATGGCGACGCGGCCGGCCGGGCCGGGCATGGCGCGGATGGCGCGCGTCGCCTCCAGGCCGTCCATCACCGGCATGTTCACGTCCATCAGGATCGCGTCGAACGGCTCGCGCCCATCCACCGCCGCTGCCGCCGCAACCGCCTGCGCCCCGTCCGCCACCGCCGCGACGCTGTGGCCGGCCTGCTTCAGCAGGGTGACGGCCAGCAGGCGGTTCATCTCCACATCCTCCGCCACCAGGATGCGCAGGGGCTCGGCCGCCGATGGCGCGGGGGCGGGCTTCGGGGCGGGCGGCTCGGCTGTTGCCGGGGACGGGGGCGGCGGGGGCAGCCCGGCGGCAGGCGGCGGGGCGGGTTCGGGGGTGGGCTCGGGGTCCGGCTGCGGCGGAGCCGGGGGTGGGGCCAGGGGCGGGCGTTGCGCCGGCGGGTGCAGGCGGGCCAGACGGTCGCGCAGCTCCAGCGGGTCGTAGGGCTTGGCGATCAGGTCGTAGCCGCCCAGCGCCACGTCGTCGGCCACCACCGCATGGGCGGCGAAGCCGGAGGCCAGCAGAACCGGCAGGCCGGGGCGCAGGCGCCGGGCCTCGCGCGCCAGCTCCGCCCCGTTCATGCCCGGAGGCATCACGATGTCGCTGAACAGCAGGTCCAGCGGCTCGTCCCCGCGCAGCACCACCAGGGCCTCGCCGGCGCCGGACGCGCCGATCACCCGGTGGCCCCAACTGCGCAGCAGGGCGCAGCCGTGCTCCAGGATGTTGTGGTCGTCCTCCACCATCAGGATCGACAGGCTGGGCCGGTCCGAGGGCGGGCGGAGGCTGCGGCCTGTCTCGTCGGCCACGCGGTCGGGCGGGAAATGGAGGGTGACGGTGGTGCCCTGCCCCACCCGGCTCGCCAGGGTCATGGCGCCGCCATGCAGCTCCACCAGACGGCGGGTCAGCGGCAGGCCGAGCCCGGCGCCCTCGGTCTGGCGGTTGGCCGGGCTCTCGACGCGGGCGTAGGCCTGCAGGACGCGGTCCAGATCCCGTTCGGGGATGCCGACGCCGTTGTCGCGCACCTCCAGCAGCAGGCCGCCGTCCGGGGCGGGAGCGGCGGTCAGCGAGACGGTTCCGCCGGAGGGGGTGTATTTGACGGCGTTGGACAGCAGGTTCAGCAGGATCTGGCGGATGCGCCGCTCGTCGCCGCGCAGGTGGCGGGCGGCGGGGTCCACCGCCGCCGAGAGGACGATGCCGGCGCGGGCGGCGCGCGGGGTCAGCAGGCGGATGGCGAAGACGGCGGCGGCGTCGAGATCGACCACCTCGTCGTCCAGCACCAGTTGCCCGGATTCCGCCCGCACATGGTCGAGGATCTCGTTGATCAGCTCCAGCAGGTGCTGGCCGCTGTCGCGGATGTTGACGGCGAAGTCGCGGTAATGGGGGGTGCCGACCGGCCCCTCCGACTCCCGCGCGATCAGGTCGGCGAAGCCGATGACGGCGTTCATCGGCGTGCGCAGCTCGTGGCTCAGGCTCGCCAGGAACTCGGTCTTGCCGCGGCTGGCCAGTTCCGCGGCCTGGCGGGCGTCCTGAAGCTCGGCCTCCATGATCTTGCGGGCGGTGATGTCGCGCTCGACGCTGACGTAATCCTGCGGCGCGCCCCAATCGTCGGTGACGAGCCGCACCGCCGCCTCGATCCACACCCAGCGGCCGTCGGCATGGCGCAGGCGGTAGGTGGCCTTCAGGGTCGGGCGGTCCGGCGTCAGCTGCGCCAGACCGGCGGACAGGGCGTCGCGGTCGTCGGGATGCACCCGCTCCACCAGCGGGCGGCCGATCAGCTCGGCGGGGGCGCAGCCCAGGCTGTCGCGCGTCGCCTCGGAACAGAAGCACCGCACACCGTCCAGGCCGATGCGGCCGATGATGTCGGTGACGCTGCGCGCCAGCAGGCGGTAGCGCGCCTCGCTGGCGCGGATCGCGCGCTCCGCCTCGTGGCGGCGGGTGATGTCGCGGGCGCCGACCGACAGCATGACGACGGCGCCGCTGCCGTCGCGGATCGGCACCTGCGACACCTCCCACCAGCGGGTGACGCCGTTGTGGGTATGCTGCTCCTCGAAGCGGGTGGGGGCGCCGGCGTCGATGCAGGATTGCAGGTCGGCCGTCGCCTTGGCGGCCAGATCGGGCGGCAGCAGGCTGTCCAGCGGCTTGCCGGCCGCGTCGGCGGCGGCGTCGCCCATCGCCTGCAAAGCGGCGGCGTTGGCGCTGTGCAGGGTGAAGCCGCCCTTTTCGCCGACACGGATGATCGCAAGGCTGTCGGCCGAGTTGTCGAACACGGCGCGGAACAGGGCGGCGTTCTCGGCCAGGGCGTTCTCGTCGGCGACGCGGCGGTGCTCGCGCGCCAGCATGGTGCCGAGCAGGCCGATGCCGAGCGTGGTGAAGGCGGCCAGCGGCAGCGCAGCCTCCGCCAGCACGCGCAGGGCGAGATCCAGGTCGGGCAGCAGCAGGAAGGGCAGCAGGGTCAGCGGCGTGATGGCCAGCCCGAACGTCGTCAGCCGGCCGAAGCCGTAGGCGCCCTTATCCTGCCCCGTTCCGGGCCCTGGCCCCTTCCCTTGGCCTTGGCCTTGGCCCTGCCCCTGCCCCTTCGCCGGCTCGCGCTTGCCGGCGGCGCGCCTCTCCATCGGCCGGACCAGCAGCGGCGCCGCCAGCGCCGTCAGCAGGACGCCCGCCAGACCGGCCAGCGAGCCCATGCCGCCCAGCCACAGCCTCGCCGCGCCGGCCACGGCGGCGGAAGCCAGGGCGGCCGGCCAGCCGCCGAACAGCCCGGCCAGCCCGATCATCACGTTGCGCGGATCGACCAGCACCCCGCCTTCGACCGGATGGGCGTCCAGCATCGAAATGGCGGCGGCCACGCCGAACAGCAGGCCGGACAGCAGGGCGAAGGGCAGGCGCCGCGCGCCGAACCGCCGCAGCACATGGCGGTAGGCGAGCAGGACCAGGGCCAGCAGCCCGACGCCGTGCGCAAGGGCGATGATGATGCCGGTTCCCATGCTCCGCCCCCCAGCGGCAATCCCGATCCCGCCCCTATTCCGGGGGCCGAAATCCGGGGCGGACTTTTACACGGGCAATGAACCAAGAAAAAGAAACCATTAGAAACAGCCGTGCGCTCTTTCGGTCCCTTCGCGCGGCCGGTGCGGTCGAATTGTTCGCCTTCGCCGGCGGAACGATGCCGGCGGCCGGTCGCCGGCACGCGGCTGTCGTGTTTGGCTGCCGCTTCGGCTAGGATGCCCTGGCGAATTGTTCGTGGTCGTCGTGTCTTCGTAGGCTTCGGCATGCTGTTCAAGGTTTTCTCACGGAGCCTGGTCGCGCGGACGACGGCATCGGCGGTGCTGCTGGTGTCGGTGCTGATCGCCGTGCCCATGGTGGTCCTGATCCAGGCCGACGTGCGCAACACGCGGGCCGAGCTGGCCATCCGGGCGGAGATGGCGACCAGGATCGTGCTGGACGACGTGGCGAAAGCGCTGTGGGATCTCGATCCCGAAGAGGCGGTGGAGGCGCTGATGCCGCTGCGCTCGATCGACAGCTTCGCCGAGGCGGTGATCCTGGGAACCCATGGCGAGCGCTTCGCCAGCTTCCGCAAGCCGGGCGTGGCCGCCCTCAGCGAAGCCGCTGCAGCCACCGCCGCCGCCGTGCCGCTGACCCATCAGGACCGGACCGGCGCCGTCCGCAACATCGGCACGCTGCTGGTCCGGCTGGACACCGGCCCGACCGACGCGGCCATCCGCCACCATGTGATGGTGCTGAGCGGGGTCGGCGCCGTCACCCTCCTGCTGGTGGTGCTGGGGGTGGTGTGGGCGACGCGCGGCATGACGCTGCCCATCGCCGGCATGACCCGCGCCATGGCCGATCTGGCGGCGGGCGACGTGTCGGTGGACGTGCCGGTGCGCCACCGCGACGACGAGATCGGCCGCATGGCAAAGGCGCTCGCCACCTTCCGGCAGAACGCCATCGACCTGCGCGTCGCCAAGGAACGGGCCGAGCAGGCGGTGGCGTCGAAGGCCAAGTTCATGGCCGCCGCCAGCCACGACCTGCGCCAGCCGGCCCAGTCGCTGCTGATGCTGACCGCGATGCTGCGCGCCACCGCTCCCAACCCGAAGGTGGCGGAATCGGCGCGCAAGATCGAACAGGTCGTCATGACCCTGAAACAGCTGCTGGACGAATTGCTGGAGGTGTCGCGGCTGGACGCCGGCGGCGTCACCGCCAACAAGGCCGTGCATGAGGTGGCCGACCTGTTCGACGCGCTGGACTCGCAATACGGCCCGGTGGCGCGCGGCAAGGGGCTGGCCTTCACCGTGCCGCAACACCGCGCGCCGGTGGTGACCGACCGCCTTCTGCTGCAGCGCCTGCTGGGCAATCTGATCGACAACGCGATCCGCTACACCGACAGCGGGCAGGTGCAGGTCGCCTGCCTGGAATCGGGCGGCTCCCTGATCGTGGAGGTGCGGGACACCGGCATCGGCATCCCCGAAGACCGGCTGGACGCCATCTTCGAGGAGTTCCACCAGATCGGCAACCCGGAGCGCAACCGCGACAACGGCATCGGCCTGGGGCTGTCGATCGTCAAGCGGCTGGCGACAGTGCTGGACCATCCGGTGAAGGTGCGCTCGACGCTGGGCAAGGGATCGGTCTTCTCCGTCACCATTCCGCTGGCCCCGATCGAGGCCGCTGCGGCGGAGAGCGTTGCGGTGGAACCCTTGGCACCCGTACCGGCGGCACCCGTTCCGGCGGCACCCATCCCCGCCCCGGCCCCCGCTGCCGCGGCCAGGATGGCGACGCTGGCGGACGCGCCGGCGAAGGAGGGGGAGATCGCGATCCTGGTGATCGACGACGACAGCTTCGTGCTGTCCGCCATCTCCATGTTCCTGACCAGCGCGGGGCATCGCGTCGTCGGCGCCTCCACCGTCGCGGAGGGCCTGCGGGCGGTGGAGGACGGAAGCGTCCGCCCCGATGCTGTGATCGCCGACTATCATCTGTCCGCCACCGAGAACGGTCTGGATTTCATCGCCGAGCTGTGGACGCGGCTTGGCCTGCGGATTCCGGCGGTGCTGATCTCCGGCCGGCTCGACGGGGCGGTGACCAGCCGGGCGGCGGAGATGGGCGTGACCGTGGCTTCCAAGCCGATCATGCCCGACCGCCTGTCGACGCTGGTGGCGGCGATGACCGCCTCGCGCCCGGCCCTGTCCGTCGCCGGCGATACCTCCCGCCCCGCCTAATACCCCCCGGCCGGGCGAAGTCATCGCCCGGGCGCCGGATGCTTAGCACGAAAGAATTTCCACATACCCGGTTGTGCTGTGGCACAACATTGAGGCCATGTCCGGAATCGATCCCGCAACCTGGATCATGGGCCGGACACAAGTAACCTCGGAGAATTCCATGCGCAGCGCCACCATGACCGACATCACGCGTGCCAGGGACATCATCGCCGGCTTCGACTTCGGCTATGTGGTCGAACGGGCAATCGCCGCGGGCATGACCCGCCCCACGTCCGAGATCGCGCTGCACCAGTTGAAGGCCTTCCTGCTGGCCTGCGCCGAGCATCCCGACCGCGACATCGTTCCGCAGTCCGCCGCCTGCGACGACCTGTGGCACGAGTTCATCGTCGCCGACACCCGCGCCTATTTCCGCTTCTGCGAGGCGGTCTATGGCGAATACCTCCACCACCAAGGCGTCGCCGTTCCCGCCGACCGCATGGCCGCCGCCCGCGCCGACAGCGACCGCCTGTTCGCCACCGCGGATTGCCTGCGCGTGGCGAAGGGGGCCGACTGCCTGCGCGAAGCCGAGGTGGCCGACTGCCTCCGCGTCGCTGAGAGCGCTGATTGCCTGCGCGCAGCGAAGCCCGCCGACTGCCTGCGCGAAGCCGAGGTGGCCGACTGCCTGCGCGTGGCCAAGAGCGCCGACTGTCTGCGTGTCACGAAATCCGCGGATTGCCTGCGTGAAGCCCAGATGGCTGACTGCCTGCGCGTAACGAAGCCTGCCGACTGCCTGCGCGAAGCCGAGGTGGCCGATTGCCTCCGCGTGGCCAAGAGCGCCGACTGTCTGCGTGTCACGAAATCCGCGGATTGCCTGCGTGAAGCCCAGATGGCTGACTGCCTGCGCGTAACGAAGCCTGCCGACTGCCTGCGCGAAGCCGAGGTGGCCGATTGCCTCCGCGTGGCCAAGAGCGCCGATTGCCTGCGGGGAGCGCGGTCGCAGGACGTCTGATACCTCTCGGCTGTCTCTGCGAAAAGCCCCTGTCCGTCACTCGGACAGGGGCTTTTTTCTTGCCCGCGCCAGCCTGCCCGCACCGCCCTGCCCTGCGTCGGGTCAGCCGAAGTTGAGGCCGCCGAACGGCGTGATGAAATTGTCGCTCAGCACGTTGCCGCGCAGCGCCACGTAATCCGGCACCACCAGCGGGATCACCGGCAGATCCTGCATCACCAGGCACTCGGCGTCCTTGTAGACCTCGGCGCGGCGGTCGGGATCGGCGATGGCCATCGCGCGCTCGACCAGCCCGTCGAACTCCGCATTGGACCAGCCGACGGGATTGAAGCGGCTGCGGCTGTTGAACAGCTCGTCGAGGAAGTTCATCGGGTCAGGGTAGGTGGCGGTCCAGCCGAACAGGAAGGAGTCGTAGTCGCGCCGGCGGGAGCGGGCGATGAACTCCTGCCGCGGCGCGGTGACCAGCTTCGCCGGAATGCCGGCATTGTTCCACTGCGACACGTAATAGACGAACTCGCGCCGGTACTCCGGCACGACGGTGACGGTGAAGGGGTCGATGCCGCGCCCCTCCGGATAGCCGGCCTCCTCCAGCAGGCGCCGGGCCAAGGTCGGATCATAGGCCAGCGGCTCCAGCCTTTCGTTCGACAGCAGGGCCGGGGGGACGACGCCGTTGTGGACGGCGGCCACGCCGCGGAAGAAGCGCTCCGCCATCGCGTTGCGGTCGATCAGCAGCGACATTGCCCGGCGCACCCGCAGATCGGCGAAGGCCTTCACCCGGCGCGGGTCGAGCGCCACCACCCGCATCTGCATCCGCTGCACGTTGGACAGCGACCGCTTGAAGCCGGGATCGTCCATCACCCCGCGCAGCGCATCGGTGTCGACGAAGGTGAAATCGACCTGGCTGTCGTTGAACAGCGTGATGCCGTCATTGCCGATGCCGGTGGCGAGGAACGACACTCGCTCAAACGGGACGGCGCCGCCGCGCCAGCCGGGATTTGCCTCCACGTCGATGCGGATGCCTTCGGCCGAGCGGGCCAGCCGGTAGGGGCCGGTGCCCGCCGAAAGCCTGCGGAACCAGTCGGGACCGGCCTTCCCGGCCGCCTCGACATCGACGATGTGGATGCGGGCGAAGGGGAAGACGGAGTTGGGTTCGTCGCAGACGACCTCAAGCGTCCGGTCGTCGATGACGGTGACGCCCGACAGCTCGGTGGCCGTCCTTTCCCGCAACTCCCGGAAGCCGCGGACCTTGGACAGGGCGAGCAAGGCGAAGTTGGCGCCGTCGCCGGCCAATGTCGCTTCGAAACTGCGTTTGACGTCGGCGGCGGTGAAGGGGCGGCCGGTGTGGAAGGTGACGCCGTCGCGCATGGTCAGCCGCCAGCGCCGGGCATCCTCCGAAGCCTCCCAGGCGGTGGCGAGCCCCGGCAGGATCCGTCCCTGCGGATCGACGCTGGTCAGGCTCTCATACATCGATCCCAAAATCTGCCGCGCGACCAGATCGCTGACGGTCAGCGGGTTGAGCGCCGCCGGCAGGGTCTTCAGCCCGATGCGCAGGGCGCCGTCGGCGGCAAACCCCGGCCGCGGCAGCGCGCCGGACAGCGCGGCGGCTCCGAGGAGGCTCCCGAACACGCCAAGGAAATGTCGTCTCCGCACGGCCGGCATCTCTGTTCCGTCGCATCGTTATCCTGCCGGCCATCCTTAGCATGGGGCAGGGCAGACGGTCACCCCGGACGACCGCCAGAGGCTTTCGCACTCGAAAGCAACCGGCGGTCGCGCGGGACCAATGGAGCAACCTTGGCGTGCTTTCGAGTGCGAAAGCCTCAGCCGTTCAGCAGGGCGTCGATACGGTCGCGCAGGGTCTGCAGCCTTTCGCGATGTTCACGCTGCAAGGCCTGGGCGACCGTGTCGATGGCGGCGAGATCCTTGTCCATGCGGTTGATCGCCTTGCCCAGGATCCGCATCGGCTCGGCCGTGGAGGATGCCGCCGGGCGGGCCGCCCGCACCGCACCCACGGTCAGCCCGCCGGTGCGCGCCGTCTGCCAGAGCCGGCGCAGCTCCGCCTCGTCCTCGACGAAGGCCAGTTCGACCAGGGCGGAACGGGAAACGGCGTCCGGGTTGGCGCGATAGTCGGCCAGGATGTCGTCGGGAAGGCGCAGCACCTTCAGGCGCTTGGACACCTCGGCCTCAGAACAGCCGACGGCCGCCGCCACCTCAGCCTGGGTGTAGCCGTGCGCCTCGATCAGCTGGGACAGGCCGCGGGCCAGGTCGATGGCGTCCAGATCCACGCGCTGGACATTCTCGATCAGCGCGATCTCCTCGGGACGGCCCTTGGTGATGATCGCGGCGATGGTGCCGCGGCCGAGCAGCCGATGGGCGCGCAGCCGCCGCTCGCCGGCCACCAGACGGTAACGGCCCTTTTCCGCCCCCTCCTGCACCAGCACGGGTTGCTGCAACCCATGGCGGGCGATGGAGTCCGCCAGCGACTTCAGGGACTCGTCGTCGAAGACCGTGCGCGGCTGGCCGGGATTGGTCTCCACGGCGTCGAGATCGACCTCGACCAGCCGGGGCAGCACGCCGCTCAGCCCGAACAGGCGGTCGGTTTCGGCGGCGAAGCCGGCCTCCTTGGCCTGGAGCACGGTGGCGGCGGTCTGGCGGGTCAGCTTCCTAGGCGGCATCGACGGTCTCCTGCAGGCGGCCCATGGCGGTCAGCAGCGCGGCGGCGATGGCGGCATAGCTCTCCACGCCGGGGGCGCCGATGTCGGCATCCAGCGTGATGACATTGGCGCCGGCCGCCTGGGCGTAGATGGTCGCGCGCGGCACCGGCGGAAACACGCGGCGGCTGTCGCCCCACAGGCGCTGGATGTCGTCCAGCGACGAGCGGTCCTGGGTCTGGCGCGGGTTGACCATGGTCGGCAGGATGCCCAGAACCTCCAGCCGCGGGTTCAGCCGCCGCTGGATCTTGGCGACGGTGTCGAGGAAGGCGCTGACGCCGAGGATGGCGTGCGGCTCCGCCTGACAGGGCACCAGGACGTAATCGGCGGCGGTCAGGGCGTTGATCGTCACCGCACCCAGGTTGGGGGCGCAGTCGATGACGATCACGTCATAACGCTCCCGCACGCCGTCCAGCATCTCGGCCAGCGCGGTCTGGGCATTGGTCAGGTTGCCCGGCAGCTCGGTGTCGGCGCTCGCCAGCGCGATGCTGGAGGGCACGACGTCGAGGCCGTCAACGCTGGTCGGGCGGATCACCGTGTCCAGCGGCGTCTTGCCCATCAGCGCGTGGTAGAGGACCTTTCCGGCCTCGGTCAGTGCCACCACATCGGTCTGCGGCACGCCGACATGCACGGTGGCGTTGCCCTGCGGGTCGGCATCGACCAGCAGCACGCGGTTGCCGGCCCGCGCCAGGATGAAGGCGAGGTTGATGGAAGTCGCGGTCTTGGCGGTGCCGCCTTTCTGCAGGCCGACGGCGACGGTGGTGCCGCGGCGGGGCAGGGGGCTTTCCGGCCGTTCCAGATCCAGCAGCAGAAGCCGGCCCATCACCTCGCGGGGCAGGGCCTCCTTGCCGGTTTCCCACTTGCTCAGCCGTTGCTTGTCGTATCTGCGGCCGGTCAGTTCATTGACGAACGCCGCCATCTGCGTCTGGGTCAGGCCGCGCCGTTCCCGCAACGCCTTCAACTGTTCCCCTGTCACGCCCCGTCCTCCTGCCCCGGTACCGGTTGCGGCGACCCTACCAAGTCGTCGCCACTCCGGCAACGGGTGTCTACCGAAGGAGTGGGGGAAGGAGCATCTGGTCTTGGCTTCCAGGCGAAGCCCCTCTCCCGCAAGGGGAGAAGGGCATCCGGAACACAACGTCGCCCCCAGTATCCCCGGTTGCGACCGGTCTGACGAGGTGATGGAAGGGGAGGGCGATCACACCGTCTCGTCGTATTCCACCTTCGGAACGTCGATCCAGTTCTCGGGCTGGCCCTGGTCCTTCTTCCAGAACAGCACCGGCAGGTCGGCGTTCAGCACGCGGCCCAGAACGGCACCGCGCGCCTTCATCGTCTCCTTGTACTCCGCCGTCTCGACGATTCGCACGCCATAGCCGGGGATGCGGTCGGCGGCCAGGACCGGACCCAGCGCGTTCTTGAACTTGCGCAGGTCGTTGTCGGAACCGACGCGCTTGCGCAGCGGCTCCAGCGCCATCCAGAAGGCATGGCCGCGGGCGAGGTGGGCGCGCGCGATCTCGTAAAGCCGCTTTTCCACCGGCTTCAGCGCGAAATACTGGTCGTCGTAGCTCAGCAGATTATGGCCGAGCGCCGCGCGGGTGACCCAGCCCGACAGGGTCAGCTTCAGCCCGCGCACCGCGCGCTCGCCGTCCTTCTTGCGCTGGTAGAGCAGCTTGTAGTCGGAAATCCACGAGAAGGCGCCGCTTTCGCCCTCCCCGCCGGTTTCCAGGTTGGTCTTGATCTGCGTGCCCTGCAGCCGTTCCAGCGCCCCTTCGATCTTGTCATAGGCGCTGCCGCCGGCGGTCTTGCCGACGATGCGCTGGAGATCGCTGGTGGTGAAATGAAGCTCGCCCAGCTTGGCCGGGCCCTTGCCGGATTCCATCTTCTCGCGCAGCAGGGAGATGGCGTAGAGCAGCACCGCCTTGTCCCAGATGGTGGCGACGCCGACATTCTTCGGCGCCCGCACCTCGATCCGCACCTTGCCGTCGTCATAGGTCGGCAGCGATTCCGCCTTGTCCTTCGACAGGCCGAACAGGCTGTAGACCATCATGTGGCGGTCGTTCTGGACATCGCCGGTCAGCGGTGAATCGAGCCGCAGAGCCAATTGCAGCGGCCGGTCGAGCAGCTCGGCGTTGGTGGTCTGTGACATGCGATCTCTCCGCGGGTGCTGTGCGGCTTCAAATGGGCTGCTGCCATAATCCACAAGCCCGCGCTCCTGTTCCACCGCTCCGGCGCAAACGTCGCCGTTCTGCCGAAAGATTCCCGCGAGCGGCGCGATTTGCCGGGGCGAATGTCGCCGTTCTGCCAGTTTTCCCGATCGGGGCCGGCGGGAGGCGGGAGGCGTGCGTCGGAGGGCTGTCATCCGGCAGGGGGCGGCATCAACGTCTGCGTTCTGCCGTGGGCGGGGGTATCGGAGCGAGAGGGTGCTTACATAAGTGATTGTTTTTTATATATTATTTCAGTGCATTGCTGCCCCGGTCAGGGTCGGAATGCCCCCGGGACGCCCCTCGACTGGCAGAACGGCGACGTTCGGACGATCCGCCGGAAGGCCGATTCCCGCCCGATTCTCCGCCGATTCTGGCCGGCCGGTGGTGGGGTGGGGGAGGGGAGAGCTCCATTATTCGGCAGAACGGCGACATTCGGAGCCGGGATTCGGCAGGCAGGAAGCTCCCAACCTCAAGAATCTTTCGGCACAACGGCGACGTTTGGACCCGAATCTTTCGGCACAACGGCGACACCCGCGGCCGGACAGCCGACGGCATGCCGCGACAAGTGATTGATTCCCCCCGAAGAATCCCGCCGACGCCCTTTGCGATGTCGCTGATGTGCCAGTTTCCGAAGACCGTGGACAGACGCGCGACGCCACGTACACATTTCAAAAAACGGGCGAAAACCGCCCTCACGCCATCACCCTGCGTCCATGCCAGTTCCTGGCCGACGCCACGGGCCAGTGTGAATCCTGGCATCTTGAAGGAGAGCACCATGACGTAACGGAGGACCGACCTCCGCAAACACAAAAGGCCCGGATTGCTCCGGGCCCTTCGTGTCGGACGGAGGAGACCGAGGGAAACCCGGGCACCCCACATCTGGCGGTTTGGCGACTCCATGATGGCAGGGCAGGCCCACCAAGCCAAGCGGATTCATGGCGAGTCCGTTGACGCTCTCCCTTTGTCTCCGCCCGTCCACGGATCGACCGACAGACGGGTGTCTCAATGAAGCCATACATCGACATGTACAGGCGCTGGATTGCCGTGCCCGGCATCCAGGCCGCCGACATCGCGGTGTTGTCCGCGCTCTATGCCCATGCCGACCGCGACGGTGTCTGCACCGCCACGCAAGGCGAGCTGGCGGAGGAGCTCGGGCAAAGCCGCGCCTGGTTCAATGCCGTGCTGAAGGGCCTGCAGGAGCCGCCGGCGGCGCTGGTCTGCGCCCAGCCGCGGCGTGGGCTGCGCGGTTTCGCCTATCGGCTGATGGGAATGGAGGGCGTCACCGCCGGCATGTCCTGTCAGCCGGCTGACACCGGCGGTTCGCCGGCCGGCTTCTCCTTGGAATCCCAGAATCCTGAATCCTCCTCCTCCCAATCGGACGGAGATTTGGCAGGCAGGGAGATTGGACGGCGGGATGGGGCTTTGCCGGCCGATTGGCGGCCGGATGCCGCCGACCTCGCCTGGGCGGCGCAGGAGCGGCCGGAGGTCGATGCCGGCCGGGTGAGCGCCAAGTTCGTGGCCTGGTGCCGCAAGGCGCATGCCCGCAACGGCTATTGCCCGCCGGATCCGGGGGCCGCATGGCGGCGCTGGATACTCCGCGAACTGGTCGCTCCGGCCGATGCGTCCGCCGATCCAGCCGTCCAGCGGTCCGCCCTCAAACGCCCTGACGTCAGGCCGTCCGCCGCCGAAGCGTCGCTCTCCAGCCCGTCCGCCCTTCGCAACCACCGCCGGGAGCCCCGCCATGATCGCCGTTCCATCCTTCCCCGCAGCGGATCCGCGCCCGATGTCTCGTCCAATGCCGCCGTCCGCAACCGCGAAACCCTCGCTGCCCTGCGCCTTCGCCTCGCTGGCCAGTCTTGAGGTCGCCGACCTGCGGTTCGAGACGCAGGATCTGTCGCCCGCCGAGATCGGCGCCCTCGCCGACCGGGTGGAGCAGGCGATCGGGACGCTGACGCCGCCGATCGGTATCGAGAATGTGCTGATCGGGCTGGAAAAGCTGGCCGACCGCTTCGCTCTGGAACTGCCGGACGCCGAACTGCTGGAGGCGGATGTGCGGGCGATGGCCGATTGGCCGGCGGACCGCTGGATGGCGGCCTTCGATGCGGTCTGGGCGAATTTCCGCAGCGGCTGGAGCCGCTTCCCGACCCTGGGCGACTTCCGCGACGCGCTGGCCAGCCTGCCGGCGATGGCGGAGAGCCGTGCGGCCGAGGATCTGCGGCGTCTGGCCTCGCGCCTGCGCCAGGAGCAGGGCCTGCGCGCCCGCACCGAGGAGCAGCGCCGCCGTGTCCGTGCCCGCGAAGCGGCCTTGGCCGAGCGGCAGCGGGAACTGGCGCGCTGCCGGCTGGCGGATGGGACGGCGACGGGGAAGGGCCCGGATCCGGCCGCCGGTGACGATGGCCGGCGCCCGCAACAGCCCCTTCAACAGCTTCCCCAGGAGCCGGTATCAGCCGGCGGGGAGCCAGTCCGGCTTCAGCCCCTCCTTCCAGGCGAAGCGGACCAGATGGTCGTCCACCACCGCCCTGACGCGGGCCAGCGCCTCGGCGTCGGCCCCCTCGCAACGCAGGGTCAGGATGCCGTCCGCCGCCGTCATCGTGCAGCGTCCCCAGGGGAATTGGGCCTCGCCGGCGGCGGCGTCGTAGCGCACCGCGATCTTGTGGGCGAAATGCTTGCAGAGCTGCTGCAGGTACCGGCTGGCAAGGGCCGTCGGAACAATGGCCGTTTCGGTCAGCAAGAGTGCGCTCCCTATGGTGGTCCGCCATCGGTTCGGAGCCTGGCCATGGCGTCGGGAGGAACGGGCCGTCTTTTCGCCGTCGGCAGTCCGCTCCGATCATAGCGGCCGAGGCACGATGGTATTAGATAATGCGACGCATTCGCAATGCTGTTCGCACAGCCGCGGCCCTGCGCCGTCTCCTGCGGCGGTTGAGTCCGGGCGCGGATCGCTGTGCGTGGAAGTTGCTTTCGAGGAGGAAAGCGGGGCGGAAAAGAAAATGGGCGGATCCGCGGTCAAGCGGATCCGCCCGAGGCGAGGAGACCGAAAGCCGGCGCCTGAACGTGCCTGCAAAGGCACCGGCGTTCCGGCGGCCCGGCTGCGCGGGGAAGCGCGACCGGACCGTCCGAACCGAGCGTCTCCTATCCCGTTTGGCCCTGCCGCCGGGTCATCCCGCGATCAGGCCGCGCAGCTGCCGGTTGGCGACCGCCAGCATGGCGAGGTCGACCGCCGGCTGGGCCCGCAGCTCGGCAAGCAATTGCTCGACGCGATCCACCACCAGACTGCGGCTGGCGATCCAGGCATCGACCGCGGCGGACTCGTCGCCCTCGCTTTCCAGCACGCGCACGGTCAGCGCGCTCTGGTGGGCGAACAGGTCGTCGATGATCGCGGCGACCGCCTGACGCTGCCAGTGGTTGTCGACCTTGGCGCCGTCGGCGCGATCGCGCAGCCATTCCAGGCCGAAGCGGCGGCCCAGCCCGAAATAGACCGAGGCGACGCCTTCCACCGCGCGGCCGGTGCGCTCGGCGATCCGCACCAGATCCGGGGCGGCGGCCAGCACCGGCAAGGCGGCGACCCGACGGGCCAGATCCTCCGGCACGCCCTGTGCGGTGGCATCGGCGACGCGGGCGGCGAGGCGGGAGGATTCCTCGGCATCCAGGACGCGGTCCAGCCCGGCGGCCAGGGTTTCCACGCCCGGACGGAAGGCGGCGGACTCCCGGCCCAGATCCAGCGGATGCGGGCTGTGCGCCAGGAACCAGGCGACCGCGCGGTCCATCAGACGGACCGTCTCCAGCATCAGCGTGGTCTGCAGGGCGGCCGGGACGGTATTGTCCAGACCGTCGATGGCATCCCACAGCGGGCGAAGCTGGAACACGTCGCGGGTGATGGCATAGGCGCGGGCGACGTCCGCCGGGCCGAGGCCGGTCTTCTCCACCATGTCGCGGACGAAGGTCGGGCCGACGCGGTTGACCAGGCTGTTGGTGACGGCGGAGGCGATGATCTCGCGGCGCAGGCGGTGGCGGAAGATCGCCTCGCGGTGGCCGTCGCGCAGCGGCTGCGGGAAGTAGCGCAGCAGATCCTCGACCGTCGCCGGATCGTCCGGCAGCTCGGACGCCAGCAGGTCGTCGTACAGCGTGATCTTGGCGTAGGCCAGCAGCACCGCCAGCTCCGGCCGGGTCAGGCCGCGCCGCTCGGCCATGCGCTGGGCCAGCTCCTCGTCGGTCGGCAGATACTCGATGGCGCGGTTCAGCCGGCCGCTGCGCTCCAGGTTGCGGATGAAGCGGCCCTGCGCCTCCAGCAGGGTGGCGCCTTGCGCCTCGGCGAGGGTCAGCGCGCCGGTCTGCCGGTAGTTGTCGGCCAGAACCAGACCGGCCACCTCGTCGGTCATCGCCGACAGCAGGGTGTCGCGCTGCTTCAGCGTCATGTCGCCCCGCGCCATGACGTCGCCCAGCAGGATCTTGATGTTCACCTCATGGTCGGAGGTGTCGACGCCGGCCGAATTGTCGATGGCGTCGGTGTTCAGCCGCACGCCCTTGCCGTCGCGGCCCTTCTGCGCCGCTTCGATGCGGCCGCGCTGTGTGACGCCCAGATTGGCGCCTTCGCCGATCACCCTGGCGCGGATCTGGCCGCCGTCGACGCGCAGCGCGTCGTTGGCCTTGTCGCCGGCCTCGGCATTTGTCTCCGTCGATGCCTTGATGTAGGTGCCGATGCCGCCGAACCACAGCAGATCGACCTCCGCCGTCAGCAGGCGGCGCATCAGCTCGGTCGGCGACAGGTGGGTCTGCTCGATGCCGAAGCGGGCGCGGACCTCCGGCGACAGCTCGACCGTCTTGGCGCTGCGCTCGATGATCATGGCGCCGCTGGACATCCGGCTGCGGTCGTAGTCCGCCCAGGAGGAGCGGGGCAGGGCGAACAGCCGTTTGCGTTCCTCCCAGCTGGTTTCGGCGTCGGGATCGGGATCGAGGAAGATGTGACGGTGGTCGAAGGCGGCCAGCAGGCGGATGTGTTTCGACAGCAGCATGCCGTTGCCGAACACGTCGCCCGACATGTCGCCGACGCCGACCACGGTGAAGTCGGTGGTCTGGATGTCGGTGCCCATCTCGCGGAAATGGCGCTTCACCGATTCCCAGGCGCCGCGGGCGGTGATGCCCATCGCCTTGTGGTCGTAGCCGGCCGAGCCGCCCGACGCGAAGGCGTCGCCCAGCCAGAAGCCGTGATCGACCGACACCCCGTTGGCGATGTCGGAGAAGGTGGCCGTGCCCTTGTCGGCGGCGACCACCAGATAGGGATCGTCGGCGTCGTGGCGCACCACGTCCTTCGGCGGCACGACGGAGCCGTCGGCGGCCAGATTGTCGGTGATGTCCAGCAGGCCGCGCATCAGGGTCTTGTAGCACTCGATCCCTTCGGCGAGCGCCGCCTCGCGGCCGGCGCCGGGGGGCGGGGGCCGCTTGACGACGAAGCCGCCCTTGGAACCCACCGGCACGATGACGGTGTTCTTCACCATCTGCGCCTTCATCAGCCCGAGGATCTCGGTGCGGAAATCCTCGCGCCGGTCGGACCAGCGGATGCCGCCGCGGGCGACCTTGCCGCCGCGCAGATGGACGCCTTCCATGCGCGGGCTGTAGACGAACACCTCCACCCACGGGCGGGGCAGCGGCAGCTCTTCGATCGACCCGCTGTCCAGTTTGAAGGACAGATGCGGCTTCGCCGTGCCGTCGGCGGCGGTCTGATAGGCGTTGGTGCGCAGCGTGGCGCGGATCAGGTTGGCGAAGCGGCGCAGGATGCGGTCGTCGTCCAGGTTGGTGACGGCGTCCAGCGCGTCGTCGATCTGCTTCAGGACGGGCGCCTCGTCCGCGGGATTGGCCGGATCGAAGCGGGCGGCGAAGAGACGGGACAGCAGGCGGGCGATCTGCGGATGGCCGGACAGCGTCGCCTCGATGGTATCCTGGGCGTAGGCGAAGCGGGCCTGTTTCAGGTACTTGGCATAGGCGCGCAGCACCGTGACCTCGCGGCCCGCCAGCCCGGCGCGCAGCACCAGACGGTTGAAGCCGTCATCCTCCATCCGGCCGTCCCAGACGTCGGCGAAGGCCTCCTGGAAGGTCTGCTTGACCTTGACGCAATCCACCGGCTGGCCGGTCTGGGTGCGGGCGGAGAAGTCGTGGATCCAGACCGAGTGGGCGCCGCCGGCCGGGCGGACCTCGTAGGGCTGCTCGGTGATGACCTTCAGGTCCATGTGCTCCAGCATCGGCAGCACGTCGGACAGCGGCACCGGCCGGCCCTGGTGGTAGATCTTGACGTGCAGCTCGTCGCCGTCCGCCTCCAGCGGGTGGAACAGCACGATGCCGAGGCGCTGTTCGGAGAGCGCGCGTTCGATGCGGTCGATGTCGTGCACCGCGGTTTCCGCCGTGAAGGTCTCGCGGTAGCCGGCCGGGAAGGCGTCGGCATAGCGGCGCAGGCGGGCGTTGCCGATCTCCTCGCCATGCGCCTCGACCAGGGCGTCGCGCAGCCGGTCGGCCCAGCTGCGGGAGACCTGGACCAGCCGCGCCTCGATCTCGCTGATGTCGACCGGCGGGATTTTGCCCGGCTCCGTCTTCACCATCAGGTGCAGGCGGGCGAGCGCGCTGTCCGACAGCTGGGTGAAGTAGGAGGCGCAGCTGCCGTGGAAGGCCGTCTCCAGCACGCCCTGGATCTTGCGGCGGAGCGCCGTGTCGTAGCGGTCGCGCGGCACGAAGACCAGGGCGGAGACGAAGCGTTCGAACGGATCGCGGCGGACGAACAGGGCCAGCCGCTGGCGTTCCTGCAGGTGCAGGATGCCGACCGCCGTCTCGAACAGCTCGTCGGACGGGGTCTGGAACAGCTCGTCGCGCGGGTAGGTCTCCAGGATGTTCAGCAGCGCCTTGCCGTCATGGCCCGACGGATCGAAGCCGGCGCGGCCCATGACGCGGGCGACCTTGCGGCGCAGGAACGGGATCTCGCGCGGGCTGCGGTTGTAGGCGACGGAGGTGAACAGGCCGACCGTCAGCGTGATGCCCAGGACATTGCCCTGGCCGTCGAAGCGCTTGACCAGAATGGCGTCCAGCGGAACCGAGCGGTGGACGGTTGCCTTGCGGGTGCCCTTGGTCACCAGCAGGGCGCGCGGCTGGTGCAGGAAGGCGCGGATTTCGGCGGGCAGCACGGCGGCGTGGCCGTGTTCGTCGAAGACGGTGATTTCCGGGTCGCGCAGCACGCCCAGCCCGCTGCCATCGACCAGCTCCAGCCAGGGTTCGCGCCCGTCGCCGCCGATGGCGGCGGTGTAGAGGCGGCTGCCCAGCAGGGTCATGTTGCCGTCGTCGATCCAAGTCAGGAAGTCGGCGGCTTCCCTGGATTCCTCGGCGTCGGGGGCGTGGGCGATGTCGTCGCGCGCGGCGCGGACGCGCGCGCGCATCGGGTTCCAGTCCTCCACCGCGGCGCGGACATCGGCCAGCACCCGTTCGATCCCCTCGCGCAGGCGGGCCTGGGCGTCCGGATCCGACAGCGGGTCGATGGAGCAGTGCATGAAGGATTCGTCGCGCGCGCCCTCGCGCTCTTCACCCGGTTCGAGGAGTTCGACGATGCGGCCCTCGGCGTCGCGGACGACGCGGGTGACCGGGTGGATGACGAGGTGGACGGTGACGCCCTGCCGGTTCAGCTCCGCCGTGACGGAATCGACCAGGAAGGGCATGTCGTCGTTGACGATCTCCACCACCGAGCGCTCGGCCTGCCAGCCATGCTCGTCGAGCCGCGGCGCATAGACCCGGACCTTGGGCTTGCCGGGCGTGCGCTGCTGCGCCCATTGCCACATCGCCAGGGCGGCGCCGTAAAGCTGCTCCGGCGTGCCGCGCAGCAGGTCGTCGGGGGGCACGTTGGCGTAGAAGCGCTTGACGAAGCGCTCCGCCCGCGCGTTCGGAACCCGGCTGCGCACCAGTTCGGCCAGTTGCTGCCGCAAGTCGCCCGCCAGATCCTTCGTCGCCGTCCGCATGATGGTGGATGTCTCCTCTCGGGTATTCTTTGGATTGGTAGTACCAAACCCGTTTCGACAATTCGACGGCTAATAAACGGCAGGATTTCTGACCAACCGGCGATCCGCACCCCTTTCGGGTTATTTCTCCAAAGATTCTCATAACCTGGTGACATGTTCGCCGAATTTATCAATAGCCCGTTCACATTCCCGCCACCTCCCTGTCATCATCGCCACCGCGGCAAAGGCGCACAGCGCCCTTCCGCCGCATCTCCCGGTGGTCGCGGCGGGCTTGCGGGCGCAGGCAAGCCGAATCGATTCGGAGCAATCGGCCTTCCGCCGGCAAATCCGTGGAAACCCTGGAAAATGGCGTCGCGAGAAGGTCAGCGGGGCTGACTGAACGGCGGTTCCGGTCTCCATCGGGCTGTTTTGCGACAGGGTATCGACGGGATGGCCCGCGGGCGCGGAAGGATTGGAAAGCCGCGCAGGCGCACAGGTGCAAACTTGCGGGACTGTGTGCGTTTCCCGATGGCCCCGCACCATTCTGTCCGCCATCGCCGCCTTCGCCGGGATGACCGTCGATATGGGATGTTCTTGGCTTCGGGGGGCATCAAATCTGTAAGTCGGCGCCCATGCGCTCAGGCGGGGATCCAGGCTTGGCCGCCGGCTTCGCCCGGGAAACGCGCCGCCGTCCCGGCGATGACGCCGCCTACGTGCCGTGCCGCATTCCGCCACGCCCCTTTTACAGGAGCAACCGACCATGGCCACTCTCCACAGCAGCCCGTCATCCCTTCCGCCGCGCCGGCGCAAGACCAAGATCGTGGCGACCCTGGGACCGTCCAGTTCGACGCCGGAGCGCATCCGCGAGCTGTTCGTCGCCGGGGTCGACGTCTTCCGCCTGAATTTCAGCCACGGCAGCCAGGCGGACCATGGCGAGCGGCTGCGGGCGATCCGCGGGATCGAGCAGGAATTCGACCGCCCCATCGCGATCATGGCCGACCTGCAGGGACCGAAGCTGCGGCTCGCCACCTTCCGTGACGGGTCGATCTCCCTCAGCCCGGGACAGGCGCTGCGGCTGGACCTGTCGCCCGAACCGGGTGACGGGACGCGTGTCGGCATGCCGCATCCGGAGGTCTTCGCCGCCCTCCATCCGGGCGCCGAGCTTCTGCTCGACGACGGGCGGGTTCGGCTCGGCGTCACCACCTGCGGGTCCGATCACGCCGATACGGTCGTGGTCAGCGGCACCGGCCTGTCGGATCGCAAGGGGGTGAACGTGCCGGGCGTCGTGCTGCCGCTGTCGCCGCTGACCCCGAAGGACCGCCTGGATCTGAATTTCGCATTGGAGCAGCAGGTGGATTGGATCGCGCTCAGCTTCGTGCAGCGGCCGGAGGATCTGGCCGAGGCGCGCCGGCTGATCGGCGGGCGTGCCGCGCTGCTGTCGAAGTTGGAAAAGCCGCAGGCGATCGAGCATCTCGAACTGATCGTCGAATTGTCGGACGGCGTGATGGTCGCGCGCGGCGATCTCGGCGTCGAGATGCCGCCGGAGGATGTCCCGGTCCTTCAGAAGCGGATCGTTGGCGAAGCCCGTCTTGCCGGCAAGCCGGTGATCGTCGCCACCCAGATGCTGGAATCGATGGTGGGCGCCCCGGCGCCGACCCGTGCCGAGGCGTCGGACGTGGCGACGGCGGTCTATGACGGCGCCGACGCCGTCATGCTGTCGGCCGAAACCGCGTCGGGCGAGTATCCGGTGGAAGCGGTGTCGATCATGGACCGCATCACGCAGCGCGTCGAAGCCGACCCGCTTTACCGCAGGATCGTCGAATCCCAGCATCCGGGCCTGCAGGATACCTCCGCCGACGCCATCACCGCGGCGGCCGACCAGGTTGCCAGGACGATCCATGCGGCGGCGATCGTGACCTACACCACCTCCGGCCTGACGACCCTGCGCGCCAGCCGGGAAAGGCCGGAAGTGCCGGTCCTTTGCCTGACGACGAAGCTGGATACGGCGCGCCGCATGCAGCTCGCCTACGGCGTTCACAGCCTCCATGCGCACGATGTCGGCACCTTCGCCGGGATGGTGCAGAAGGCCGTCCGCTATGCCCATGCCAGCGGGCTTGCCCAGGAAGGCCAGCGCGTCGTCATCACCGCCGGCGTGCCCTTCGGGGTTCCGGGCAACACCAACACGCTGCGGATCGCCTGGGTGGAGCGGCCGTCGCAGGACGCCGCGATGCAGCGCGAGATTGCGGAGAGCCTTTCGTGAGCGGCGCCTGTTGTGACGGACGGCCGCATGGTTCAAGCTGATCGCGGCACAAGAGGCCGGTCGAAAGAGGCCCGACGGGAAGGGGAGGACGCAGCATGGCCCTGCCGGATCGCGACGACACCGGACCCGCCGGCGGGAAAGCCCCGCCGTCCGGGGTGGACCGCCGGCTGCTGGCGGCGGCGCTGGCCCTGGCGCTGCTGACCCTGCTGGCGGTGCTGGACCAGTATCGGCCGACCCCGGGCTCGGCGCCGCCGGTCGACTGGCGCCTGCCCGGGGTGGAACCGCCGCAGACGGTGCCGATGGCGAAGGCGCCCGGCCTGCGCCGGGACGAGCTGCTGGGGGCGGACTGACCGGGTCAGCCGGCCGGGAGCCCGCCAACGGGGTTCGGGAAGCCCTGCCCACACCGGCGGTATAATAGAGCCACTAAATTGTACGTGAAGCGAACTTGACCGCGCCGTCCGTCCGGCGCATGATGGCGGTCGTGAAGGATGGTGCCGAAAATGCATTGTTCCCACGATGCCGACCGGCTTGACCGCCGGCCGGAACCACGGCTGGAGTTCCAGAGGCAACACCCTGCGGCCGCCGACATGCGCGCCGTCACATGACCTGTTGCCCGTCCGGCTGAGCGGCGGCGGAGCCATACCCGGGTGGCTCCGCCGCCGATTGTTTTTTGGGCTTCGGCCCCCGGCGGCCTCACTCCCGTCCGAACCCGGCCATCCTCCTGCCTTATTCCTGTCACGTCCTGTCGCCCCTCTTTGGCGCTTCACGACGTGGTCGATGTAAAATGGATCTAACCAAATTGATTACCACTTGCGTAAAAAGCGCGGGGAGCGTTCCGCTGCATTCGCTCGAAATTCAAACGAAACTTCGCAAAATATTGGTAGGCTATCGCAAAATGGGGGTATCCGCTGTGGCTTTAACGCGCCATTAACCAGGATGGACTGAGTTTATGGTCATCAGACGCGGTCAACTCCAACCCAGACGCGAAGTGAACTTTGCGGTTAGATGGAAATGACCGGTATCCTGTTATTGACGCTATAGCCGACCATCTCGTGTTTGTCCCTCAAGTGTTTGAAAGGCTCGCCCCCATGACCGTGCCGGCAGTCCTCCGCGATGTGGCGCAGTTCGGCGCCTACGCCGCCGGCCGGGGCCGACATGCGGGCCTGCTGGCCGCGGTCCTGCTGCTGGCCGGCTGCCCGGCCAACACGATCGGACCGGGATGGGGCGGACCCGACATGTCGGCCGCCAACCCGAACGCCCGCCTGGCTTCCCCGCCTGTCCCCAGGCAGAAGCCGGTCCGCAAGATTGCCGACGCCGCATCGCCGGCGCCGAACCTGCCGATGCCGCAGCCGGGTCCGCCGGTGACGGACGGCGATCTGGCGGTGGCCGGCACCGACGCCAACACCGCCGCCCAGCTGGCGGCCATCGATCCCCGGACGGGAAACCCCTCTGCCATGGGGCTGTCCGCGGGCCAGACGCCCAACCCTCCCGCAACCACCAACGCCGACCCCGACAGTCTTGTCGGGCTGGACGAAGTCCAGACGCTCAAACTCCTGGGGTCCCCTGTTGCAAGGGAAGAGGCGCCTCCCGCCAAGATCTGGCGGTATTCCAAGGGTGACTGCACTCTTAAAGTCTTCTTCTTCATGGATATGACCTCGTCCCAGGACTTCCGCGCCCTCTCCTACGATATGAAGAGCAGCCAAAATGTCCCTGACGCCGACCACCGATGCTTCGCCCAACTCCTCGCTCACGCTGACGCCGGGCGCACTGCCCACCCCGGGATTCAGTAAGGCAGAGTCGAACAAGGGAATGTCCGCAATGACCGAACCGACCATTGCCCGCATCGCTCT
Organism: Azospirillum ramasamyi; assembly: GCF_003233655.1. Lineage (NCBI taxonomy): Bacteria > Pseudomonadati > Pseudomonadota > Alphaproteobacteria > Rhodospirillales > Azospirillaceae > Azospirillum > Azospirillum ramasamyi. Next base: position 685,867 of record NZ_CP029830.1, read on the forward strand.
GGTGGACGACGACGATCTGTTCCGTGAGTCGCTCAGCCTCAACCTCGGCGACGAGGGTTACGAGGTCATCACCTTCGACCGCGGCGAGCCGGCGCTCGACTTCTTCGCCGGCGGCGGGTCGGTCGACATCGTCCTGCTGGACTGGCGCATGCCCAAGCTGGACGGCATCGACGTCCTGCGCCAGATGCGCGCCCGCGGCATCGCCACCCCGGTCATCTTCCTGACCGTCCTGTCCGACCAGATTTATGAAGAGGCGGCGCTGGCCGGCGGCGCGCTGGACTTCGTCGAGAAGTCGCGCAGCCTGTCGATCCTGCTGAAGCGCATGCGCCTGATCCTGGACGGCACCAAGGGCGACACCGCCAAGGCGGAGGAGGAGACCGGCGGCAGCGCCACCATGCACCGCCTGGGCGAGCTGGAGCTGCGCCTGGACAACAGCCGCGCCTTCTGGAAGGGCAAGCGCATCGACCTGACGCTGACCGAGTTCAACATCGTCAAGCTGATGTCGACCCGCCCGGAAGAGGACGTGTCCTACCGCGAGATCTACGACCTCGTCCACGGCAAGGGCTTCGTCGCCGGCTACGGCCCGTCGGGCTACCGCGCCAACGTCCGCGCCTTCATCAAGCGCATCCGCCAGAAGTTCCGTTCGGTCGACGCCAACTTCGCCTGCATCGAGAACTATCCGGGCTTCGGCTATCGCTGGGGCAAGGGTGAGAACCCGGCCCAGGGCGGCGACGAGGACGGCCTGGACACCGGGTCGCGCAATGGTATGAGCGAGGACATGCTGATCAATGGCGCTGCTGCCGAGTGACCTCGCGATGCGGGCGCCCAGACAAGCGTCCGCCCGCCTGCTTTGGCTGTGGCGTTCGATGGCGAGCCGCCTGGTGCTGCTCACCGTCGTCTTCGTCGCCGTGCCGGTCCTGCTCTACGACCAGTTCCAGCGCGCCGACGAAGCCTCGCAGCAACTCCTGCTGAAAAGCGCCCAGCGCCAGGGTGAACTGATCGCCCGGGCGCTGGAGCCGGAGCTTCTGGGCGTCGACCGCACGGCTCTCCCCAGTCTCAGCAACGCGCTGGCGCGCTATGGCGACGACCGCACGCGGCTGAAGCTGCTGGTGCGGCCGCGCGTGGCGGCCACCGGAAGCGCGGCGCTCAAGTCCGGCCCGGAACCCTTCTTCTATGTCGCGGCGGCGCCCAGCCTGTCGACCGCCGACATCGATGCCGAACGGCGCCTGCTGCTCGAACAGGGCGTGCTGGACCGGCTGGGATCGAGCTGCGCCGGCAACTCCACGCTGGCGATGCGCGTTCCCCATGCCGAAGGCGGGGAGGAGGTGCTGTCCTCCATCACCCCGATCAAGACGAGCTTCGGCTGCTGGGCGCTGGTGACCAGCCATGCGACCGAGGCCTACATCTCCTCCTCCATCGGCCGTCCCTATTGGAGCACGCCGGCGGTCCAGGCCGCCGCGGCGATCTATCTGGCGATGGCGGCCCTGGTGCTGGCCGTGCTCGCCGGCATCTGGCGCAACCTGAACCGCTTCGGCGATCTCGCCCGCCGCATCGTCGGCGGCGAGGACGTGCCCGACCAGGAAGGCCGCAACGCCTCCTTCGCCGCGCGCAACACCGTGCCGGAGCTGGCCGGGGTGGCGGAGGATTTCGACCGGCTCGTTTCCACGCTGCGCGACAGCGCCCAGTCGCTGCGCCGTGCGGCGGAGGACAACGCCCACGCCTTCAAGACGCCGATCGCCGTCATCCGCCAGTCGGTGGAGCCGCTGCGCCGCGCCTTGCCGGCGGAGAACGCCCGCAGCCAGCGCGCGCTGATCATGATCGAGAAGTCGCTGGACAAGCTGGACGGCATCGTCTCCTTCGCCCGCCGCATGGACGAGGCGGCGGCCGATCTGCTGGCCCCCGCGCGCCGCCGCGTCGACCTGTCGGCTCTGGTCGAGCGGATGGCCGGCGGCTACACCGGCCTGCTGGCCGAACAGAGCCTGCACATGCGCTCGCGCATCGATGCCGGGCTGATCGTGCGGGCCAGCGAGGAGACGCTGGAGACCATCGTCGAAAATCTGGTGGAGAACGCCGTCAGCTTCTCGCCGCCCGATTCCACCGTCAGCGTCCGCCTGACCCGCAACGGCCGCTGGGCCGAGCTGGTGGTGGACGACGAGGGACCGGGCGTCGATCCGGCCAACCTGGATCGCATCTTCGAGCGCTACTTCTCCCACCGCGAGCCCGGCCGCGGCATGCCGGAGGACGAGGCCGCCGCCCATCAGGCCGGGGCCGCGCATTTCGGCATCGGCCTGTGGATCGTCCGCCGCAACATCGAAGCCTTCGGCGGCCGCGTCAGCGCCGAAAACCGCCCGACCGGCGGGCTGCGCATGATGGTGATGCTGCCGCTGGCCGGCTGACCGGCCGCGTCACCGCTAAACGGGCTTCGGAGTGGCGTGGCCTGCGCCGTTCCTGTTATGGTCGGTTCCGGGGCGGCTCCGTTCTTTGCCCGAAGATCGGGGCGGCCTGCCGAACAGCATTCCGAGCCGCCGATGGACCGCAGCCTCGATCCCACCGACATCAAGATCCTGCGTGAACTGCAGGAGGATGGACGCCTCAGCAATGTCGAGTTGGCCCGCCGCATCAACCTGAGCCCGGCCGCCTGCCTGGAGCGGGTGAAGCGGCTGCAGGCGGACGGCATCATCCAGCGCTATGTCGCGCTGCTCGACCCGCATCGGCTGGAAGCGGGGATGCTGGTCTTCGTGGAGGTGGTGCTGGACCGCACCACGCCCGACAATTTCGACGACTTCAAAGCCACCGTGCTGCGCATGCCGCAGATCATGGAATGCCACATGGTCGCCGGCGGATTCGACTATCTGGTCAAGGCGCGGGTGCGCGACATGAACGAATACCGCCTGTTCCTGGGTGAACTGCTGTCCACCGCGCGCGGCGTGCGGGAAACCCATACCTATGCGGTGATGGAAGAGGTCAAGAGCGTCACCGCCATCCCGCTGGACGGGTTGCACGGCAGCCCCCTGCGCGGCTGAACGCTGGAGCCTGCCGCTCTTTGCGGCCGGTCCATACGCCCAGAGGCGCCTCTGGTGGCGCCTCCGATGGCGCCAATCAGGCCTGCGCTTCCGGCACCAGCACGTCGGCGCAGATCGCCCGGACCACCTCGGCGCGGTCGGCCGCTGCGCCGGGGGCGAGCAGCCCCTGGCCGAAGGCGAAGGCATAGAACAGATAGGCGCGGGCGAAGGCCTGATCGGGCGGCAGGCCCAAGGCCGCGAACAGGCCGGCGACGCTGTGAAGGCGCTCGCGGTCGACCTCGGCGATCACGCTTTCCGCCTCGGGATCGCGCCGGGCCCAGTCCCGCACCGCCAACTCTATAGCCATGCCGCGCGGCTTGCTGCCGCCATACAGCGCCAGCAGGTCGCGCAGCTGCTGCGCCGGCTCGCGCCCGTCCAGCCGGGTCTGTTCGGTGATGGCGGCGATGCGCCCCAGCTTCCAACTGTCGAGCAGGGCGTTCATCAAATCGGTGCGGTCGCGGAAATGCCAGTAGAAGCTGCCCTTGGTGACCTTCAGGGCCTTCGCCAGCACCTCCACCCGGACCTTGTCGACGCCGCCTTCGGCCAGCGCCGCGAAGGCGGCGGCAAGCCAGGATTCGCGGTTCTTCGTCTTGGATTCCATACCCGTCCTTCGCGCTCTCCCGGCGCCCGCCGCCGCATTTCCGAAGGCGATCTATACCCGACAACCGGTGCCGCTGCCTATTCGCCCTGCTGCATCTGGATCGCGTCCGACGCCCGGCCGCGGTAATGGATGTTGCCGTCGCCGTCCAGGAAGGCGCGGTCGCCGGTCAGGTAATAGCGCCGCCCGTGGCGGAAGCGCAGGGCCGTCCGCTCCGGGTTGTTGGCATAGGATTCGAACCAGAACAGCGGCGAATGGTCGACGTCGATGGCGATCTCGCCGGCGCCGCCCACCGGCGCCTCGCGGCCGTCGGGGTCGAGGATGACGACGCGGAAGCCCGGCATCGGCCGGCCGAGCGAAGCGCTGGGCGGCTGGGCGGCCTCGCCGCCGTCGGGCCCTTCGGAGTCGTAACGGCCGATCCCGTCGGGATCGTACCGGTTGACGATGAAGATGCCGGTCTCGCGCTGGCCATACTGGTCGAGCAGCGGCACCTTCACCGTCCGGTTGGCCCAGGCGATCAGGTCGGGCGGCAGCGGCTCGCCCACCACCGACAGGATGCGCAGCGCAAACTGGTGCGACACGCCGGGATCGGCGCCGTGCCAGGCGCGGATCTGCGACGGGGCGGCCGTCAGGTTGGTGACGCCGAACTTGGTCAGCATGCGGTAGCCCTGCCGCACGTCGTAGGGGCCGTCGCAGAAGATCGTCGTCCGTCCCAGCAGCAGCGGCCCGACCAGCCCGTAATAGGCGCCATAGGCCCAGCCGGGATCGGCCATGTTCCAGTAGATGTCGTCGTCGCGCAGATCCAGGCCGATGCGCATGTACTGCTCGATGCCCGACAGCGCCTTGACCGGCAGCGAGACGCCGAGCGGCGTCGGCTCGGATTCGGATGTGTAGATCAGGGCGAAGGCGTCGCCTTCCCGATAGCGCGCCACATCGGCCAGCGGCGCGGCCTCGTGCAGCGACGACCAGAAGGGCACGGCGTCGGGGCCGAAGGCCTCGTCGCCTTCCACCGTCACCACCGGCCGGCTGTTGTCGCGCGGCACCTTGCGGCGCAGGAAGCCGTTGGTGACGATGGCCCGCGCATCGCTGTCGGCCAGCCGGTAGGCCACGGACGAGGCGGTATAGGTGGTGAACAGCGGCATGTAGACGCCGCCCAGCCGCCAGATCGCCAATGCCGTGATCAGCAGTTCCGGCCCCTTGGGCAGCAGCACCGCCACCCGGTCGCCCTGTCCCACCCCCATGCCGGCCAGCACGGTGGCGAAGCGCGCCGAATCATGGGCGAGGCGGGCGAAGCTGAGTTCCGTCGTCTGTCCCGCGACGCTTTCATGCAGCAGCGCCGCCCGCGCGCCGTCGGCGGCGCGGACATGACGGTCGCACAACAGCGCGGCCAGCGCGATGGACTCGCCGCGATACTCAGGCCGCAGGAAGGCCGACGGCCTCACCATCAGGGCCGGCGGCGCCCCGGCCGCCGCCTCTTGCGGCTGGGGCAGGGCAGGGGAGGGGGACGCGGCGGGGGATGCGGCGGGCGGGGCCGGGCGGTGCCGCAGCGCCGCCAGATCGCCCAGCGCCACGAGATCCGGCCCCAGGTGATAACGCTTGCTGCGCCCGTCCTGCTCCACCAGCCCCTCGCGCGCCAGCGCCATCAGCAGCCGGTGGGCGGTCGCCTTCGACAGCCCGACCCCGGCCATCAGGTCGGCCAGACGCGCGCCGCCGGTGCCCGCGTCGGCGACCGCGCGCAGCAGGGCGATGGCGCGTTCCAGGCTTTGGGTTCCGCCCGCCGCGCCCGGAGCGGCAGGAGGTGTGGCGATATTGGCGTGACTGCTCATGGGGTCCATAATATGGACCTAGCGGCGGCTTGTCGCGCCAAAAAACATGCGCTGGCGGAATGTCAGTGTTGAAAACAGATTGGAACTCGGTATATAGTGCGGAAGTTGCCTATGAAACGGTCCACAATATGGACCTCGCCGGTCGCCAAGAGCCGGGTCGTGACCCCGAGAAGCGGTACCAACAGCAACGGAGGAGGAAATGTCAGGCGCGCCCGTCGCACCACACCCCGGCCCTGCCCAAAATTCGCCCACCACCCAGGCGGAGACCATCTTCGAGGCTCGGGGCGTCAATCTGCGCTTCGGGGGCGTCCATGCGCTGACCGACGTCAGTTTCGGCATCCGTAAGGGCGAGTTGTTCTCGATCATCGGCCCGAACGGGGCCGGCAAGACCTCGATGGTCAACTGCATCTCCGGCCGCTACCGGCCGACGGACGGCAAGGTCTATTTCAAGGGCCGCGACGTGACGGGGATGACCCCGAACCATCGCGCCTCGCTCGGCATCGGGCGCACTTTCCAGAATCTGGCGCTGTTCGGGCACATGACGGTGCTCGACAACATCATGGTCGGCCGCCATCACCTGCTGAGGAACAACTTCCTGACCGGGTCGCTCTATTGGCTGACCGGGGCGCGGAAGGAGGAGCTGGCCCACCGCCGCGAGGTGGAGGAGATCATCGACTTCCTCGAAATCCAGCATGTGCGCAAGGCCACCGCCGGCACCCTGTCCTACGGCCTGCGCAAGCGGGTGGAACTGGCCCGCGCCATGGCGCTGAAGCCGGACCTGATCCTGCTGGACGAGCCGATGGCCGGCATGAACCTGGAAGAGAAGGAGGACATGGCCCGCTACATCGTCGACCTCAACGAGGAGTTCGGCATGACCGTGGTCATGATCGAGCACGACATGGGCGTGGTCATGGACATCTCGCACCGGGTGATGGTTCTCGAATTCGGCAAGAAGATCGCCGAAGGCAGCCCGGAGGAGGTCCTGGCCGATCCCCGCGTCCGCCGCGCCTATCTGGGCGAGGACGACGAGGAAGAGGCGGCGGCTCCCGCCGCGGCCGTGCCGCCGCGCAAGGAGGTCGCGTGATGTCGAAACTCGATCTGCCCGATCTGGCCGTCTACGACACCCTGCCGAAGCTGGCGGCGTTGCATGCCCGCGACCATGGCGGCGACATCGCCATGCGCGAGAAGGATCTCGGCATCTGGCGGACCTTCACCTGGGCCGACGTGCATGCCCGCATCCGCGCCTTCGCTCTCGGGATGACCAAGCTCGGCGTCGTGCCGGGCGAGGTGGTCGGCCTGCTCGGCGACAACCGTCCCGACTGGGTGATGGGCGAGATCGCGACCCATGCCCTGCGCGGCTACAGCCTGGGAATCTACCGCGACGCGCTGGACGAGGAGGTCGCCTACCTCATCACCTATGCCGACGTGAAGGTGGTGTTCGCCGAGGACGAGGAGCAGGTCGACAAGCTGCTGAACCTCGCCGACCGGCTGCCGACGCTGCAGCACATCATCTATTCCGACCCGCGCGGCATGCGCAAATACCACGACCCCCGCCTGATGCCGGTCACCGATCTGGTCCGCATGGGCGAGGAGCTGCTGGCGCAGCAGCCGGACCTCTACGACCGCATGGTGGCCGAGACGAAGGGCGAGGACGTCGCCATCCTCTGCACCACGTCGGGCACCACCTCGCATCCGAAGATGGCGATGCTGCCGGCCGGGCGCCTGATCCGCCATGTCGCCAGCTACCTGTCCGCCGATCCCAAGGGGCCGGAGGACGAGTATGTCTCCGTCCTGCCGCTGTCCTGGATCATGGAGCAGGTCTATGCCGTCGGCATGGGCATGGTGTCGCGGATGCGCGTGAACTTCGTCGAGGAAGCCGAGACGATGATGCACGACTTCCGCGAGATCGGACCGACCTTCGTCCTGTTCGCGCCCCGCCTGTGGGAGGCCATCGCCGCCGACGTGCGCGCCCGGATGATGGACGCCTCGCCCTTCAAGCAGAAGATGTACGAACTCGGCATGAAGCTGGGGCTGGAGGCGCTGGCCAAGGGACAGCGGTCGGCGATGGCCGACGCGATCCTGTTCAAGGCGCTGCGCGACCGGCTGGGCTTCACCAACCTGAAATCGGCGGCGACCGGCGGCGCGGCGCTCGGCCCCGACACCTTCAAGTTCTTCCAGGCGCTGGGCGTGCCGCTGCGCCAGATCTACGGCCAGACCGAGACGATGGGCGCCTACACCGTCCATCGCGGCACCGACGTCGATTTCGACACGGTGGGCGTGCCGTTCGACGACGGCATCGAGGTGAAGGTGATCGACCCCGACCACAACGGCGTCGGCGAGATCGTCACCCGCCACCCCAACATGTTCGCCGGCTATTACCGGAACGAGAAGGCGACCGTCGCCGACATGCGCGACGGCTGGATGCACACCGGCGATGCCGGCTTCTTCGACAAGAAGGGGCATCTGGTCATCATCGACCGCATCAAGGACATCGCCACCACCGCGAAGGGCGACCGCTTCAGCCCGCAATACATCGAGAACAAGCTGAAGTTCAGCCCCTATGTGGCCGAGGCGGTGATCCTGGGCGACAAGCGCGAATACCTGTCGGCCATCGTCTGCATCCGCTTCTCCATCGTTTCGAAATGGGCGGAAAAGAACCGCATCGCCTTCACCACATATTCCGACCTGTCGTCCAAGCAAGAGGTCTACGACCTGCTGCGGGCGGAGGTGGAGCGGGTGAACCAGACGCTTCCCGAGTATCAGCGCATTTCCAAGTTCCTGCTGCTCTACAAGGAGCTGGACGCCGACGACGGCGAGCTGACCCGCACCCGCAAGGTGCGCCGCGGCGTCGTCGCCGAGAAATACGGTACCATCATCGACAGCATCTATGCCGGCCAGCCGAAGATCGACGTGGACACCACGATCGCCTTCCAGGACGGCACCAAGCAGCGCATCCGCACCACGCTGACCGTCATCGACCTGGTCCCCGCCGCCACGGCGCCGCGGCAGCCGGTTGCGGCGTGAGGAGCGCGCGATGCACACCGCCAATCACCCCCTCTCCCACCCCGGGAGAGGGAAGGGGCCCATGCGAAGCATGGGAAGGGTGAGGGCGCCGGCAGGAATTGCGCGCCCTGATCCTTGGATAACCCCTCAACCGGCCGCTTCGCGGTCCCCCTCTCCCGGGGCGGGAGAGGGACAGACAGAGGCCACGCCATGACCCTTCTGTTTCAGCTTCTCGTCAACGGCCTGATCGTCGGCGCGCTGTATGGCGTGGTCGCCATGTCCTTCGTGCTGATCTACAAGGCCAGCCGCATCGTCAACTTCGCGCAGGGCGAATTCCTGCTGATCGGCGCCTGGACCTGCTGGTGGCTGCTGACCAGCTGGCAGCTGCCCTTCTGGATCGGCTTCCCGATCACGCTTGTCTTCATGCTGGCCTTCGGCGTCATCCTGCAGATCGTCGTGCTGAGGCCGATGATCGGCGAGCCGATCATCTCCGTCATCATGGTGACGATCGGCCTCTCCATCGTCTTCCAGGCGGCGATGAAGTGGATGTTCGGCGTCTTCGCCAAGCCCTTCCCGCCGATCTTCGCCAGCCCCACCGTCAACCTGTTCGGGCTGGAGGTGCAGACCGTCTACGTGATGTCGCTGGTCATCTCGATCCTGATCATGGCGGGCTTCGGCTGGTTCTTCAAATATTCGCGGACCGGCCTCGCCATGCGGGCCACCGCCTTCGACCAGCAGGTGGCGCAGTCGCTCGGCATCTCGGTCCGCCACATGTTCGCGATGAGCTGGGCGATCTCGGCCATGGTGTCGGCGGTGGCCGGCGTGACGGTGGGCGTGGTCAACGGCGTGTCGTCGGCGCTGTCCTTCTTCGGCATCAAGGTGTTCCCGGCGGTGATCCTGGGCGGTCTCGACAGCGTCATCGGCGCGGTGGTCGGCGGCCTGATCGTCGGCGTGCTGGAGAACATGGCGCACTACCTGGACAGCCAGTGGCTGAACTGGGGCAACATGTACGAGATCGCGCCCTTCTACGTCCTGATCGCCATCCTGATGATCAAGCCATACGGCCTGTTCGGCACCAAAGACATCGAGCGCGTGTGAGGCCCCCATGGCGAACGTCAGCATCATTCCGAGTGGTGATTTCAAGACGTCCTACGGGACCGACACCACCATCTTCCCGACCAAGACCAGCCGCAACTTCGCGATCCTGGGCGTGCTCCTCCTGCTGGCCTGTCCGGCCTTCATGGACCGCTACTGGCTCAGCCTGCTGATCCAGATCGGCTATCTCGGCATCGCCGCGCTCGGCCTGAACATCCTGGTCGGCTTTACCGGCCAGATCTCCATCGGCCATTCCGCCTTCTTCGGCTTCGGCGCCTTCGCCTCGGCCTGGCTCAACAACAGCCTCGGCGTCCCGGTGGCGCTGGCCATCCCGCTGGCGGGTCTCGTCACCACCATGGTCGGGCTGCTGTTCGGCATGCCGGCGGCGCGGCTGAAGGGCCTGTACCTCGCCATCGCCACGCTGGCGGCGCAATACATCCTGCAGGACTTCTTCGCCCGCGCCGACTGGTTCACCGGCGGCACCGCCGGCACCATCGCCGAGCCGCTGACCCTGTTCGGCTTCGCCTTCGACACCGACGAGAGCTATTTCTACGTCGTGCTGGTGGCGATGGTGGTGATGTTCATCCTGGCCACCAACCTGATGCGGACCCGCGACGGCCGCGCCCTGGTGGCGGTGCGCGACCACTACCTGTCCGCCGAGATCATGGGCATCAACCTGACGAAGTACCGGACGATGTCCTTCGGCATCTCCGCCTTCTACGCCGGCATCGGCGGCGCCCTCTACGCCCATTACCTGCAGTTCGTGTCGGTGGAGGGCTTCACCATCCTCTTCTCGATCCAGTTCCTGGGCATGATCATCATCGGCGGGCTGGGTTCGATCATGGGCACGCTGATGGGCACCGCCTTCATGGTCTTCCTGCCGGAGGCAATGCAGGCGCTCACCAAGATGGTCAGCGGCACCGCCATCGATACCGCGCTGAACCTGAAGGACAACATCGCCTTCCTGCGCGAGATGTCGATCGGCCTCGTCATCATCCTCTTCCTGGTGTTCGAGCCCGACGGGCTGGCCCACCGATGGAAACAGATCAAGGCCTACTGGAAGCTCTATCCCTTCTCGCACTGATCCAGACGCTTTGCCGGTCAACAAACAGAACAGAATGGGGAGTCAACGCACCATGTCGATCAAGACCGCGCTCTTCGCCACTTCGGCCCTGCTGCTGGCGACCACCGCCGCCGCTTATGCCGACATCCCGGTCGGCCATCTGGCGGACCAGTCCGGCGCCACCTCCGACGTCGGCGTGCCCTATGCGCAGGGCGTCGCGGACGCGCTCGCCTACATCAACGCCAATGGCGGCATCAACGGCACCAAGCTGGCGGTCGACAGCGTCGACTACGGCTATCAGGCGCCGCGCGCCATCAGCCAGTACAAGAAGTGGTCGTCGGGCAGCAACAAGATCGCCGCCCTCCAGGGTTGGGGCACCGCCGACACCGAGGCGCTGACCGGCTTCGTCGGCAAGGACGAGATCCCGGCCTTTTCCGGCTCCTACTCCGGCCACCTGACCGATCCGACCGGCAAGGGCCCGCACGGCTCCAAGCCGGCGCCCTACAACTTCTTCTACGGCCCGTCCTATTCCGACGCGCTGCGCGGCATGCTGATGTGGGCGGCCGAGGACTGGAAGGCGCAGGGCGGCCAGGGCAAGCCGAAATACGTCCACATGGGCGCCAACCACCCCTATCCCAACGCGCCGAAGGATGCCGGCGAGCAGCTGGCCAAGGAGCTGGGCTTCGACGTCCTGCCGGCCGTGCAGTTCGCCCTGACCCCCGGCGACTACACCGCCCAGTGCCTGACGCTGAAGCAGTCCGGCGTCAACTACGCCTATCTCGGCAACACCGCCGGCTCCAACATCTCGGTGCTGAAGGCCTGCCAGACGGTCGGCGCCAAGGTGCAGTTCATGGGCAATGTCTGGGGCATGGACGAGAACGCCGCCAAGGCCGCCGGTTCCGCCGCCGACGGCGTGGTGTTCCCGGTGCGCACCGCCGCGACCTGGAACGCCGAGGTTCCGGGCATGAAGACGCTGAAGGACATCTCGAAGCTGTCCGACGCGGCCGGCACCGCCTATCGTCCGGTTCACTACATGGCCGGCGTCTGCACCGCCTTCTACATGAAGGAGGCGATGGATTGGGCGGCGGCGAACGGCGGCGTCACCGGCCCGAACATCCGCAAGGCGATGTACCAGAAGAAGGATTGGGTTCCGGCCGGGCTGGAGGGCGTGTGCGTTCCCTCGACCTGGACCGACGCCGACCACCGCGGCATGACGACGGTCAACATCTACCGCGCCAAGGTCGGCGGCGACACCGGCGGCAGCGTGGACGATCTGGTCAAGGCCGGCACGATCAAGCTGGAGAAGCTGACCACCGTCGACGTCCCGCGCAAGCCGGAATGGCTGGGCTGGTAAGTCCCTGAGTGCCCGGCGCCTCCGCCCTTCTCCGGCGGGGGCGCCCCCCTTCTTCCGAACAGTCCAGGTGCCGCATGCTGAACACCGCCACGGCCGCTTCGACCAACGCTCCCGCCCAAGCCGGAATGCCGCCCGTCACGGCTGCGAAGCGGATGATGCTGTCCGTCAACAACATCGAGGTCGTCTACAACGACGTGATCCTCGTGCTCCGCGGCCTCAGCCTGGAGGTGCCGGAAGGCGAGATCGTCGCCCTGCTGGGCGCCAACGGCGCCGGCAAGTCGACGACCCTGAAGGCGATCTCCGGCCTGCTGAAGACCGAGGACGGCGAGGTCACCCGCGGCGACATCACCTTCGCCGGCGAGCGCATCAACGGCATCGACCCCGACCAGATCGTCCGCAAGGGCATCTTCCAGGTGATGGAGGGGCGGCGTATCATCGCCGACATGACCTGCCTGGAGAATTTGCGGCTCGGCGCCTACACCCGCCGCGACGGCGGGGTGAAGGACGACCTGGACATGGTCTTCAGCTATTTCCCCCGCCTGAAGGAGCGCACCGGCCTTGCCGGCTACCTCTCCGGCGGCGAGCAGCAGATGCTGGCGATCGGCCGCGCGATGATGGCCCGGCCGAAGCTGATCCTGATGGACGAGCCCAGCATGGGCCTGTCGCCCCTGATGGTGAAGGAGGTGTTCAGCATCGTCCAGCAGATCAACAAGGATCTTGGCGTCACCATCCTTCTGGTGGAGCAGAACGCCCGCATGGCGCTGCAGGCCGCGACCCGCGGCTACATCATGGAGAACGGCAAGGTCGTGCTGGACGGCACCGCCGAAGAGCTGCGCAACAACGAGGACGTGAAGGAATTCTACCTCGGCGGCGGCAACGAAGAGCGCAAGAGCTTCAAGAATCTCAAGAGCTTCAAGCGGCGCAAGCGCTGGATTTGACGGGGGTGGCGAGGCGTCGGCTGCCGATGCCGCCACGGCTTTCGCCCCCATCCTGACCCTCCCCGCTCTCAGCGGACCTTCGGTCCGCCTGTCGCGTCAGCACAAAGCGCAGCTTTGTGCGAGAACTGGGCGGGGGCGGGGACTGCCGCCGCTTTCCCGCATCAGCACCTGCTCCCTCCCCCGCGTCACCTCGGCCGACCCCTGAACGGACGAACGACCATGACCGATTTCTACGACGACCTCGAAACCCGTTCCTCCGACCGGCGCGAGGCCGAGCAGTTCGCGGCGCTGCCCGCCCATCTGCACCATGCCAGGGACGCCGCCCCTTATTTCCGCCGGCTGCTGGCCGATATCGACCCGTCGGCGATCCACGACCGCGCCTCGCTCGCCACCCTGCCGGTGACGCGCAAGGCCGACCTGATCGCGCTGCAGCAGGCCGATCCGCCCTTCGGCGGTCTGGCGGCGGTGGAGATCGGGCGGCTGGCCCGCGTCTTCGCCTCGCCCGGCCCGATCCACGATCCCGAGCCCTACGGCGCCGATCCCTGGCGCAGCGCCCGCGCGCTGTTCGCCGCCGGCTTCCGCGCCGGCGACCTCGCCCACAACTGCTTCGCCTATCATCTGACTCCCGCCGGCTCGATGTTCGAGACGGGCGCGCACGCCATCGGCTGCGCCGTCATCCCCGCCGGCACCGGCAACACCGAGATGCAGGCGCAGGTCGTCGCCAGCCTCAAGCCGCGCGGCTATATCGGCACGCCCGATTTCCTGAAGATCGTCCTGGAGAAGGGCGACGCGCTGAGGCTCGACGTCTCCTCCATCTGCATCGCCGCCGTGTCGGGCGGTCCCTATCTGCCCGACGCCCGCGCCTTCTACGAGGCGCGCGGGCTGCAGGTCTTCCAGAGTTACGGCACCGCCGACCTCGGCATCGTCGCCTACGAGACCGCCGCAAGGGCGGGTCTGGTGGTGAACGAGGGATGCATCGTCGAGATCGTCCGCCCCGGCACCGGCGACCCGGTACCCGACGGCGAGGTGGGCGAGGTGGTGGTGACCATCTTCAACCCGGCCTATCCGCTGATCCGCTTCGCCACCGGCGACCTGTCGGCCGTCCTGCCCGGACCCAGCCCCTGCGGCCGGACCAACATGCGGCTGAAGGGCTGGATGGGCCGGGCCGACCAGACCACCAAGGTCAAGGGCATGTTCGTGCATCCCGGACAGGTCGCCGAGGTGCTGCGCCGCCATCCCCAGCTTTCCCGCGGCCGTCTCGTCGTCGGGCGCCAGGATGCCAGCGACACCATGACGCTGCGCTGCGAAGCGGAGGAGCCCGCTGACGAACTCGCCGCCGCCATCCGCGAAACGCTGGCCTCGGTCACCAAGCTGAAGGGGGCGGTGGAGTTCGTGCCGCCGGGCAGCCTGCCCAACGACGGCAAGGTGATCGACGACACGCGGAGCTAGAATCCTGCCTCAGCACTCCGCATCCGCCGACGGCATCAACTCGTACTGCGGCTTGTAGCCGGGCTGCGCGCGGATGCGGTCGGCCCAGGCCTGGACGTTGGGGTAGTCCGTCGCCTCGATGGCGGATTCGTTCAGCAGGTCGATCCAGGGAAAGGCGAAGATGTCGGCGATGGTCAGCCGTTCGCTCTGGATGAAGCTGTGGCCGGCCAGATGCTCGTCGAACAGCTTCATGCCGCTGGCGGCGGAGGCGTCGAGCCAGGGCAGGGCGTTGGTGTCGCCGTTGAACTTGCGCACGGCCCGCGCCCGCTGGACCGGCAGAAGCACGTCGGCCAGCCAGCTCAGCCATTCGGCGATGCGCAGCTTCTCGGCGTCGTCGCGGCCGCCGAACCGCCCGGTCTGTTCGGCCAGATAGGTCAGGATCACGCTGGATTCGGAAATCGAATGGTCGCCATGCACCAGCGTCGGCACCCGGCCGAAGCGGTTGATCGCCCGGTATTCCGGCGACTTCTGCTGCCCTGTGCGAAGATCGACATGCCGGTACTGGAACGGGATGCCGGCCAGCCGGAAGAACAGTGCCACGCGGGTCGCCGGCTGGGAATTCACGTTGCCGTAGAGGATGAAGGGCGCTGTCATGATGCTCTGTCTCCCTGATAAGCGGACCCGGATGGTTCCCCGGATGATCTTGCGGAAGATCGATCCCCGGCTTTGACGGGAGGATGGCCTCAACCGGACCGGTCGCGCCAGTGGAAAGCGCAGCCCAATATTCATGGCGCTGCTGCGGCAGGTTGCACGGCATAAGTGAAAGCGCCCTTCACCAAAGCCGGGGGCGGCTTGACCGGCGAAACCAAAAGCCGTAGACACGGAACTCTTTTGTTAAATCCCGCGCGGACATGCCGTGTGCGGTCCCGCGCGCCGGTCTGCGCCGCGGGGTCCGCCATGGGGGCGCGGAACCAAGGGCCGGATGACGAGATGGTGGTGGATACGGTCGATAGGACCCGGACGATCCTGGTGGTCGAAGACAATGTGCTGATGCGCAAGCTCTTCGTCCGGTGTCTGGAGGAAGCCGGCTTCGCCGTCGTCGAGGCGTCCGACGCGACCTCCGTCCTGTCTTTGATGCGCGAATCGGCCCCGGATCTCGTGGTGATGGACATCGTGATGCCCGGCCTGTCGGGGCTGGAGCTGATCAAGCAGATCCGCGCCGATGGCGACCTCGCCCCGACCCCGGTGCTGGCCGTGACCAACCTCGCCACCCCCGCCGACAAGCGCCGGCTGGCCGAAGCGGGCTTCGACGGCCATGTTTCCAAGCCGATCAAGCCCAAGGAATTCCAGGCCGCCGTCGCCGGTTTCCTGACCGCCGCCTGAGCGGATTCGGACAGGCGGCGCCCGATTTCAGCGATTTCCGCGAGCGGCATGAGATCCGCCATCCCAGTTCTTGCGTAAGAGCCCCACTCACACGCAAAAGCGGGGGAGCCGCAACGATGGCGCGTTATCTGGTCACCGGCGGCTGCGGTTTCATCGGCTCGCACCTGATCGAGCGGTTGCTCGCCGCCGGGCATGAGGTCCGGGTACTTGACGATCCGTCCACGGGCAAGCGCGAGAACCTGCCCCCGGCCGTGCCGGTGACGGTCGGCGACGTCGCCCTGACCGCGACCGGAAAGCCGGACGAGGCGCTGCTTCTGTACGCGAACGCCGACCGCGTGCGCCTCGATGTCGATTGGCAGCATGTGCGCGACGCCGACATGCAGCGCATCGCGCGGCTCCGCGGCGTGCAGGAACTTGGCCGCTCCACCAGCCTGACCTGGGGGCTGGAGCGGCGCGAAGTGGATGTCGATGCCGCCCAGCGCGCCGACGGCCGGCTGGAACCCTTCCATGGCGCACGCTCCCGGCTGGAGGCCGGGCTGGTCCATGACCGGCCGATGCCGCCGATCTGGCGCGCAGCGCCACGGTGGAAGGCTCCTTGCGCTACACCCTGAATGCCGCCGGGCCGCTCGCCGGCGTCGCCTATGAGCTGGACGCCGAGTATGTCGGCCATCGCGAGGAACGGCAGAACGCGGACGGACGGACCTATGTCCCGCTGCCGGCCGCGACGCGCGAGGTCCACGCGCTCCATATCAATGCCGAGGACCATGTTGCCGATTATGTCCGCTATGCCGCGCAGCTCGGCTACGCCTACGACCGGCGGGGCGCAGCGGGCCGCAGGGCGCGGTTTTCCTGGGTTGGGAGCCGGCGGACTGGCTGGAACCGGAGATCCGCGCCGCCCATGCCCGTTCCACCGCGCGCGGCACGGCCGGCGCGGTGAACAGCGCGGGTGTCACTCTGGTCCGGCGTTACTGACGGTGTGTCAACGTCTTCATGGTTGAAGGAAGGGAAACGGCGGAATGGGGATGCGTGACGCGATGGGACCGGCGGCTGTGGGGATGAAAGCCAAGGGAATACGGGCTTGCAGCGGGCTGCTGCTGGCCGGGCTGCTGCTGTCGGGGTGCAACGTCGGGCAGATCAACAGCCGCGACTTCGCCCAGCCGGGGACCGCGCCGCCGGCCGGCGCCACCGTCGCCGTTCTGCCGTTCGAGAACCCGACCAACCACCCCAACGCCGGCCAGATCGCCGCCGACCTCGTCTCCACCGAACTGTACGGCGTCGGCGGCGTCCGCATGGTGGAGGCCGCGCGCGTGCGCGGCCGCCTGCCGCCAATCCTCTTCCTGCCGCTGTCCGCCGGAGCGCAGGAGGTGCTGCCCACCGACCGCACCGATCCCGGCCATCTGCGCCCGCCCTTCCGCGCCTACGAGCCCCCGCCGCCGGGCTACCAGCCGCGCCCGCGCCGCACCGAAAGCCGCCGCGTCTACGCCCTGCCGCAAGGGCTGAACGGCCTCGCCACCTTCGACCGCACCCTGTCGCAGCTGTGCCGGCGCGGCGCCTTCCTGCAGGAGATCGACGGCCTCTATTGGGCGGCGACGCCGGATTTCCGCTATGGCGTCGCCTTTTCCGGCGGGGCCAATCTGGTCGATCCGCAGAACAGGCGCCAGCCCGGCAAGGTCTATTTCTTCCGAAACCAGGACAGCCGCTGCAGCGTCTGGGTCGGCGATCAGGCCAAGCTGATGCCGCATTATATCGGGGGCTGAAGGGCGGCGCCCGCTCCGGTCAGGCGGTGGACTTGGCCTTTTCCGTGAACTGGTCATAGGCCTCCAGCGCCTGGGCCGCATACATGACGGAGGGGCCGGCGCCCATGTAGACGGCCATGCCCATGGTCTCCATCACCTCCTCGCGGGTGGCGCCCTGTTTCACCGCGGCCTCGGCATGGAAGCCGACGCAGCCGTCGCAGCGGATGGCGACGGCGATGGCCAGGGCGATCAGTTCCTTGGTCTTGGTGTCGAGCGCGTCTGCCTTCAGCGCGGCCTGGGCGATGCCGGAAAAGGCCCTCATCACCTCCGGCGCGCCGCCGCGCAGTTCGCGGATGGCGCCGGACAGCTCGCCGGTCATATCCGGCCAGTCCTTGTGCATGATCGTTGTCCTTTGACGAGAGCGGAAATCAGGTGAAGGCGGCCTGCGGCATGTTCGCGCCGACGAAGGCGGGTGGCCGCAGCCACGCCATGCTGTGAGGATGCGACAGCACGAGGCCTGCCAGGATGACGATTCCGGCGAAGGCCATGACGATGCGGTCGATGTTCATGTGTCCACTCCCAGGAGGGCCCGGCCTCATGGGGCCGTACATGACACCGGCCTTGCCGCGGCCCGGCTCGTTGCCAGACTCGTTGATTGCACCGCCGGGCACGAAAAATCCGCAACCCGGCGTAACCCCGGCGGGCCGGCGTTGTTTCATGATCTGAACTTATAGGCTCTATCGCGAATTGGGGGCTGATCGTCCGGCCGGCGCGATCCAGCTTGTGTGGATGCGCGTTGGCGGAAGCGAAGCGGGGCGGACCTTTTTCGCGGCCGACGGGCATGGCTTTGACGACAGGAGGGAAGCACGCGATGCACCAGCCCGGCGACCTGGACGTAACACGGCGCGGAGTCCTGATGGGAACCGCGGCGACCATCGCGCTGACGGCGGGAAGCTTCCCGGTGCCGGCCGAAGCGGCCATCGGCGACGCCGCCCCGCAACAGACGCCGGCACCCGTCACCTCGACCGTGTCCTTCACGGTGAACGGCCGCAGCCATGACCTGACGCTGGACACCCGCACCACCCTGCTCGACGCGCTGCGCGAAAATCTGCAGGTGACCGGCCCGAAGAAGGGCTGCGACCACGGGCAATGCGGCGCCTGCACCGTTCTGCTCGACGGGAGGCGGATCAACTCCTGCCTGTCGCTGGCGGTGATGCACCAGGGCGACAGCATCACGACCATCGAAGGGCTGGGCCTGCCCGACCGGATGCATCCGATGCAGGCCGCCTTCGTGAAGCATGACGGCTATCAGTGCGGCTATTGCACGCCCGGCCAGATCTGTTCGGCCGTCGCCGTGCTGAAGGAGATCGAGGCCGGCATCCCCAGCCATGTCAGCGCCGACCTGATGGCGGCGCCGAGGCTGACCGCCGACGAGCTGCGCGAGCGGATGAGCGGCAACATCTGCCGTTGCGGCGCCTATTCCAACATCGTGGACGCGATCACCGAGGTCGCCGGGAGGGAGGCATGAGGCCCTTCAGCTACGAACGCGCCGGCAGCCCGGCCGAAGCCGCCGCCGCCGCCGCCCGCACCCCCGGCGCCAAGTTCATCGCCGGCGGCACCAACCTGCTCGACCTGATGAAGCTGGAGATCGAGACGCCGGTCCATCTGATCGACGTCAACGGCCTGTCGCTGGACAAGGTGGAGCCGACCCCGGACGGGGGGCTGCGCGTCGGCGCGCTGGTGCGCAACACCGACCTCGCCGCCGACGAACGGGTGCGGCGCGATTACGGGGTTCTGTCGCGGGCGCTGCTCGCCGGGGCTTCGGGCCAGCTGCGCAACAAGGCGACCACCGCGGGCAACCTGCTTCAGCGCACCCGCTGCCCCTATTTCTACGACACCGCCCAGCCCTGCAACAAACGGCGGCCCGGCAGCGGATGCGCCGCCATCGGCGGTTACAGCCGCCAGCTTGCGGTGATCGGCGGCAGCGAAGCCTGCATCGCCACCCACCCCAGCGACATGGCGGTGGCGATGCGCGTGCTGGACGCCGCCGTGGAGACGGTGCGGCCGGACGGCGCCGCCCGCAGCATCCCGATCGCCGAGTTCCACCGCCTGCCCGGCGACACCCCGCACATCGAAACCGTGCTGGAGCCGGGCGAGCTGATCACCGCGGTGACCCTGCCGCGCCCGGTCGGCGGCACGCACATCTATCGCAAGGTGCGCGACCGCGCCTCCTACGCCTTCGCGCTGGTGGCCGTCGCGGCGGTGGTTCAGCCGGACGGCAACGGGCGGGTGGCGCTGGGCGGCGTCGCGCACAAGCCGTGGCGCGTCGAGGCGGCGGAGGCCGAAATGCCCAAGGGGGCCAAGGCCGTCACGGCGCAACTGCTGGACGGCGCCAAGCCGACGCCGGAGAACGCCTTCAAGCTGCCGCTGGTCGAGCGAACGCTCGGCTCCGTCCTGGCCGAAGCGAAAGGCTGAGCCATGAAGTTCGACACCCCCGCCGCCACCAACCCGATCGACCAGCTGAAGGTCGTCGGCAAGCCGACCAGCCGCATCGACGGGCCGCTGAAGACCACCGGAACGGCGCCCTACGCCTATGAACGCCACGACGTGGTGCCGAACCAGGCCTATGGCTATGCCGTCGGCGCCGGCATCGCCAAGGGCCGCATCGCGTCCCTGTCGGTGGACGAGGCGAAGGCCGCGCCGGGCGTGCTCGCCGTCGTCACCCATGAGACCGCGGGCAAGCTCGGCAAGGGCAAGCGCAACGTCGCTCCGCTTCTGGCCGGGCCGGAGATCGACCATTACCATCAGGCCGTGGCCCTGGTCGTCGCCGAGAGCTTCGAGCAGGCGCGCGCCGCGGCGAACCTCGTCCGCGTCGAGTACCGGAAGGCCGACGGCGCCTTCGATCTCGCCCGCGCCAGGGACGCCATGGGCGATGGGGAGGAGCACAGGAAGGAGGACTCCGTCGTCGGCGACTTCGCCGCCGCCTTCGCCGCCGCGCCGGTCAAGCTGGACGAAACCTACAGCACGCCCGACCAGACCCACGCGATGATGGAGCCGCATGCCAGCATCGCCGCCTGGCAGGGCGACCGGCTGACGGTGTGGACCTCCAACCAGATGATCGACTGGGCGGCGACCGATCTGGCCGCGACGCTGGAGATGCCGAAGGAGAAGGTCCGCGTGATCTCCCCCTTCGTCGGCGGCGGCTTCGGCGGCAAGCTGTTCCTGCGTGCCGACACGCTGCTGGCGGCCCTGGGGGCGCAGGCGGCCGGGCGGCCGGTCAAGGTGGCGCTGCCGCGGCCGATGATGGCGAACAACACCACCCACCGGCCGGCGACGATCCAGCGGGTGCGCATCGGCGCCACCCCCGACGGCAGGATCACCGCCATCGCCCATGAAAGCTGGTCCGGCAACCTGCCCGACGGCAAGCCGGAGACGGCGACCGACCAGACGCGCCTGCTCTATGCCGGGGCGAACCGGCTGAGCGGGACGCGGCTCGCCCATCTCGACCTGCCGGAAGGCAACGCCATGCGGGCGCCGGGCGAGGCGCCGGGCCTGATGGTGCTGGAGATCGCCATGGACGAGATGGCGGAGCGGCTGAAGATCGATCCCGTCGAGTTCCGCATCCTCAACGACACCCAGGTCGACCCGGAAAAGCCGGAGCGGCCCTTTTCCCAGCGCCAGCTGGTGCAATGCCTGCGCACCGGCGCCGAGCGCTTCGGCTGGAGCAAGCGCAGCGTCGAGCCGGGGCGGGTGCGCGACGGGCGCTGGCTGGTCGGCGTCGGCATGGCCGCGGCCTTCCGCAACAACCTGCTGACCAAATCGGCGGCGCGGGTGCGGCTGGACAAGCGGGGCGTGGTGACGGTCGAAACCGACATGACCGACATCGGCACCGGCAGCTACACCATCATCGCCCAGACCGCGGCGGAGATGATGGGCGTCGGGCTGGACAAGGTCGTGGTGCGGCTCGGAGATTCCGGCTTTCCGGCATCGGCCGGGTCGGGCGGGCAGTGGGGCGCCAACAACTCCACCGCCGGCGTCTATGCCGCCTGCGTGAAGCTGCGCGAGGCGGTGGCGCAGAAGCTGGGCTTCAATTCGGCGGACGCGCAGTTCGCGGATGGGCAGGTGCTGTCGGGCAACCGCAGCGCGCCGCTGGCCCAGGCGGCCGGCGGCGGCGAACTGGCGGCGGAGGACGCCATCGAATATGGCGACCTCGACAAGAAGGCCCAGCAATCGACCTTCGGCGCGCATTTCGTCGAGGTCGGCGTCGATGCCGCGACGGCGGAAATCCGCGTGCGGCGGATGCTGGCCGTCTGCGCGGCGGGCCGCATCCTGAACCCGCTGTCGGCGCGCAGCCAGGTGATCGGCGCGATGACCATGGGGGTGGGGGCGGCGCTGATGGAGGAGCTGGCGGTGGACACCCGCGGCGGCTTCTTCGTCAACCACGACCTCGCAGCCTACGAGGTGCCGGTCCATGCCGACATCCCGCACCAGGAGGTGATCTTCCTGGACGAGACCGACCCGATGTCGTCGCCGATGAAGGCGAAGGGGGTCGGCGAGCTGGGGCTGTGCGGCGTCGGCGCCGCCATCGCCAACGCCGTCTACAACGCCACGGGCGTGCGCGTGCGCGACTATCCCATCACGTTGGACAAGCTGATCGACCGCATGCCCCCTATGGGGTGACGGCCCCCCGCCCCTCGCGGCGGGAGGTTCGGCGGCCCGGCCCGCCCTCCGGGGTCAGTCCCCGGCGGCGGGCGTTCCGAGCGAGTCGAGATACTGCTCCTCCCACTGGCGGCCGGCGTCCAGTTCGCCGAACAGCCATTGGCGGAACAGCCTGATCTTCGGCAGGTCGGCGGTCGATTTCAGCGTGACGAAGCCATGCCCCTGCGCCCGCAGGCCGCGGGTGGGGAAGGGGACGACCAGCTGGCCGGACTGAAGCTCCTGCCGGGCGAGAAGCAGGCTGTCCAGGCACACCCCCATGCCGTTCACCGCCGCGTTGATCGCCATGAAGGAGCGGTCGAAGCGCAGGCCGCGGTCCATGTCCAGCTGCACGCCGCGATGTTTGCGCGCCCAGTCGCGCCAGCCCACGATGTTGATCTCCGAATGGATCAGGATGTGGCGGCTGAGATCCTTCGGCTCGCGGATCGGGATCAGCCCGTTCGCCAGTGCCGGCGAGCACATCGGTACGATGACGTCCTCCGGGAACTGCTCCAGCATGCAGCCGGCCGGCGGCGGGCCGGGGTTGTAGCGAATGTCCACGTCCACCGCGCCCGCCGTGAGGTCGATGGGCGAGACCGAGGCCCGCAGCCGGATGTCGATGGCGGGATGCAGGGCCTTCACCCGGTTCAGCCGCGGCATCAGCCATTGCGTGGCGAAGCTGGGCATCGAGCGGACGGTGAGGATCTCGGTGCCGCTGTTGGATGTGGTGACGTTGCGGATGGCGGTCTCCATCCGGGCGAAGGCGCCGATGATCTCGGTGGCGAAACTGCGCCCGGCATCGGTCAACGCAACCGAACGGTGCACCCGATGAAACAGCGGCAAGCCAAGCTGTTCCTCCAGGATTTTCACCTGGTGGCTGATCGCCGACGGCGTCAGCCCGAGATCCTCCGCCGCAGTCGCGAAGGAACCCAGCCGCGCGGCAGCCTCGAACGCTTGCAAAGCCTTGATTGAAACCCGTTTCCGCATCGCGCCATTCAGATGAATTTGTTTCATCGATGAGCAATCTTATTCGTTTGTCGAATTCATCTCAAGCCCATAGGATCACTTCAATCATCGGCTGGACGAATCATCTGCCGGCCGCAGCGAAATCACCACAACCGAGCGAAACCTGCGCTCCGTCGCGGCATCCACAGGGCCGCCACGGCGGAGCCTGCTTCGATAAAAGGGAGCGAGCATGCTGCTGTCCAACAAGGTCTGCGTGATCACCGGCGCGGCGTCGCGCCGCGGCATCGGCCGGGCGACCGCGAGGCTTTTCGCGCTGCATGGCGGGCGCGCGATCATCCTGGACCTCGACGGCGCGCAGGCGGCCGAAGCCGCCGCCGAACTGGGCGAGGCGCATCGCGGCTTCGCCTGCGACGTGACCGACCGGGACGCCTGCTTCGCCGCCGCCAACCGCGTGGTGGAGGAGTTCGGCCGCATCGACGTGCTGGTCAACAACGCCGGCATCACCCAGCCGCTGAAGTTCATGGACATCGGCCCGAAGAACTACGAGGCGGTGACCGACGTCAGCCTGCGCGGCACGCTGTACATGAGCCAGGCGGTCGTTCCCCACATGCGCGAGCGCAAGTCCGGCTCCATCGTCTGCATTTCGTCCGTCTCGGCGCAGCGCGGCGGCGGCATCTTCGGCGGCCCGCACTACAGCGCGGCCAAGGCCGGCGTGCTGGGTCTCGCCAAGGCGATGGCGCGCGAACTGGGGTCGGACAATGTCCGCGTCAATTCGGTGACGCCCGGCCTGATCCAGACCGACATCACCGGCGGCAAGCTGACCGACGAGCTGCGGGCGGAAATCCTGAAGGGCATCCCGCTGAACCGCCTGGGCGACGCCGAGGATGTGGCCCGCTCCTGCCTGTTCCTGGCCTCGGAGCTGTCCTCCTACATCACCGGCGCCACGCTCGACGTCAACGGCGGCATGCTGATCCACTGATCCCGAAATGCTGGAGACACCCCCCGTGGACATCGCACTCGACACCACCCCGCTGGGGCACAATGTGCCGCTGGCCGAACGCGCCTACCGCATCCGCCGCAACGCCCTGCTGATGGGCGAGGTGCAGGGGCAGGGCTATATCGGCCAGGCCCTCGACATCGCCGACGTTCTGGCGGTCTCCTACTTCCACGCCATGACCTACCGGGCGGAAGACCCGCACTGGGAGGGGCGCGACCGCTTCCTGCTGTCCAACGGCCATTACGCCATCGCGCTCTACGCGGCATTGATCGAGGCCGGCATCATCCCGGCGGAGGAGCTGGAGACCTACGGCAGCGACGACAGCCGCCTGCCGATGTCGGGCATGGCCAGCTACACGCCGGGCATGGAGATGTCGGGCGGCTCGCTCGGCCTCGGCCTCGGCATCGCGGTCGGCATCGGGCTGGGCCTGAAGCGCAAGAACTCCGCCAGCCGCGTCTACACCCTGTTCTCCGACGGCGAACTGGACGAGGGGTCGGTGTGGGAGGCCATCATGTCGGCCGCCCATTACAAGCTCGACAACCTGATCGCCATCGTCGACGTCAACAACCAGCAGGCCGACGGCCCGTCCACCCAGGTGATGGCCTTCGAGCCGCTGGTGGACAAGCTGGAAGCCTTCGGCTGGTTCGTCCAGCGGGTGGACGGCAACGACATGGACGCCGTGGTGGCCGCCTTCGACGCCGCCAAGTCGCACCCCGAGGCCAAGCCGCGGATGATCGTCTGCGACACCAAGATGGGCAAGGGCGTGCCCTTCCTCGAAGCCCGCGAAAAGAACCACTTCATCCGCGTCGACGCGCACGAATGGCAGCTGGCGCTGGACGCGCTCGACGCCGGGAGGACCGCATGAGCACCGCTGCAAACACCACCGCAAAGCCGCGCCTGAAGACCTCCGCCATGATCGCCTCGATCGCGGCGGAAGGGCAGCGGACCAAGCCGGCCCCCTTCGGCCATGCGCTGGTCGAGCTGGCGAAGCAGCGGCCGGAGATCGTCGGCATGACCGCCGATCTCGCCAAATACACCGACCTGCACATCTTCGCCCAGGCCTATCCCGACCGCTTCTATCAGATGGGCATGGCCGAACAGCTGCTGATGGGTGCGGCGTCGGGCATGGCGCATGAGGGCATGATGCCCTTCGTCACCACCTACGCCGTCTTCGCCTCGCGCCGGGCCTACGATTTCGTCCACCAGACGATCGCGGAGGAGAACCGCAACGTCAAGATCGCCTGCGCCCTGCCGGGCCTGACGTCCGGCTACGGCCCCAGCCATCAGGCGGCGGAGGATCTGGCGCTGATGCGCGCCATGCCGAACATGGTGGTGATCGACCCCTGCGACGCCCACGAGATCGAGCAGGCGGTGCCGGCCATGGCCGCGCATAACGGTCCGGTCTACATGCGGCTGCTGCGCGGCAACGTTCCGCTGGTGCTGGACGAGTACGACTACAAGTTCGAACTCGGCAAGGCCAAGCTGCTGCGCGACGGCGCCGAGGTTCTGGTGATCTCCTCCGGCATCATGACGATGCGGGCGCTGGAGGTGGCGCAGCGGCTGGAGGCCGACAAGGTCGGCGTCGCGGTGCTGCACGTCCCCACCATCAAGCCGCTCGATACCGAGACCATCCTGCGCGAAGCGGCGCGGACCGGCCGCATGGTGGTGGTGGCGGAAAACCACACCGTCATCGGCGGGCTGGGCGAGGCGGTGGCCGGCACCCTGCTGCGCGCCGGCGTGGCCCCGGTCTTCCGTCAGATCGGTCTGCCCGACGAATTCCTGAAGGCCGGCGCCCTGCCGACCCTGCACGACCTCTATGGCATTTCCACCGACGCCATGGTGGCCAGCATCAAGGGCTGGCTCTAAGACGAACGTTCATCCGACCTGATCACGCCTGATCAACCAACAAACGTCCATAGGGAGAGGAATCCGATGAAGAAGCTGCTCTTGTCGCTGATGGTGGGAACCGCCCTGGTCGCATCGCCCGCCGCCTGGGCCCAGCAGGTCCTGCGTCTGGCCCACAACGCGGCTCCCGGCAACCCGAAGGCGGAAGCCTCGCTGAAGTTCGCGGAACTCGTCGCCCAGAAGACGGACGGACGGGTGAAGGTCGAGGTCGGCGGCAGCGCCCAGTACGGCGACGACGTGGAGGCGCTGACCAGCATGCGCCTGGGCACGCTGGCCTTCAGCGCCAATTCGCAGGGCACCACCTCCGGCGTCGTGCCGGAATATGCCGTGCTGGGCCTGCCTTTCCTGTTCCAGTCGCTGCCGCAGGCCTGGAAGGTGCTGGACGGCCCGGTGGCGAAGAAGCTGGACGATGCGTCGAAGACCAAGGGTCTGGTGCTGCTGGCGATGTGGGACAACGGCATCCGCCACACCTCCAACAATGTCCACCCGATCGCCAAGCCGGAGGATCTGGCGGGCGTGAAGATCCGCACCCCGCCGGATCCGATGACCGTGGACATCTTCAAGGCGCTGGGCGCCAACCCGACGCCGCTGGCCTTCTCCGAACTCTACATCGCGCTCCAGCAGGGCGTGGTCGACGGGCAGGAGAACCCGCTGATGAACATCCACTCCTCCAAGCTCTTCGAGGTGCAGAAATACATCTCGCTGACCGGCCACAAGTATGAGGCGACGCCGCTGCTGGCCAGCAAGATGGTGTTCGACACCCTGTCGAAGGCCGACCAGAAGGCGGTGCTGGAGGCGGCGGCGGAGGCCGGCAAGCTGAACCGCGAGATGTCCGCCAAGGCCGACCAGGAGCTGCGGTCGAAGATGGAGGACGCGGGCGTCAAGTTCAACACGGTCGATCCGGCGCCCTTCGTCGCCAAGACCAAGCCGGTCTACGACAAGTGGGAGAAGCAGTTCCCCGAGCTGGTGGCGCTGGTCCGCAAGGAGGCTGCGGCCGGGGCTGCGCCGTGATGGCGGTGTCCCACGACCGGGAGCATGGGGTGGCGGGATTTCCCGCCACCCTTCTCCAGGCGGCCGACGCCGCGATCTTCGTCGCTGCCGCCGCCGTGTCGATCCTGTCGCTGGTCGTGCTGTTCCTGTCGCTGGGGGGCGAGGTCGTGGTCCGCTACCTGACCACCCAGGGAATGGGCTGGCCGTCCGAGATGCCGAACCTGCTGTTCCCCTGGCTGGTGATGGGCGGCGTGGTCGTGGCGGCGCAGAAGGGCGCGCATATCTCGGTCACGCTGCTGCTCGACATGCTTCCGCGCAGGGCGTCGCGGGCGCTGCTGCTGGCGATGCAGCTCCTGGTCGCGGCGACTTTCTTCTATCTCGCCTATATCGGCCTCGCCGTCATCGAGATCACCGGCAGCGAGGTCTACCCGGTGACGGGCGTCAGCGCCCGCTGGGCCTATCTGGCGCTGATCGCCGGCTTCGTCGGGGTGGGGCTGACCGCCGTCACCACCTTCCTGCGCCTGCTGATCACCGAGGATCCGCGGTCCGTCCGCGCCCATGTGTCGGAGGAAGAGCTATGACCGTCGTGATGGTCGCCGTCTTCGCCGTTCTTCTGCTTCTCTCATTCCCCGTCGGCTATGCGCTGGTCATCAGTTCGGGGGCCGCCGTGATGACGATGGGCTCCGTCCCTTCCGTCATCGCGGTCATCAAGCTGTTCCAGCCGACCCAGAGCTTCCCGCTGCTGGCGATCCCGTTCTTCATCCTGTCCGGCGCGCTGATGATGAGCGGCACGCTGGGCCAGAAGCTGGTTCGCTTCGCCGCGGCGCTGGTCGGGCGCTTCCACGGCGGGCTGGCGCAGGTCACCGTCGTCGGCTCCACCATCTTCGGCGGCGTGTCCGGCTCCGCCGTGGCCGAGGCGTCGGCGCTCGGCTCCATGCTGATCCCCTGGCAGAAGCGCGAGGGCTATCCTGCGGCGTTCGGCGCCGCGGCGACCGCCTCGTCGTCGGTGATCGCCGGGCTGATCCCGCCGTCGATCCCGCTGATCCTCTATGCCGCGGTGTCGAACGCCTCCATCGCCTCGCTGTTCCTCGCCGGCATCCTGCCGGGCCTGATGCTGGCCGGCGGCATGATGGTCGTCTGCTATGTCAGCGGCCGCATGCGCAATTTCCCCCTGCTGAAGAGCGAGGGCGGTCTGCGGGCGCTGGGGATGGCAACCGTCACGGCGCTGCCGGCGCTGCTGATGCCGGCCTTCATCCTGGTGCTGCTGCGCTTCGGCATCGCCACCCCGACCGAGGTCAGCGTCATCGCCGTCGCCTACGCCCTGCTGGTCAGCGTGCTGATCTACCGCGACCTGACGGTGAAGCGCATCTATGCCGCGCTGCTGGCCACGGTGGTGACCACGGGCGTGGTCATGCTGGTCATCGCCGCCTCGAACCTCGTCGGCTATGTGCTGATCACCGAAGCGATCCCGAACGCGGTCGCCTCTTACGCCGAAAGCGTGCTGAAGGAGCCGTGGCTGATCATCCTGGCGATGAACCTGATCATGCTGGTGGTGGGCATGTTCCTCGACCTGCCGGCGGCGATCCTGCTGCTGGGCCCCACCTTCGTCGCCGTCGGCGGCGCCATCGGCATGGACCCGATCCAGCTCGGCATCATGATGGCCGTCAATCTCAGCATCGGCCTGTTCACCCCGCCCATCGGCACCACCCTGTTCATCTCCGCCGCCATTTCCCGCGAGCCCATCGGCGCCATCGTGCGCGAGCTGTGGCCCTTCTATCTGGTGGCGCTGACGGTGCTGGGGCTGGTGTCCTACGTGCCGGCGACGATCCTGTACTGATCCGGCAGCACCTCTATCCAAGGACGTTCATACGATGACGACAGTCGGTTTCATCGGCCTCGGCTCCATGGGCATGCCGATGGCGCGCAATCTGCTGGCGAAGGGGTTCAAGGTCCGGGGCTTCGACGTGCGGACGGAGAGCGTCCGGGCGCTGGAAGGCGCGGGCGGAACGGGCGCCTCCAGTGCCGCCGCCGCGGCGGCGGGGGCGGATGCGCTGGTCCTGATGGTGGTGAATGCCGCCCAGGCCGACGCCGCCCTCTTCGCCGACGGCGCGCTGGAGGCCCTGCCGGCCGGCGCGTCGGTGATCCTGATGGCGACCTGCCCGCCGGGCGCGGTCGCCGCCCTGGCGGAGCGGGTGGAGGCGGAGGGCCGCCGCTTCGTCGACGCTCCCGTCTCCGGCGGGGTGGTGGGCGCCGTCGCCGGCACGCTGTCGATCATGGCGGCGGCTCCGGCGGAGACGGTGGAGCGGGTGCGCCCGGTCCTGGCCGCCATGGGCGACAAGGTGTTCCATGTCGGCGGGACGCCGGGGCAGGGCGCCACGGTGAAGACCGTCAACCAGCTGCTGTGCGGCGTCCACATCGCCGTGGTGGCGGAGGCATTCGCGCTGGCCGCCAAGGTCGGCGTGGATCTGAAGGTCCTGCTGGAGATCATGAGCGGGTCGTCGGCATCGAGCTGGATGCTGAAGGACCGCGGTCCCCGCATGCTGGAGGCGGAGCCGGACATCACCAGCGCCGTCGACATCTTCGTCAAGGATCTCGGCATCGTGCTGGAGGCCGGGCGCGACGCCAAGGCGGCCCTGCCGCTGGCCGCCGTCGCCCACCAGATGTTCCTGGCGACCTCCGGGCGCGGCGAGGGGACGATGGACGACAGCCAGGTGATCCGCAGCTATCACGCGGTCAACGGTACGCCCCTGCCGCGCTGAACCAAAAGGGTCCGGGAGCCTCGTCTCAGGCTCCCGGCACCACCCAGGGCCGGGCCTCGGCGTCGGCCCGGTCGAAGGCGTCGATGGCATCCTGATGGCGCAGGGTCAGCGCCACGTCGTCCAGGCCTTCGACGAGACATTCCTTCTTGAACGGGTCGATGGCGAAGGACAGCGCCCGCCCGTCCGGGCCGGTCAGGGTCTGGGCCGGCAGGTCCACAATGACCTCGGCTCCCGGAGCCTCCTGCAATTGGCGGCGCAGCGCCGCCGCCGCATCCTCCGGCAGGATGATGGTGAGCAGGCCGTTCTTGGCGGCGTTGGCGGCGAAGATGTCGCCGAAGCTGGGGGCGACGACGCAGCGGAAGCCGCCGTCCACCAGCGCATAGACCGCCCCTTCCCGCGAGGATCCGCAGCCGAAATTGCGGTCGGTCACCAGGACGCGGGCGCCGGCATAGGCCGGGTCGTCCAGCGGGAAACCCGGCTTGCGCTCGTCATGGAACAGGAAGTTGCCGTAGCCGGCGCTACGCGGCTTCTTCAGGAAGCGGGCGGGCAGCAGCTGGTCGGTGTCGATGTTGGCGATGTCGAGCGGCACCGCCGGCGCGGTCAGCGTGACGAAGGGTTCCATTCTACGACGCTCCCAGCTTGCGGACATCGGTGAGCCGCCCGGTCGCGGCGGCGGCGGCGGCCATCGCCGGGCTCATCAGGTGGGTGCGGGCGTTCGGCCCCTGGCGGCCGGGGAAGTTGCGGTTGGTGGTAGAGGCGCAGCGCTCCCCCGCCGGAACGAGATCGCCGTTGATGCCCACGCACATGGAGCAGCCCGGCTCCCCCCATTCCAGACCGGCGTCGATGAACACGCGGTCCAACCCCTCCGCCTCGGCCTGCCGGCGGACCGGGACCGATCCCGGCACCACCAGACCCGGCACCACGGCGCGCCGGCCGCGCAGCACCGCGGCGGCGCCGCGCAGATCCTCCAAACGGGCGTTGGTGCAGGAGCCGATGAAGACGCGGTCGATCGCCACATCCTCCAGCGCCATGCCGGGGGCGAGGCCCATGTAATCCAGCATCTTGCGCATCTGGCCGGCACGCACCGGGTCGGCCTCGGCAGCGGGATCGGGAACCGCCGCCGTCACCGGAACCGCCGTCTCCGGGCTGGTGCCCCAGGTCACGGCCGGGGCGATGGCGGCGGCGTCCAGCGTCACCTCGCGGTCGAAGACGGCGCCCGCGTCGCTGGCCAGGGTCCGCCAATGCGCCACCGCCCGGTCGAGCAGCGCGCCCTTGGGCGCGTAATGCCGCCCCTCGATCCAGGCGAAGGTGGTGTCGTCGGGGGCGATCATGCCGGCCCGCGCGCCCGCCTCGATCGACATGTTGCAGACGGTCAGGCGGCCTTCCATCGACAGGGCGCGGATGGCGCTGCCGGCATACTCGATGACATGGCCGGCGGCACCGTCGGCGCCGATGGCGGCGATCACCGCCAGGATCAGATCCTTGGCCGTCACATGCGGCCCCAAAACCCCGTCCACGGTGATGCGCATGGTCCTGGGCCGGCGCTGCCACAGCGTCTGCGTCGCCAGCACATGCGACACCTCGGTCGCCCCGATGCCGAAGGCCAGCGCGCCGAAGGCGCCATGGGTGGAGGTGTGGCTGTCGCCGCAGACGATGGTCAGGCCGGGCAGGGTCAAGCCCTGTTCCGGCGCCAGCACATGGACGATGCCCTGCGCCGGATCGTGCAGGCCGAAATGGCGCAGGCCGTGGCGGCCGGCATTCGCCTCCAGCATCGTCACCATGTTGGCGATCTCGGGGTCGGCGATCGGCTTCGCCCGGCTGTGCGACGGCACGTAATGGTCGGCGACGGCGAAGGTCAGTTCCGGCCGGCGGACCTTGCGGCCGGCATGGTCGATCATGCCGAAGGCGTGGAAGGAGCCCTCGTGCAGGAAATGACGGTCGATGGCGAGCAGGGCCTGACCGTCGGGCCGGGTCGCCACGACATGGGCGTCCCAGACCTTCTCGAACAGGCTGCGTGGCTGCGATGTCATCGGCTGGTTTCCTCCCTTGCGGCGCTTGCGGCGGCTGAACCGGCGATGCGCCCGAGCGCCACCGCGGTCAGCAGGCCGTTGCCGGACAGATAGCCGGACGCCTTGGATCCCGAGACGCCGCAGGCGGCGCCGCCGGCGGCATAGAGGTTGGGCAGCGGCGCGCCGCTGCCGTCCAGAACGCGCGCGTCGTCATCGACGACCAGCCCGCCCTGGGTGTGGAACAGGGCGCCGGTGACGCGGACGGCGCGGTAGGGCGGCGCCAGCGGGGCCGAACCGGCGAAGCTGCGGCCGAAGCCGTCGCTTCCGCCCTCCGTCTTCAGCCGGTCGGTGTCGGCCAGCGTGGCGGCGAGGGCGTCGGCGTCGATCCTCATCTGCCGGGCAAGTTCCGCGGGGGTGTCGGCGGTCAGCACCGCGCCCATCGCCTCGGCCTGCCGGAAATCCTCGAACTGGCGGGCGATGGCGGCGATCCGTTCGTCGAACACGGTCCAGGCGATGCCGTCGGGCTGGCGCAGCACGAGCGCGGCCTGTTCCGAATAGCCCTGCGCCTCGTTGGAGAAGCGCCGGCCCCCGGTGTTCACCTGCACGCCGCCCTCGGTGATCGTCGCCCAGGTGACGAGGATGCCGGCGGGATGGGCGACGGAACCGTGGCCCTGATGCCCCGACAGATGCCGGGTTGCGGCACCCAGCGCCTCGCCCCACAGCAGCGCGTCGCCCTGGTTGCCGGGATGGCCGAAATAGAGCGCGTCGGCCAGCTCCGGCACATGCCGCTCGACCAGCGCCCTGTTGCCGCCATAGCCGTTGCAGGCGAGGACCAGCGCAGCGCAGCCGACCGGCTCGACGCTGCCGTCGGGGCGGGTGATCTCCACGCCGCGGACCAGAGGCCCATCGGCATAGAGCGCGGTGACGTGGGCCTCGCACAGCACGTCGATGCCGGATTCCTCCACCGCACCGCGCAGGCGGTCGATCAGTTCGGCGCCCGAGCGGCTGGGCAGCCCGTGCATGCGCCGGGCGCCGTGTCCCGGATAGCTGAAATTGTCCACCACCGAGAAGGGCAGGCCGTAGCGGTCGGCCAGCCATTCCAGCGCCGGTCCGACGGCCTGGGTGACGCGGGCGACCGCTGCCGGGTCCGGTTCGCCCTTCGCCTTGGCCACGATGTCGGCGGCGAAGCGTTCCGGGCTGTCCTCGATCCCGGCATCGCGCTGCCAGCGGGTGCCCGGCGCCGGGATCAGCCCGGCCGACAGGGCGGTGGAGCCCTGGGGCAGCGCGTCGCGCTCCAGCACCAGCACGCCGGCGCCCCGCTCGTGGGCGGCCAGCGCCGCGACCATGCCGGCGGCCCCGCCGCCGATCACCAGGACGGGAACCGTGACCCCGAACTCCACGCCGTCGGCGGGCAGGATGCGGCTCATGGGGGCGCCTCCTCCTCCAGCATCGCGGCGACCGTCGCCACGCGGCAGACCGGGCGCAGGGCGGCGACGGAGACCTCATGCACCTCGCGGCTGAAGGCGGCGCAGCCGTCCTCCAGCAGGATGGTGTCGAACTCCCGGACATGGGCGTCGCGCACGGTCGAGGCGACGCCGCCGTTGGTGACGATGCCGCAGACCAGCAGCCGCTCCACCCCGCATTTCCGCAGCACCCATTCCAGCCGCGACATGTAGAAGGCGGAATAGGCGACCTTCTCCACCTCGACATCGACCGGCTGCAGCGCGTCCACCGTGCGGTGCCCCCAGCTTCCGGGCCGGAAATCGCCCTTGGCGAGGAAGGGGCGCAGCGTCTTCAGATGGGGGGAGATCATCGGCTCGCCGCCGCGGCCGGGCACCAGGGTGAAGTTGGTGGAGATCACCCAGCCGCCGCGAGAGCGCAGCCGGTCGGCCAGCGGCTTCACCCGCTCCGGCAGCGCCAGGATCTCCGGCGCGGTCTGCCCGGCGCGGCCATAGGCGCCTTCCGGGTGGATGAAGTCGTTCTGCAGGTCGCAGACCAGCAGGGCGGTGCGTTCGATGGGAATCGCGGTGCCGCTCATCGGGCGCTCCTTTCCACGATGACGTTGCCGAAGCCGTCGACGCGGGCGCTGAGGTCGGGATCGATGACGGTGGTGGCGTCCGGCTGCTCCAGGATCGCCGGACCCTGGATGACGGCGCCGACCGGCAGGTCGAGGCGGTTGTAGACGGCGGTCTCGTGCCAGGCCCCGTCGAACCACACCGGGCGTGAGCCGGCATGGGCGCCCTCCATCGTCGTGCCCGCCGCGGGGGCCAGGGCCGAGAGGTCGAAATGCGGGCGGCGGCCGATGGCGGCGGTGCGCAGGTTGACGATCTTGGCGCCGACGCCCGGCAGCAGCCGGCTGAAGGAGGCCTGATAGGCGCGCTCGAAGGCGGCGCGGATGGTGGCCTCGTCGATCCCGGTAGTGGGCCCGGTGGTGGGCCCGGCCGTGCCGTTTTCGACCGACACCGGCAGCGGCACGGCGACCGTGTGGGTCTGGCCGATGTAGTGCATGTCGAGTTCGAAGACGAGGTCGATGCGCTCGACGCTGAGGCCGGCGGATTCCACCACGGCGCGGGCGGATGCCGCTTCCTCCACCATGCGGCGGTCGAGCGATCCGGCGTCGATCCCCGCCAGCGGCAGGTTCAGCGTCTGCACCTGATCGTGGCGGATGTCGGCGATGACGCAGCCGAGCGCCGAGGTCACGCCGGGGAAGCGCGGCACCAGCGCCGCCTTCAACCCGACCTCCTTGATCAGCGCGCCGACATGCAGCGCGCCGCCGCCGCCGAAGGGCACGGCGGCGAATTTGGCCGGGTCGTGGCCGCGCTCGATGGAGACGAGGCGGATGGCGCCGGCCATCTTGCTGTTGGCGATGCGCACCACCGCTTCCGCCGCCGCCATGACGTCGATGCCGAGCGGTTCGGCGACATGGGTGGCGATCGCCTTGCGGGCGGCGTCGACGTCCAGCCGCGCCAGTTTGCCGCCGATGGGACGCTCCGCATTGATGCGGCCGAGCAGCACGTTGGCGTCGGTCAGGGTCGGGCGGGTGTTGCCCTGGCCGTAGCAGACCGGCCCCGGCCGCGAGCCGGCGCTCTCCGGCCCGACCTGCAGCATGCCGCCGGGATCCACCCCGGCGATGGAGCCGCCGCCGGCGCCGATTGTGGTGATCTCGATCATCGGCGTGCGGACGACCAGCCCGAAATCGATGGTGGTCTGGGCGGCCAGCATGGTCTGCCCCTCCACCACCAGCGACACGTCGAAGCTGGTGCCGCCGAGGTCGCCGGTGATGACGTTGGGGAAGCCCGCCGCCTTGGCGATCGCCGCCGCGGCGATGACGCCCGCCGCCGGCCCCGACAGGGCGGTGCGCACCGGCAGGCGCCGGGCGGTGTCGGTGGACATCACGCCGCCGTTCGACTGCACGATGTGGAAGCGTCCGCCGAAGCCCTCCCCGGCCAGCGCGTTGTCGAGCTTGGCGAGATAGCTGCCGACAACCGGCTGGAGATAGGCGTTCAGCGCGGTGGTGGAGGTGCGCTCGAACTCGCGGATTTCCGGCAGGATGCGGGAGGAGCATTCCAGGTTGGCGTTCGGCCAGACCTCGTGCGCCGCCTCCAGCGCCGCCAGCTCGTTGGCCGGGTTGGCGTAGGCGTTGATGAAGACGATGGCGAGCGCCTCCGCCCCCTGTTCGGCCAGCCGGCGGGCGCAAGCGCGAACCTCCTCCGGGTCGATTGCGGTGCGGACGGTGCCGTCGGCCAGCGTGCGCTCCGCCACCTCCAGACGCATGTCGCGGTCGACCACGGGGACGAAATCGCCCCACAGGCCCCAGGTGTGGCGGCGGTCGCGGCGGCGCATCTCCAGCACGTCGCGGAAGCCGGCGGTGGTGATCAGGCCGACCTTGGCGCCCTTGCGCTCCAGAAGCGCGTTGGTGCCGACGGTGGTGCCGTGGACGATGGAGCCCAGTTCTGCGACCGGGCCGAAGCTCTGCAGCCCGGCGAGGAAGCCGACCGCCTCGTCGCCGCGGTTGGAGGGAACCTTGGCGGTGCGGAAGCTGCCGCGCGCCTCGTCGTAATGGAACAGGTCGGTGAAGGTGCCGCCGACATCGACGCCGACGATAGCGCCCTTGGCGGCACCCTTGGCGGCACCCGTGGAAATACCGTTGCTCATGGTCTTGGATTCCAGAATCGTCAGGCGGCGGGGGATTCGCGCAAGGCGGCGGTGGCGGCGATGTCGAGCGCGCCGTCCTCGGTCAGCGCCACGCCATAGGCGTTGCGTGCGGCGTCACGGCCGAGATAGCCGAGCCGCACGTCGCGGGCGACGGCCTCCGCATCGCGCCGCTTCGGGTCGCCCCAGCCGCCGCCGCCCGGCGTTTCCAGCCGCACGCGCTGGCCGCCGCGGATCTTGACGTCCGTGACCTTGGAGGCGAGCGGCGGCGACTTCTCGCCCTCGTCGCTCTGCCAGGTGAAGCGGTTGAGCGCCGCAGGAGCGCCGCCGGCCACGCCGAAGGGGGCGAAGACGCCGCGCTCGCCCAGCAGGAAGGCCTCGGCGTCGGTCAGCGCCTCGATCTCGTAGACGGCGCCCAGCCCGCCGCGGTGCAGGCCGGCCCCGGCGGATTCCGGGCGCAGCGCCCATTGGGTGAACATCACCGGATATGCGGCTTCCAGGATTTCCACCGGCGGGATGGTGGCGGTGGAGATCGGGTTGTTGGCATGGTTCAGCCCGTCCGTCTCCGGGTTGCCGCCCAAGCCGCCGCCGAAGAAGGAGAACATCACCCAGCGCGAGCCGTCCTTGCGGTGGCCGGCCAGCGACAGCGCGTTGATGGTGCCGAAGGGGGCGGCG